>NZ_JBYQFJ010000037.1:0-27085 GCF_057836705.1 Virgibacillus carmonensis | reverse complement strand
CTTCGCAAACATAGAGGGTGAATCCATTTTTCATATCTCCACAGTCACGATATTTTTCTACCTCCTTGATGACAATAGAACGGATTCTGTCCCCTTTTTTTCTTTTAAATGTTTCCCAATTATTGTGTTTATCAAATAAGATACGCTTCAAAATATTTTTATCCATACATCAAAACTACCACAGTTATAAACACTGTGGTAGGGGGGATTTTTATACTTTCCTTACTTAGAACAAAATACTTTTTATATTAATTACCTGAAAGATAAAGCCTGATAAGAAGGAGGATTGCTTATTCTTATCCCCTTTCTTTGAATCTTTTGGGAAACTAATTTGCCATGCCAAGTAAAGTAGATATGCCGCACCAGCGAATTTAAAATATGGCTCTACAATAGGAATCCAATTGTAGAGACTTGTTGTAAGTACCCCACTCATAATTCCAAGTACAGCAAACCCCGCCAAGATTCCGCTACTAAACTGCCATGCCCCCGTAATACCACATTTTCGTGCTTCATTCATCATTAAGATGTTACTCGGACCAGGCGTAATCGATGTAATTATTACATATGAAAGAAATGCTATTATACTCATTGGTTCACCTTCATTACTAATTTGTTAATGGACTGCTTTTATTGTATGATACTGTTATCTATAAATAAAATTGAAATTTATAAAATCATTATCATTTTTTTCGATACATCTTTTAATAAAGGAGAATTAATATGGAAATTAGACACCTTATAACGTTTCAAACCATTGTAGAAGTTGGAAGTTATACAGGGGCTGCTTCGAAATTAGGTTATACTCAATCTACGATAACCTCTCACATTCAAGCACTTGAACACGACATTGGAGGCGAGCTTTTCACTTTTGAAAACAGGAAATTGCAGCTAACTCATTTAGGAAGGGAATTAATACCTTTAGCGGAGGATTTACTTTCTACCAATGATCAGATAAAGAATATGCAAAGCGCCCACGAAGTTAAGGGAGGATTAAGGGTGGCTGCGCCAGAATCTTTAACCATCTCCAGGTTAGGTCCAATCATTAGGGAATATTCCTTAAAATATCCTCAAGTGAAACTCACGCTAACCAATGGTACCTGTGGACAAAATCAAGCTGACTTAGTAAGCGGACGGGTTGACATTGCTTTGATGGTATATCCAGAATTAAATCTCGAAAAGTGCATTCATTATTCCTTAGGTGAGGAGAAAATCGTCCTTGTGAGCAGTAATGATGGTCCGGATCATTTTAATGCATATAAAAAAGATAGTAATCAATACTTTTTTATAACAAACGAAGAAGGATGTAGTTACCGATTAATGTTTGAAAGGTATCTTTTAAAACATAACATCCACAACTTTCAAACCATGGAGTTATGGAGTATAGAAGCAATCAAACAAACGGTTATGAGTGGACTTGGATTTGCTGTATTACCTTACATTACGGTGAAAGAAGAAGTTGATAGTGGTAAGTTAAAAATACTAAGTCATTCTGAAAAATTTGATCCAATTTATTCCCATATACTAATCAAAAAGAAAAGATGGTCGTCTCCAGCCGTTGAAGCTTTTGTTCAACTGGTTTTAAATTCGTTTGGTGAAAATGGCAAAGGAGTGTCTTAATTGAATAAGATTATGGTCATTTACGGTAGTTCTAGGAGAAATGGAAACACAGATTTTTTAGCAGATAGGGCTACAGAAGGAACTGCTGTGACAAAACAAAGGAAGTAGACCAGATGATGTTATAGAAGATAAAAAGGCATTAGCAGAGGTCACTACTTTTACAAGCCGAAATCCGTAGCCTTAAAAAATAACCTATATATATTTGACGTTCAAAGTGCTATACATTATGGTCTTCCCCTCCAAATAGACAGTGAAAGGGAATATGTTATCATGTTTAATTAGTTTATCTGAAGGATTTATTTAAGTTTAACAAGAATTAATCAATTCTTGTTAATCATTACATCTATTTTAACATGAAAATTCAATCCTCTTAATTAATAATTTTTCATAAAATGGTCATTTAAATGAAAAAATGAACGCTAATCTTTATTCCTGATAAGCGCCCTTTTACATTTGGATAATACCGACCCCGAATTTAACGCACCCGTTATTTCAAGAAGAATATAGGGGGAAATAGATAATCGCCAATATTCTGGAAAGAATAAAAGAAATTCACATATTTTGAAGGGGATTTATATGCAAACTTCATTTATATTCTTTTTTATAATTATTGGTTTATTTTTTGGTGTTTGGAATCGTTGGAAAGAATTATACCCAACCCTGTTATTTTGGATTATTTGCAACCTGCTTTATAGTACCTTACTTCATAGTTACAGGGTGTGGGAATTTCACCCTGTTCAGATTGACCACTTTTTTCTACCCACACATACGATTATAGCATTAGCAATAGCATTTTTGATTTATCCCTTCGTCATTGTTACGTATTTGGGAAGATTTCCTAAATCTATATTTAAAAAAGTAGGCTGGATTATTGTTTGGGCTTTGATTTTCCAATCTGTTGAAACGATTGCTTATTATAACGAAAGTATTACGCATCATTACGGGTGGTCACTTACTTGGTCTTTTATTTTCAACATAGTAACATTCTCTGTTTTACCTGTTCATCAATGGAAACCTTGGGTTGCTTGGCTTTTGACTGTATTAAGTATTACATTAGTATTTATAATATTTGATCCTCCAATCCCATAATAACAGGATTAGATTCATTTCTTTTCTTCATACAGATAGGTAAGGGAACGAAGGAAGGAAACTGATACAAATTATATCCCTCCCTGAAGATTCACTTTGCTCCATTGTATTTGTTTAACTATTCTGCTAGTTCACTTTAATAAGAGAGCGAATGCTTTTTTGTTTAGCAATCGCTCCCTTTTGTTTTGTAAAAGATAGTATTCAAATTAATAGTAATTGCCGTTAAAATTTTAACTTTTTGGATATCCAAATAAGTAATACACCGACCATAATAGCCGAACTGGAAACAAGAATAAATAACCAGCCAAGTAAAAGTGAGGGGATCAGATAACATAAAGCTACAACTACTATAAACCAGCCAATAACAAAAGAAAAACTTGAAACTAAATCAATAAAATCCTTCATAAACCTATCTCCTAAAAAGTCTTTCCATACTAATAAGTAAGCCAACAGATATTCAAGAAGCCTGAATAAAAATACAGGTAAAAGAGGCTGCCTTTTACTTTCCTAACATGGGTAGTTTGCTAGTTTTTTCAGGTAAATCTGTAGACGCTTTTCTAGTTGTTCTTTTGTACCATACCGAATAACTTGTTCACGGTTTAAAGATTCTTTATTTAATAACTGCAAGTATGTATGCGCCATAGTAACGAGTTTCAAGAACACTTCAACGTTCAAATCTTTACGTTTTTGCTTAGAGTGATTGGTATACCCTTCAATAAATCCTTCAGCATTCGCTTTTAATTGAGGTATATAAAGATGATAATTACATGTTCCATATCTTAGGGTATCATGCACAGTATAGAAAAAGGTCTGATAATTGAATACGTAATTAGCAGCTAGAGAAGTCCCTGTATATAGAAGTGGATAAGGGTCTATAATTCTGGCACCGCTCTTTGAAAAAATGATGTTCTCTGGAGATGTATCCTGATTTGTCAGGATAATTTTTTCGCGGTCTATTGAACGAACAGAAATTAGATCCTTCCCAGTCTTTCTCACTTTTTCCTTATCAAATTCGTAAAGACTTGAGAGCAATACATCCAATTCATCTTGATATTCCTTGGTTTCTTCGAGAATGAACTCTCTCAAGTCCATTTCTAGCTCACCTTTCAGCTCACCCTTTTCACCGGTTTTCAAATGTCCTAAGCCTTTATAAGGGTGATCAAGATTTTCAAGCGCAAGGAAAAACTCTCCCATCTCCGTTCCATACAGTTTTGATTGTTTCGTTGTTTGATCGCTTATTCCAATGGATTTCCCTATATAAGACTCAATCGTATAGGTCAATTCTTCATTGACGAAGTACTCAAAATGCTCAGGGCAAATTCCTTTTTTTGCTTCATTGGCATGCTTGTAAAACGCTTTTGTAGCAGCATACTCCGCCGTCAACTCTCCATGATCGAATACGACCTCTTTCTCATAGGCAACTTTTTTCGGAATACGGAGGACGAGCTGCTCCGTGTCAATCAAATACGCAAAATGCCAGGCACCTTCTCCTAACCTTTTAATACCAGATCCATCTGATATCTCTTCCAATCCCTCATTTTTCAAAGCTTCATTAATGAGTTCCAGCTCTGTTACAGTTTCAGTTGTAAGGAATTTCATCTTTATATAAACTCCTTTTCATTTTTATGAACGTCATTTCCTAGTATAAAAGTATAATTGCAGTAGTGCCCATTAGCTCCACTTAGCTCTGCGTCTCTAGAGGTCAGCGCGATACAATTTGCTTGTCTCAATCAATAGAGCGTTCACATTGCTTCTATGTGCAACTTGTTGAAAGGAAAATCTGCTGATTTCGCATAAGGCAATACTGACAGCACAACCCAAAGCAATTCTTGCAATCTGATTTTAAATCATCAAACATTATTAAATACTTCCCGTAATTCACATAGAGTCGTTAAAGTATATATGAAAGAGAAAACTATTATATTGGTTTTCGTATTATCATTATTTCCCCCAAATTGCTTTTAATTGTTTTTAATATTATTCATATCTTCTTCTAGACGTTCAACTCTATCCTTTAATTCTTTATTAAATTCTTTCTTAGACTGCGTATATTTTACTATAAGGACTATTCCAACAATAACAACAATAAAAAATATCAAACTCAGTAATATTATTATTATGGGCAGAAACTCTGCAATTGTCATTTCTTCCTCCTCCTGTCATACATACAATAGTATTATTTATTTGTCCTAACATTCCTCTTGGATTAATGGTTGTTCAATTAATGCGCCCGTTCAACTCAATCACACCATAAATTTTACTTTTCATTATCCGATAGCAACTTATCTAGTTTTTCTTCTACTCTATTTAATCGCTTATTTCTTTTCTTAAACATAACAATAAATGAAACTATCCCCACAACTATAGCAACTACTAATAAAAATGAAACTAATTGAAAGATCATATCTCCTATATGTAACCCACCAACTGCTGTTAATAAAAACACCATTAATTTCCCCTTTCTAGGTAGTCCCTCTTCCACTAACCTGCGTCTTTATGACATTTCACCTTCGCCTATACCATATGCAAACAACACTAAAAGGTTAAACGACAACAACATAAGTAAAACTAAGCTAGTATAAATGTGAAATGCCTTGTTAGTCATTTTAATATACTATTCACTCCGAAAAAGAAGATGGAGTTCTCTACATATCTATAAGCAAATCGATTAATATGATAAGCTATCTATGAAGTCATGTGCACAATGAATGACTTTCGATAGAGCCTCATTATTTTAGTGAATTTTATAATGGTACTGTATATAATCAGCAGTTACTTTAAGAAGGAATTATCGTCTGGTTTCATAGTACCCTTAGTGAATATCCCGATAATTAAAATGATAATACCTGTAATTCCTCCAATAAATTCAGCAATATAAAAGTCTGAGTCTCGCACAAAACGAATAAGAAACCCTCCACCAAAAATTATTGTCATTCCAATACCAAGAGATGTTAGCAAATACTTCATTGTTTCACTCCTCGTAGTAGTATAATCTCTAATTAAACTTGTTCCAGAAAAGCTCTCGTTTGTTCAATAGGATTTATTCTATTTTTTATATAAATTCAGACCTAATTTAAATAACAATATTAAGAAAGTTACAGTAATTAATGCACCGATTGTATCCCAATCTATTTCTCCATTTCGAATTAAGCTCACAGCCATAATCGCTACAAGTACGCCCACAATACCAGAAAGGAACGTCTTCAATCTTTTAATCAAATTATCTCCCCCCATAAAGACAACTACAACGATAATTTCATAACTTAACAAGGTATTTAAGTAAAAGGTTTAACCATTCTTTAGCATTTTCTTGTTAAACTCTACTTCTGCTTTAGTTAAGAACATTCCTTTACAATCTGCCATCTATTTTAACATAAATATCCAGCTACCTTTGAGAAGGATCTACCACAAAATGGCCCCTTCAAATGAAAAAATGAACGCTTTTTCCAGATAAACGCCCTTTAATTGAATAACTAAATTATGATCTTATTCATAAAAATCACTTAATTGTTATTAAACTAACACCAGTTAGTACAACAAGATAACGACTAAATTATTTTCTTTTTTACATTAATTATTCGAATGAGAGGAAAGACCCCGTCCAATAAGGTTTGCAGACACAGGCTTTTTCCCTACTTCCCTTGCCCAAATTGATAATTGTCCTATATGGTGAATTTCATGGGCAATGACATGCCGTATAACTTCACCCCAGGTATCCGTTACAATTCTTCCATCTTGTAGGGTATCGTAAAATAATTGATTTTCCATACTGTCATCCCAGTTGTTCACAAAGTTCTCCACTTCCGTTCGAAATTCAGCGTCCAATTTACGTACCTGATTCAAGCTCTTATAACCATCGAAACTCTCCTCAAAGTCTGTTTTACCTTGTAAAAGGCGTATCCAACTCCATTCTACATCAACTATATGGAAGAGTGTATGCAGTATACTACCTACTCCGCCAGTTCGGTTGCGTAGAAGATCTTCTTCACTTAACTCCTCACACCACCGATACCATTCTTCTCTGACCATCCAGTTATATTGAAAGAATGTTTGCAATGAACTCCCTCCATATTTCAAGAATATAACAACTGATAAAATACTTCTGAGAATAAAACAAAACTAACTCCAGTATTACTATTCCAACTAACTAGTATAAATTCATTCTTAAATCATGAACATTGTTTAAGTTTAAATTGTCAAAACATTTATACTAATAAATATTTTATAGCCAAGCGTTATTCAACAACCTGGCCCTTTAATTCAAGATGAGGTGCTAATCCTCATTCAAGGAATGCGCCCAATCGTTGAATAATACTAAAAGGTAGTTATTCTATTGCTTTGTCCTCACCGAAGATATGAATTTGTTTTAGGAGTCTATCATTTTGTTTTGAAACATAGTTGACGGTGTAGACTTTTTCTTTTTCAATTAAATTCCATACCATAGGTTCTTTTACTAATATTTTAATTTCATAACGTTCATTAGATGAATTGGGAGGAGCTGTTATGATAAAAGCTTCTTTATTGTCCTTAGAGTAGCCCTTTTCCAAAACTGTAATGACTGCTGTTGTTGTTGAAACTGATGAAAAAAAGTAAACTAAAATAACTGCTATTACAATTATCGCAATGCCTAACAAGGGAAATAATATTTTTTTATTTCGAATAATACTATTTATATCTAATCTTTTCACCATAACCCTCCCTATACTCTGTTGAGTCTTCAATTTGCTAATCCCATAGACTACTCTTCCAGTAACCTGCTTCGTTATTGGAACAGAGATGCATTGCTTTATTAAAGGAAAACACCTGTTTGTATAATAAGAAGTTTCTTCTCTTTACAAGCCTTATTCATCTTCATTGATTAGTTATTTTGTAGGAAGATTGAGTCAAAAATCCAAAACACAATAGCAGCTAAGATAACAATAATATAAAAATTTAATATTATAAAAGGATTCTCTCTAAACATTGCAATAATGGCAATAGCAGCAGCAGCAGCAATAAAAGCCCCAAATACGTAAATTACATAATAAAAAATATTATATTTCTTAGGGTATCGATTTAACTTCAATTGAATTGGGGTAGCAAATAATACATAGAAAATAGAATAATAAAAAGTAAAAACTATAATAGCTATATAATGGAAGTCAATTAAAAAGACTGTAGTAATTATGCTAAGCGTTAATGCTGAACAAATTGAGCAGAGTAGAGAACAAAACACCATACTCGAATCTACCCTTATTTTACCGTTTACATTATCCATAAAAACACTTCCAACGATTAATTTTAATTAGCTATACTTTAATTAACATATTAGTAACTTTTCTTCTATCGCTACCCCACTACTATAGCTTTAAGAACATTCCTTCACAATCTGCCATCTATTTTAACATAAATATCCAATTACCTTTGGAAAAGGTCTTCAACAACATGGCCTCTAACTCTCCTCGCCCATATACCTTTTTTTATGAGTGGATCGTTCCTTTATTGGCAGCAAGGAGTGGATATAAATGCTCAATAACAGCCAAGCCCCACCTGCAACAAAACCACCCAAAACATCCAGTGGATAATGAACACCTAAAAAGACACGGCTAAGTCCAATTAAAAATATTAATATAGCTACTGTTGTCCAGGTCCTTACTGATTGAGCTTTTGATCGTGATATATATCGGCTAAATAAGAAAGTCAGTAAACCGAAAAAAGCGATAGAGTTCATGGAATGTCCACTTGGAAAACTATAATAACTAGCATGTACCAAAGGCTCCAATTCCGGTCTAGCAACCTCAAAAATGGACTTTAGCAGGTGATTGACTTGTCGCACACCAATAAGGTTATACGCCAACAATGCAGCAATCCAATAATTTTTTCTAACCAAAAAATATAGGATCAAAACTACTGTTATTGGATAGGATATATATCCTGATCCGATATAGGTAATAATCGTAAACAATGGGATCCAGCCAGACCTAAAGAAGTTATAAAGATTTGACCCAAACCTTTTATTCAGTTCGGTCAAATCCGGTTCACCATAGGCTAATGCCAGTGCTACAAAGAAAAATATTAATAAGATAGCTCCTGTAATTAGATATCCTTGTTTTCTTTTGAATGACACTGACATAGGTTAATCCTCTCCCTAGATTTGTTCAGTAGCTAAAACTTTTAATTCGCTATTTAACTTATTCGAACAAATCACGATTGGTTGTATGTATTTGTACATCTTAATCAAGGTTGGTATTCAGCACTCTATATAATGTGTCTATAATCGGATACACTTATTCTCATCAATCCTTCACCTATCACTGTATGCAGAATCATTGTACATTGAAGTCTTTCCATAGCTTCTGGCATCACTTTCGAACCGCCATTCTTCACTGACTGGATGAGTAGGAATTTGCATTTCTTCAATTAATTCTGAACATAAATATCCAATCTTCTTATAAAGTGATGCCATACAATATGGCACAAAGAAAGAACGCATTTCTCACTTCAGAAATGCGCCCCATTAGTTGAATTAGAACTTACAAATTGACATCTAACCCTTAGATCAAAGACAGGTAAAATACATTCACAATCCGAAAAATTCTAAGATTGTTACCGGTTATTACCAAAATCGTTTTCCCCGTTTGGTCCTATGAATAATCCGTTAAAAGAGGTTGTTTAGAAATAATAACACCGTCCTCATCCGCGTAAACATATTCTTCTGGCCTCCAGTCGACTCCACCGAAGTGAAGAATACTATTACGTTCGCCAGTTCCATTTTTTTTACTTTTTAGCGGATGTGTTCCTAATGCAAGAATGCCAACATCTATTTTAGCAAGATCAACAGAGTCTCTAACATAACCGTTTATAATAATGCCTGATAGCTTTCTTGATTGCGCGATGCCTGCTAAACGATCGCCGAGAAGTGCGCATCGACTAGAACCACCACCGTTTACAACAATGACAGAGCCTTCTGGTACATTTTCAAGTGCTTCCACGATGAGCACGTTATCCTCATAGACATTTACCGTTTCAATTTTCCCTGAAAAACGTTTCTTTTTTCCAAAAGAACGGAATGCAATATTGCTAATTTGTAGTGAATCTGAATGATCGTCGCATAAATCAGTAGTTTTAAATTCTAACAAAGCGATCCCTCCTAATATTTTTCTATCCTAAGTTAATTCAACATTCATTCCTAGAATCCCTTTTTAAAAATTAAATGCTGCTCAAAACTTTCACCATACTCAGTGTATTCCACAACCTGGCCCTATATATAAATAAAGAACGCAATTCTCATTTCAGAACGCGCCCGTTTCTTGAACTATACTGTTCAAAATGTAACTGGGTAAATGAATGATGCAAAGTCGAAATTACGTACATAAGATAAATAGAACAAAAATTGTTTAGGACTGGGATATTATTTAGTCAACAAAGTGGAGGATTAGTCCCTCCGCTTTGCTTTCATTTTTTTATGAACAATGAAAATTCCCCACGTCCATCAAAAAAGATTCCTTCACTTGAGAATGAAAACTCCTACATAATATGGTCCGATTCAAAAGGACGCCTTGTTAAACAATCGCGCTCTATAGTGGAAGAAATAATAAGATTACTTATCACTACGATACCAGCTTTTTTGCAACTTCCGTATATAAACGATTTGACCAATATGATAGGCGTTATGCGTAATAGCATTTCCGAGTAACTCATGCCAATTAGCAGGTACAGGGAATCCATTTACGTCACTTTCGAGTTTTTTCTCGGTCAGTAGACCTTGCCATTGTAACAGCACCTCTAATAGTTCCTCTTTTAATTCATTAAACATTTTGTTTTCTGGAATAATAAAACTTTTATCGTTATCCTCAATAGACAGAACAGCTTTAAAATCAGATTTTTCGTATCTTATTTGCCATGTTTCATTCCAGTAAATTAGATGCTGCACAATTTCAGCGATACTATGACTATCTTCAGTTGGCCTCCAAAATGCTTCTTCCTCTGATAAATTTTGAACTGTTTCTGTAAATGGAAGATACCAGCTAGGGTCATTGGCATTTGCTAAGAACTGATCTAATATAACATCTTGAACACGTGACATGATTTTCATCTCCTTCATAATAAAGGTACAGAGAATTTATAAGTAACTTCATACTTTTAAAGCAGAAATGGGCGCGATTTTTTTCTGAATGGCGCCCATTAATTGAAGACCGATATTCGTTGATAAAGGAGTGCCATCCAGCGGCGGATGGATAAGTGTTGTTATTTAAATCTAATCTTTAATGATCAACATGTTTGAGTCATCAAATTCCCAGTTTGAGCCATAAGCAACCTCCCAATAATAACCATCAGGATCATTGAAATATCCTCCATAGCCTCCCCATGATAATGTTTCCGGCTCCTTTACAACCTTGGCACCGACTTTTTTGACTAATTGAAGAATATCATCAACCTCTGTTTCAGATTTCGCATTATAAGCAAGAGTGACACCCGAGAACCCTTCTTTTGATAATTCGGGAGGATTTTCTTCATTGATATCCTTTGCCAATTCTTCAATTGGAAATAACTCTAACTTTGATCCTTCATTTTTAAAGAACACAATAACAGGTTTTTCCTCGTCTCCTGTGACCGATGCTTCAAAACCGATGTCACGATAAAATTTAAGTGATTTCCCAATATCTCTTACACCTAAAGTAATGAGATTAATTCTATTCATACAGAAATCAACTCCTTTAAGAATACTTCTTATTTTAAGAGTTCGACAAATGAATAAACTTTCCTCTTTAAGATGCTAACTTTCTTTTATATTGATAACGTATGCCTTTAAATAACCTTTATCAGAAGGTATCCAAGCTTGCACTCCACTCACGGGGGCTTTAGTTTAGAAGAAAATTTTAACAACATTAATTTCTAACCAAAATACGAATGAATGGTGTAAGACAGAGAAAAACGTGACAAAATGAACTCATTATTCATAAAGATTGTTATTTATCCAAAACTGTACAAACTATTTGTACAGAAATAACTTTATTTAGCGTTTGATTAATACACATAAAAGATATAACATTAAATAAGTTGTTCTTGATGAAAACGGTTCATGAAAATTGAAGGAATAACAATTTGTAAAACGGAGGAGTATTATACAACATGTTTAACTTCAAATGGAAAAAATTAGGGGTGATTGCTAGTTTATCCTTATCCCTTATTGTTACAGGCTGTGGATCCACTGATGGAAATCCGCAGACTGAAGGTAATGTTAGTGAAGAAATGGATTATACAATTACAGGTCTTGAACCTGGTGCTGGACAAACGGAACTGAATAACCAAGTTATAGCTGAGTATGAAAATCTTGATGGTTGGCAACAACAAACATCGTCAACAGGAGCAATGTTATCAGCCTTAGAGGAAGCTATTAATAACAAAGAACCAATTATGATTACAGCATGGTCTCCTCATTTTATGTTTGCCAAATGGGACCTAAAGTACTTAGAGGATCCTAAAGGTATCTTTGGAGAGGAACAACATGCTGCAACAATTGTTAGAAAAGGCTTAAAAGATGAACTGCCAAATGCTTATACGATTCTTGATCGATTCCATTGGGAAGTATCAGACATAGAATCAGCCTTGCTAACAGCTCATGAAGAAAAATTAGAGATGGATGAGTTAGCACAGCTGTGGGTGGATGAAAATCAAGAAGCAGTTGCAAAATGGACAGAAGGAGTAGATCCAGTAGATGGTACTCCAATAGAATTAGTTTCATCTCTTTGGAATTCAGAATTATTTACAGCAAACGTAGCTAAAATTGTATTGGCACAACAAGGATACAACGTTAAACTTACTCCACTTGATCCAGCTATTTTGTTTGAGTCAATTTCAACAGGTGATGCTGATGCTTCTCTTTCTCCATGGATGCCTACAACGCATGGTGCTTTATATAAGGAACATGAAGGTGAATTTATAGATCTGGGACCAAGCTATGAAGGTACCAAGATTGGATTAGCAGTACCAGCATATATGGAAGTTGATTCCCTTGAAGATTTTCAACCTGCAGAGTAAGTACACTAAATACTAAAAATGATATGCTCCCCCTTTACTTAATTTGGTTACTAAGGGGAGCATTTATTATGTTTAAAAGAGCTTACGATACATAGGATACGTTTAATCATTTACATTCATCAGGTTCTTTTTTCTTATTGAATTAAAGCGCCCAGTTAGTTGAATTGGAGGTTAGACACAAATGATAAATTATCTAATCCAATAGAAGTTCGTCTTTTTTATCTCCATATTCAATAATCAATTTAATTTTTTCATCCAACAGTTTTTCATTGTTATCGAAACGAGTTATCCCGTTCAGTTTGAGTTTATAGACCCCTTCTGATGATTCTTTCGCTGTAAAAACTGTTTGTTTCTTTTCTTCTGAACTTTTTTCTTCCTTTTTTAGCCCTAATGTTTTGTCTCCGATTTTAATTGAAACAGATACTGTTTCTTCATCAATTTTGCTATTAGTGACAATTTTAACACTATGTTCCGATTCAATATAATTTTCTAAGTTATAATAGGTCCCAGAAATATTATCTGAAACTTCCCAATTTCCATTAGTTCCTGTTTGGCTTAATGAAAATTGGATTTGCTTTTGACTATCTAAATTTTTGCCTTCATCAGCACAACCCACAATAACTAGTAAAAAAGATAAAAAAATAATAATTCCAAATGTTTTTTTCAAAAATAACCCTCCTAAATCCAACACGATTTATGCTGATTCTAACATATGCCGTCTATCAATTAAACTGCTGCTTTAGCTGAACAAGGGTCCAATTTCTTATTTCAGATAAGTACCCGTTTGTTGAATAGAAATAATAATGGTTTTAACTTTCGTGAGCAATTAAATTTCCTTCAGAGAACGCTTGAAACTTATATGGAGTGGTTCCCACATCCTCTTTTTTATAAAAAAGAAACGTTCTCCATTAGATTCGATAAACGAAACATTTTTAGGTTTTTCGTTACCAACTGATAGGGTAACCCTATCCACATCCGAGTTAGAAATCATCCCATAATATATACTAAAGAGCCGTTCATTCCCTTTTGATAGACCAGAAACTCCCCAAACGATACCATTTTTTTCTTCGGAATTGGGTTGAAAAGATGCTTCACCAATTATTTCTCCATTATCAAAACTTTCATTGAGGCTCCATCGACCTAGCCAGTTTTGCTGTAAGAACCCTACGTATATCCGTCCACTATCCCTGAAGAAGGTTATCCATTCTCCATCAATCTTTTCAATGGTCAAAACATTAATAGGTTTAGACCAATCACCAACATCTTTTAACACATCTTTTGCTTCAGGTAGCTGCTGGTGATTTTGATAAACAAAATAAAAACTTACTAATATCATTAAAACCAAAGTTCCAAACACAATCTTTTTAATAAAAAGTCCCCTCCAATCCAGAACTCTTTAATAGTACCTATACAAATTAGCATTATCTTGTTCAACAATCCTACTGCGTACTTTAAGTACATTTCTTCACAATCTCTAATATATTTTAACATGAATATCCAGTTATTCTCAGAAAAGATCTTCACAAACTGGTCCGTCTGTAGAAGATCAGATTGTATTATATTTTGCAGATAGCCTTGTCTACATATAGGCTTTTTTATGTCACATAAAAGAGAATAAAAAAAACTGAAACCCTATTTAATAAGGGTTTCAGGAACAGTGCTAATGACTCCGATTGGGCTCGAACCAACGACCTCTTGCCTGTCAAGCAAGCGCTCTCCCAGCTGAGCTACGGAATCGTATGAAGTTTATTACTACTTTTCCACTATATATTACTTTGAAATACTGTGTCAACAAGATATTTTACATTTATTGCAAATAACACGATTCATTCTGCACTAAACACAAAACTGGACATTGGGTTTACCTCATTGTTCTTGCTCAATTCTTCTAACGTGTTTACCTGCGATTTAATCAGTGATCTTAATTTCGTTGGCATACTACTAATTTCATCAAGCTCAACTTGATAGTCATTTAATGTGTTCTCAATTTCCCATTTACCGTCTTGCAGCGCGGTGGATGAAATGGATTGCTCATCCATTATGTTCCAACCTGTAAGACCAGCAATATTCTTGATATCGTCTGGGGTAAATAATGTGCGTACATTGGAAAGGCTATCTTCCTTGAAGCATTCATATTGTGCCTGGATAAGGATAGCTAAAAAGTGTGGTAATTCTTCCGCAGTCTTAATTCTGGTATCCCATTCAGCATAGCATAATTGTTTCCCCCATTTTTTGGCTTTCTTTAACACTTTGATCAGTTCTTCTTCCGATTTAAAATACCAGGAACAGTGAGATAGGACAATAAAGTCAAACGAACTTTCTGGAAACTCTATTTCGGATGCTAACACATCAATATTAAAGTCCATCGTGATCTGTTTACCCAGCCTTGATTTTTTCACGTAATTAGCGGCTTCACCTAATGTTAGCGGGCTTCCATAAGTAGGGGAAGCAATGTCGATCCCATGAACAAAGCCTTTCTCCCCAACAAGATGCGCCAATACGGCTGTAGTGTCACCTTGGCCACAACCTATCTCTAGCACTCTACTTCCTTTTTCTATACCCCAGAACTCGGCAAGTTTATAACGGTGCTCGGTTTGTATTCGCTGTATGTCCGAATTCCCGCCATGTACGGCCATGCAGTTTACAATCTGATCTATTACTACTTTATTCATAAATTCACCCCATACTTATCACTTTCAACTTGTTTATTACATATTAGTTTTCAAAGAACTCGTTTACTTTACCTTCATTTTTTAAATACTCCTGTGTAAGCTTTCGTAGGTCTTCTTTATTTGTAAATTCGCCTAATTCTTTACCATACCAACCTTTTAATTCTTTTCTAGTTACTGTATGAGTCTGGCCTTCAAAATCAAACGTGATCCAATCAGCATTTTTGACCAAAGCAAAAATAAACGTAGCATTATTTATAACTGTTTCTTTACTAGCATCATCAATGATCCTAGCTTCTATATTCCTGTACTTTAAACTCATTCCATATGGCTCTTCATTTGTTTCAAGTTCAAAACTCTCAACATGTTCACCATTTGGTAATTGCCTTATAATGTTTCCTACTGCACTATTATCACCTACATAGGAATCTTTAAATTGAAAAATATCTTCATTTACATTGTTGCTTGAACTACATCCGTTCAGGATCAGTAATAGTAGCAACGAAAAAAATATATACTTTATCATTTTCTTCACTTTAGTCCCCTTCCCCTTAACTTCACAAATACCATGTCCTTAAGTCCATTCTATCTTGTGCGTCTTTATTCGTTCTATATTTAAGAATATCATCACCAGGTTAATAGTCTAATGTCTTACATAATGCCTCAAAAAGTAGATAATCTAATGACTTTTGCCCTTAGACTTTTCAGTATAGAAAAATTAGCCATTGCATCATATTTTCAATACCATTCTTATTGTTTTTAAGATATGCCCCTCAAAGTCATCATCAAATTCAGATACAACCTTAAATCCCTTTGCATTGTAAAAGGTTGTTCCACTTTTATTATCTTTTTCTACATTAATATAAAATTCTTTCGCACCTTTGATGTTCTGTATTCCCTCATTTAGTAAAGCTGTTCCTATTCCATTCCCCTGGAATTCCGGGTAAATATAAATTGCTCCTAGCTCAGTGACTCCGCCTTCTTTTACAGGAGAATAATTCGCAAAGCCTACAACTTTTCCATTAACACTTGCAACGAACATAAAAGATCCTCTTAATCGTCTATTCATCATTTCGTTATTATAAGCAGATTCCAAAAAACGTTCCTGAATTTCGGAAGGAATAATCCCCGCATACGTGTAATTCCAGCTCGTTTTCGCTACGTGTTGTACCTGCTGTATATCCTCTACTCCCATAACACGAATGATATGTTCCATATTATATCAACCCTTCCAATTAGTTTATGAAAAGTGTTTTACACTCGCAGTTATGTTGAATTGTATATTGCTTAAGAGGTTTAATTTTCTTCTATAATTATGAATGAACCTCTATCTCTCAAAGAGATCCCCCAACAAACACACCATTAAATAAATTATTTCTCAAAATTGAAATTCTGTCTGGATTCTTTGGGCAACTTCTTTAGGACTCAAATTTGTGTTATTAATTCTAATATAATTCTCCCTGTCAATTTCTCCCTTTTTTGAGTTCAATCTAAGACTTTCCATACTTGCAAGTAAATTTTGTTCAGATTGCTCAATATTTCGTTTCGTTGGCTTATGCTCCATCCTATTTGGTGTTTTATTACGTTTTAATCTTTCTTCCACATCAGCTTCCAACTCAACAAAATAAATCTCCGCACCTTCTGAACTATAAATCTGACACATTTGTTCCACGGCTTTCCAATCCTCATCTTTATTAAACGTCCACACATAAGTGAAAATCATTCCGTTTTTATTGCTTTTTGAAAAACTCGTGAATATCTCCTCACGAAATAGAGTTGATAATCGCCACATTTCAGGGTTAAAACCAAAGAAAGGCTCTAATAAATCAATTGTCATGTGATTATGAAAAAGCTTTAAGTCAGTAATCTTTGCTAACTCCTGTCCAACAGTCATTTTACCTACTGCTTGTGGCCCAAATAACAAAACAAACTTCATATGTAATCCCCCCGGAAATTCTGCAAACCTTTTTATACGAAAAGCAAAAATGAAACTGCTAATAGAGCTATAAAAATACCCCTACTGATTAATCTTCCCCTTGTACTAACCCCAATCTTTCTCTCCACAAATCGTATATAACTGATCAGCAATAGATAGCCGAATATAGTTATAAAAAATCCTATTTGATTATCACGTAACACTGTAACTCTCATTGCAGCAATGGTTAGTAGGAGAATGCCTAAATAACCAATTGCAATGTATACATATGAGCTCTTTTTTTCATCATTCATTTAAATGTCTCCTTCGAATGGTTCAATTATAAATCGATAAAACAATCTACCAAAGAGATTCTTTTTGATTTGATAGCCTAGAACAAGCAAGCCAATTCCTAATTCAAGATAAGCACCCGTTTAGTAAACAGTAAAACTACCAAGCTAAGTCATCCAAGAATGTAAGAATGTCTTTGTTCACGTCGTTCATGTCTGTTCCTAATGTCATCAAGTGTGTAGAGTTCGGATACCCTTTCATTGTTTTTTGATTCGTCGTAACGCTTCGAAAAATTATCTCTGCGCTCTCTTTATACAATGGTTCATCTAATTCACCATATAATAAATTAATTGGTGAATTAATAAGGGCTAATTTATCCATTGTTACATCAATTAGCTGTTGGAACTCGACTAATGAATCAATAGACATATGTTGAAGAAGTTTCATTTCTGAATTTATTTGTTCTTCATGTTTCCCTTCAAGTAGTTTATATCTTTTTGCATAATAGGTGACACGCTTTTGTAGCGCAGAAACTTCCCTACGGACTGGCACCGACATCGTCACAACACCATTTACGTCAAACTCTTGCCCAACCTTTAGTGCAAACACGCCTCCAAGAGAAAGACCAATCACCGTTATTTTTTCAAAACCTTCATCTTTTAATAGCTGGTAACCGTTTAGTACATCCTGCCACCAATCAGATGGTCTATATGTGATGAGTTCTTCTGCCGTTAAACCATGTCCTTTAAATAGTGGTGCATAGCAAGAATAATTGTTCTTTTGCAAGTATTTCCCTAACTTTTTCATATCAATAGTGTTGCTTGTAAAAGAATGTAGCAATAATACGGCTTTCTCTCCGCCTTTATAGAAAAAAGGTTTAGGAGGTACTATTTTCATCATTATTAGAACCCCTCACTTATTTATCCTACCCCTAAGTAAGATATCTGAACATCGAATTCAACATAAACAAAAAGGCCATACTTTTTCATCAGAGTTTAACTTTATTGTTTTAAATAAACATATACTATAAAAATCACTGGATATGTTAATATACCAAAATCCTACATACCTTTCTAATTGATAATTAAAAATTCTGACAGGTAATGTGCGATAGCAACTCTTAACCCTATTAATGGAAGCATCCATTAACTCAATAACAATTTTAGTTTTCACTTAGATAATTTAGGACAATTTGAATTCGTTCCTGGACTGTATAATCTCCTTCAATCCTCAATACTGGACAAGTTAAGTCTGACATCCAATGTTCGTGTAATGTTTTACTTCTAACTTCCATTCCGGCCTCATCATATAAGGATGCCCACTTTATAAAAGCTTTTGATTCCTCATATTTACTACCACCAGCCAATATTTTATTACCATATCTTTGAAACTCTCTTTGTTGTAACCTTTCAAGTCTTATATTTTTGGGCGTCCATAAAAATATCACTAAATCAAAATAGGATTTAAAACTATCCCCCCAACCGCATAACGCTCCCGAAAGAGTTAAATTATCATACCTTAATAAATCTTCCATTAGCAATTTCTTTTTTTCATTTACTTCTCTTCGCTCTGTAAATTTTCTTATCCAGAAATAGTCATCCGTATCAAGATGGATATAAGGAAGTACATTTGATAACGATGTTCCAAGTGTCGATGTTCCTGAGCCAGAAGCACCGAAAATATGTATTTTTTTATTCATTTCTCTCCTCCAATGAGAACTCATTTAAAAATGTTATCAATACTAATAAATTAGTATTAAACGCTCTGTTTCTGGTTTAGGTAAATTCGTATGAATTTCCCCCTATTTTTCCTCTTAGTCATCTAAATTCAACGTATAATCATTAATCAAAACAGTGTGATTATTAACCCATTTAACCTCAACATGATCCACTCTGTCTTCAAAGTAGATTTGTTTTTTAAACCAAAGGGGTCCGTTTAATTCCCCCATTATTCCAAATGATCCTGCTGCTCCAGCATCTACCTGGTACAACTCGATTGTATAGTTATCATCAGGAGAGTGTGTTATTTTGATCAGTTCCTTACCCATCGAAAAAAATGATGTAAATAACATGGAAAGAAAAATAATGATAATGAGTAATGATATAGAAGCACCGTCAGCCAGCTACGTAACCTTGCCAACCAATTCGTCTTATCCTTAAAACCGACAATCGCAAAGATTAAAGCAATTATCGTAAGTACGAAAATTATGTAAATCGGGGGTGCAAGTTGCCATGTGTGGTGGTAGATAATTGAATAGAAGTAGTACAAAGAAATAATTAGAGAAACTAAACATAGATAAAATGACCATAGATTGAATTGTTTTGTCATGAATGACGGTGCACCTCCCTATTCTCATGGACAAATCTATCACTATTTATCTTTTTCATACTTCTTCCACTGTTCATAGTTATGCGCCAGGCTTAATAAATAACTGATTATTAAAATTACGGTAACAGTTAAATTATCCTTTGAATTCAACTCCCCAAACCAATATATAAAAATAACGAAAATAATAAAGATAGGTGCGGACCATAAGTCGCGAATCATCTTTCTCCGGTAAGTTAATTTATAGAAGTTTAATACAAATCCTTCATCTATTTTTTCGCTGTTCCTATACCTGACCGATTGTATTCTGTTAGTAATTAAGTAAACAATTACTAGTATGAAAAACGTTGGAAAAATGGACATCTTTTCCCCCTTGTGTTATTAGAATGAAATTAAAATTTTTGCGTAATAGGCCACTAAAAATCTACATCAAGATGTTTTTTATATCCTGTAATAGATCCTTGTGCTTTTTAGTAGTGATAAGTGGTTTCTTTCTAAGTGAATTAGCCTCATCGTGGGTAAAAATAAATGTGCCATCTACTAAAACATCAAAAGCATATGGCAATTTTCCTGTATCCCTTTCTCTTCCCTTACTAAAACCGAACATATATACATCTTGAGATTTCAACAGATCAAAGGTATCTCCTTCCATTTCTTTGACTTCCAGGCCGTCCAGCATGTTAAAAAGTTCATCTATTTTTGCGTTGTCCATAACTATTTTAAGCTTTTCTTCATTGGCTGTGTTTCCTTCTACTTTTTGAATGAAAAGGGTATTGACAAAGCTTTTATCTTTTATGAAATATCTTATGATCACCGCAAGAACAAGCAGATAATAAGGCTAGTGCAACTAAACAGATTAGGAGTGTTTGTTTCTTATTTTTAAGCATATTTCCTCCACATAATTATTCACTTAATATTAACATAATTCACTGTTACCTTGTAGGTGGACTTTGTGATGTTTACTGTGAAACCAGCCATTTGCTACCTACAATAGAACTCCATACATAGACCTCCCTATTCAGGTCAAGATAAGGAGATCAATACGAACAACTCACGTCAAACGAAAGGATGATTCTAAAAATGAGTGGCGACAAGGTAAACAACAAACATGCAAAAGGGCAGGACAAGGTAAAAGCTTACCAAGAGATTAACGATGAAGTCTCTAAAAACGATAAGTTAAAACATAAGCAACCAACTCCTCAACCACAGGATTTTGAAGAAATTGATTATTAAACCCCTGATACAGATAGTACTCTAATCGAAATGACTGCTGAGAACCCAGTACTTTATAGGGTTCTTTTATTTTGCCTTCCTCTGTTAATCCCAATCATAGATAAATCCCCCATTTCCTTATATAATAGAATCACTACATATCTGGAGGTCTACCAGTGAAACGTGTTCTTTCTTTTTTGAAACCATATAAACTCCCAATCGGGGTTGCATATACATTAACGTTGATCGAGCTTGCGACGGAGCTGCTTCTCCCCTTTTTCCTCGGGATGATGATTAATGAGGGTGTGATGAATAAAGATATCGGAACTATTGTAATGTGGGGAAGCATTATGATTGGGCTTGCGTTTGCTGCGTTTTTTGCTGGAATTATTAATTCATTTTATGCATCACATACGAGCTATGGGTTTGGGTATGATCTGCGCGAAAAACTGTTTAAAAAGGTGCAGGAGTTTTCATTTCGGAACTTGAATCAGTATCCGACTTCTGTCTTGATGACGCGGTTTACGAATGATGTACGGCAAATGCAGAACACCGTCTTCATGGGGCTTCGCATTATGGTGAAAGCGCCCTTGATTGTACTTGGTGGTGTGATAATGGCGTTTATTGTGAATGCCAAGCTTGCTCTTATTTTTTTAATTACCGTTCCGTTATTGGTTTTCTTTTTATTTTGGGTACTGAAACGCGCGAGTCGTTTGTTTGGAAGTGTCCAGCAGCGCGTTGATAATGTGAATCGGGTCATGCAGGAGAACTTGGCTGGTATGCGCTTGATCAAGGCTTTTTTGCGGCGGAACCATGAAGAAAATCGGTTCATGAAGGCTAATAAAGACTTGGCATCTGAAACGCGCTATACATTCCGCTTCGTCGAGGCTTCGATGCCGGTACTTCTTTTTGTGATGAACCTTAGCCTGATCTCGATTCTATGGTTCGGAAATAACCAGGTGCTTGCTGGAGAAAGCTCTGTTGGTGATATTGTAGCAATTGTTAATTATGCGCTGCGTGTTTCCATGGCGATTTCGATGTTCACGTTTATTACCTTAGCTTTTTCCCGTGCAAAGGCTTCAGCTACAAGGCTTGGCGAGGTATTAGATGTAAACGTTGATTTGCACGAGTCTGATGCTGCTGAGGCTGAGGCAGTCGTGAAGGATGGGAAAATTGACGTCACGGATGTTAGTTTTGCCTATAACACACACGACGCGAGAATTTTACAAGACATTTCTTTTTCTGTGAATGCTGGTGAATCTGTTGCGATTATTGGTGCAACTGGTGCTGGGAAAACATCGTTGTTTCAACTTTTCCCACGCCTTTATGATGTGAATAGTGGTGTCATTTCAATTGATGATAAACCGATTACTTCCTATACATTGAAACATTTACGTCGTGCGATTGGGTATGTGCCACAGAATCCATTACTTTTCAGTGGATCTGTTTTTGACAACATTGCCTGGGGTAAGGAAAACGCAACCGAAGAAGAAGTGATTCAAGCAGCACAAGACGCTCAAATTCATGACACAATTAAGGAGCTACCGGATGCGTACGAAACTAGGATTGGTCAGAAAGGTGTTAATCTTTCCGGTGGGCAGAAGCAACGCCTCTCGATTGCACGTGCTTTGATCCGTCGTCCAAAAATTTTAATGTTGGATGATTGTACGAGTGCACTTGATTTGGAAACAGAATCAAAGTTACTCGCTGCCATCGAGAAGGATAACTGCACAACGTTGATGATTACACAAAAGATCACGACTTCCATAGACGCTGACCGGATTCTATTGATGGATCACGGCCAGATCCTGGCGAACGGAAGCCATCATGAATTGCTGGAACAATCAGCGCTTTATCGTAAAATCGTGGAATCGCAGTTTGGAAAGGAGTATATCCATGCCAACTAATCAACTCAAAGAACCTTTCCAACAGAAACGCATTCCACTGGACAACGTAGCGAGTAAAAAGTCTAAGAAAGCGCACAATACGGCTGGTACCGTCAAACGCATTTGGTCTTATCTATTGCGTGATAAACTTACGCTCGGTCCTGTGATTCTAGCAGTTGTCATGAGCTCAGGTCTTGCCCTGCTTGGTCCCTATTTAGTTGGGATGGCGATTGACGAATACATTGTTACGCAGAATAATGCAGGGCTTGGCATGCTGCTCATTTGGCTCGTTATTATTTATTTATTCCACTCCCTCTCGATCTTCTTGCAAAATTACTGGATGGTTGGAATTGCGCAAAATACGGTCTATTCGTTACGAGAGGATTTGTTCAAGCAATTCCATCGTTTGCCGATCTCTTATTTTGACAAACGACAGCACGGCGAATTGATGAGCCGGGTAACAAATGATATTGATAACATTAACAACACCTTGAACCAATCGGTGATACAAATTTTTGCGAGTGTCCTTACACTCATTGGCACAGTTGTCGTAATGCTTTTACTTAGTCCATTGCTTACCCTAGTTACGATGACAATTATTCCGCTCATGTATGTTGGAATGAAATGGATTACCAAGCGAACAGGTCCATTATATAAATTGCAACAGCGCGATTTAGGTGAATTGAACGGCTATGTGGAGGAAACAGTTTCTGGGCAACATGTCGTTAAAACGTTTTCCCAGGAGGATCGTGTGATTGGCGAATTTGAAGAACGGAATAAAAAGCTCCGCCATACCGGATTTTGGGCCATGACGATTTCAGGTTTTATTCCAAAAGTCATGAACATGCTGAATTTCCTTAGCTTTGGCTTGATTGCATTAGTTGGTGGAATTCTTGCTGTTGAGAACATCATCACGGTTGGTGTCATCGTTATTTTCACCGAATATGCACGGCAGTTCACCCGTCCGTTGAATGAACTATCCAACCAATTTAATATTCTATTGTCTGCCGTTGCTGGTGCCGAGCGCGTTTTCAACGTAATGGATGAAAAACAGGAGGAAACAGATGAACAAACAGCAGTTGGTTTGCCAGAAACCACAGGCCATGTAATGTTTACCGATGTGTCGTTTGCGTATGAAGACACACCCATTCTGAATCATATTACTTTTGAGGCTAATCCAGGTGAGACCGTTGCATTTGTTGGGCATACAGGGGCCGGGAAAACAACCATCATCAATCTAATTGCGCGTTTTTACAATTATGATGCAGGAAAAATCACGCTCGATGATGTTGATATTAAGGATATTAAGCGTTCCAGTCTCAGGCAGCATATGGCTTTTGTTTTGCAGGATTCCTTCCTATTTAAAGGAACAATTATGGAAAACATCCGCTACGGCAGGTTAGACGCGACAGACGAGGAAGTCATCGACGCCGCAAAAAGTGCGAATGCCCATGATTTTATTGAACGTATGCCAAGTGGCTATCGAAATGTATTAGACCAAGAAGGAAGTGGCATTAGCCAAGGACAGAAACAACTGTTGACTATCGCACGTGCATTATTAGCTGATCCTTCTATCTTAATTTTAGATGAAGCGACAAGTAATATTGATACCATTACCGAAGTGACAATCCAAGATGCACTGAAGCGCCTAATGCGTGGTAGAACGAGCTTTGTGATCGCCCATCGGTTAAATACCATTCAGGAAGCTGACAAAATTATTATGCTGGAACATGGCAAAATCATCGAAAAAGGCAGCCATAGTGAATTGATTAAAAACAAAAGTCACTACTACAATCTTTTTCAAGGCCAGTTAACGTAGCAAAGCCGGATGCGCTTGTTCAGTAACGTATGGGTTTGGCTGTCCTGTTCCAGATAAAGGACAGCCAAAAGCGTACTTCTTTTGTGCTTGCCTTATCGAAGTGACTGGGAATGAAGTCCACTAGTCGGCGGGCGCTTCTAAACAATTTGAACAGAAATTCAGCATTTTTCGTGACTCTTGATTCATAGAAAATTGTCCATTTACGTGATAAAATATACGAACCGCTTTAATAAATAAGAAATTCGACAAAATTCGGGTGGTGACAGGCACCGCAGAGAAAAAGAGGTGTACCAAAATTGGGAAGAAAAGGAACAATGGTCGAAGAAGAAATCAATAGTAAGTACTTAGATGAAGTCATGACATTAAAAATATATCAACCTGAATCGTTTTCTCCTCTCTATAAATATCATATTTGCATTATGCAAGATGGAAATGATTATTATCAGCTTGGACGTGCAGCAACACTAAGTGATCGGCTGCACACGAATGAGGAAATCGAAAATACGGTATTTGTTGGGATTCATTATAATGACAAATATGATCGCAAGGAAAAATATCATCCAAGTGGCGAAAAACAAGAAGCTTATATTAGGTTTTTAGTTTATGAGGTTGTGCCGCTTCTTGAAGATCTGCTCCCTACCTACCATATGGGCGGGTCACGCACACTATTGGGCGATTCATTGGCAGGCACACTCGCATTGATGACTGCCCTTCGCTATCCACATACATTTGGAAAAGTCATCATGCAGTCTCCTTATGTGGATGATACTGTGATGGATGCCGTGAAAAATGCAAAAGATATCCATTCGGTTGCTATTTACCATACGATTGGAACTGATGAAACCGAGGTTGATACGACTGCTGGTACGAAAGAGGACTTTCTCGCACCTAACCGTGCATTAAATAAAGTTTTGGAAGAAAAAGGTGTTAGCTATATCTACCATGAGTTAGATGGCGAACATACATGGAAAGCATGGCAAAAGGACCTTAAACGTGCATTGACTTCTACGTTTAATTAACTTTTTAGAAAAATGTAACAAGTTTTTTGCCTATTTTAGATAAACATTTGTTATAATAGAGAGTAAACCAAATAAGAAACTAATGACATCAACGATCTAGCAGTTTCATCATTATAGTAATAAACACAAAAACTTAACTAGGAGGTTTTACTATGAAATACGGTATTGCAATATTTCCATCTAAGCCTATCCAAGATAAAGCAAACGCTTTAAGGAAGCGTTATGACCCACATTATTCGTTAATTCCACCACATATTACTCTGATAGAAGCTTTTGAGGCAGATGATGATACGATTCACCAGCTCGTTCCAAAACTACGGGCAGTTGCAAATGAAACTGCTCCACTCACAATCAATATAAATAAAGTCAGCACCTTTGCACCTGTAACCAATACGATTTATATGAAAGTGGAAGCGTCACAGGCACTAATTGACTTATATGAAAAATTGCAATCAGGTGACCTCGCTGCTAATAAAGAATATTCCTTTGTGCCACATATCACCGTCGCACAAAAGCTATCCGATCAAGAATACGCAGACGTTTATGGTAGCTTGCAAATGAAAGATACCCAGTTAGAAGACATCGTTGATCGCTTCCAGCTGTTGTATCAACTTGAAAATGGTTCATGGACTGTTTATGAATCATTTGTGTTTGGAAATGAAAAATAGTGGATATCAAAATTGTAAAAACAGATGGAGAACTGGAGCAAGCCTACCATGTTCGTACGGTCGTGTTTGTCGATGAACAGCAAGTCCCTCCTGAAGAGGAACTTGACGAATACGACAAAGATGCGATTCATTTTGTTGGGAATCTAAATGGCGTTCCCATTGCTGCCAGCCGTTTACGGTTCGTCGATTCCTATGGAAAACTTGAGCGCATCTGTGTTTTAGATACCGAGCGTGGAAAGTCCTACGGAAAAATGATGATGCAGCGAATGGAATTGGAAATAAAGAATAATGGTTATAAAAAGGCAAAATTAAATGCACAAACACATGCGGAAATTTTTTATCAGCGATTAGGATATGAAACGATATCAGGAGAATTCATGGATGCTGGCATTCCACATGTTACGATGGTTAAAGAGCTACACTAAAAAATGTCAGTTTGCTGGACTTCTGGTCTGCAAGCTGGCTTTTTTTTTAATTATTTCTATATATCAACACTCATTCCGATTTATCAACGTTCGTATCAAGATATCAACGCTCATCCCGACTTATCAACTT
>NZ_JBYQFJ010000036.1:0-28831 GCF_057836705.1 Virgibacillus carmonensis | reverse complement strand
CGAAGTGGATTTCCGGAACGGTTGTCCAACCACCAAACATAGCAGTTACGTCGCAATTTATATCAATAGCAACAAACTTTACTATAACAGCCTTTACAAATAACGAAACTGAAGTCCGTCAGCCTCAAAGCCAGACAAGCTTTCCCTGGATAAGCCACAAGCGTGTTCCTCGTTTGGCATTTGAAACCACTTGGTCTGAAGTTCTCGGGCAATAACTACACTTGCATCGAATTATAAAAAAGTTCCCGTCACCCCTTGCATTCTATGAAAAAAGTTTGTATAATACATAGATGTGCGAATACGTTATTTAAAAATATGTATTGCATTGGCCGCGTTTTTTCTATATAATATGAATGTTGGTCATAAAAGGCGATGAAGTGAAAGGTTATTGATACACCCGGCCCCTTTGCCATGGCGGGTGGTTGAAAAATTTTCACGGAGAATGTCTATTATAAAATGGGCGAAAAAGGAGGGAAAATAATGGCAAAAGAAAAGATTCGAATCCGTTTAAAGGCGTATGATCACCGTATTTTAGATCAATCTGCTGAGAAAATTGTAGATACAGCGAAACGTTCTGGTGCAAATGTTTCAGGACCAATTCCGTTGCCTACTGAGAAATCTGTTTATACTGTATTGCGTGCGGTGCACAAATACAAAGACTCACGCGAGCAATTTGAGATGCGTACACATAAACGGTTAATCGACATTGTTAATCCGACACCACAGACTGTCGATTCGTTAATGCGTCTTGACTTACCGTCTGGTGTGGATATTGAGATCAAATTATAATAAATTATGTTTTTACTATAGGAGGTGTAACGGATGACGAAAGCAATCTTAGGTCGTAAAATCGGCATGACTCAGTTATTTTCTGAAGAAGGCGAATTAGTGCCAGTAACAGTAATTCAAGCTGATTCAAACGTGGTTTTACAAAAAAGAACGTTAGAAAATGATGGTTATGAAGCAATTCAAATAGGTTTTTCTGATGCAAAAGGAAAACATGTTAACAAAGCGAAAAAAGGTCATGCTGAAAAAGCTAGCACTGCCACTAAGCGCTACGTTCGTGAATTCCGTGACGCGAAACTTGATGACTATGAAGTAGGTCAAGAAATTAGCGTTGATGTTTTCCAAGCAGGAGATAAAATTGATGTATCTGGTAAATCAAAAGGAAAAGGTTTCCAAGGAGCTATTAAACGCCACAATTTTCACCGTGGTCCAATGTCTCACGGTTCTCACTTCCATAGAGCACCAGGTTCATTAGGCGCAGTTGACCCAATGCGTGTATTCAAAGGTAAAAAAATGCCAGGTCACATGGGTAGCGAAAACGTTACGATTCAAAACTTAGAAGTAGTTAATGTTGACACAGAACGTAACCTGTTATTAATCAAAGGTAATGTTCCTGGTGCAAAAAAATCATTCGTAAAAATCACGAGTGCAATAAAGGCTAACTAATCACATAAATGAAGGGAGGATATGTCATGCCTAAAATAGCACTATTAAAACAAGATGGTTCACAAGCTGGAGAAGTAGAATTGAATGATTCTGTATTTGGTATCGAGCCAAATGAGCATGTATTACATGATGCAGTAGTTATGCAACGCGCGTCTATGCGTCAAGGTACACATGCTGTAAAGAACCGTTCTGATGTACGTGGCGGTGGTCGTAAACCATGGCGTCAAAAAGGAACAGGCCGTGCTCGTCAAGGTTCTATTCGTTCACCACAATGGGTTGGTGGAGGAGTTGTATTTGGACCAACACCACGCAGCTACAGCTACAACCTTCCAAAGAAAGTTCGTCGTTTAGCACTTCAATCTGCTTACTCTTCAAAAGTAAAAGAAGAGAATTTAGTAGTTTTAGAAAACATCGCATTTGATGCTCCTAAAACAAAAGAAGTAGTAAATATGCTTAGCGTCCTTAAGGTTGATACGAAAGTATTAATTGTAACAGCAGAGAAAGACGAGAATGTAATTCGTTCTGCAAATAACCTTCAATCAGTAAAAGTACTTACTGTTGAACAAGTTAATGTCTTAGACTTGCTTATGCATGACAAGCTGATCTTAACGAAGGATGCAGCTGAAAAAGCAGGGGAGGTGCTTGCATAATGAAAGATCCACGTGATATTATTAAGCGCCCTGTCATTACAGAGAATACTGCTGATTTAATGGCAGAGAAAAAATATACGTTCGAGGTTTACCCGAAAGCAAACAGAACAGAGATCAAAGACGCTGTCGAATTAGTTTTTGGTGTAAAAGTAGTAAAAGTTAACACAATGAATCTAAAAGGTAAATTCAAGCGAATGGGTCGTTACGGCGGATACCGTTCCGATCGCAAAAAAGCTATTGTACAGCTTTCAGAGGATAGCAAAGAGCTAGACTTCTTCGAGGGCTAAGAGACTTATAAATGTGAAGGAGGGAAAAAAGATGGCGATTAAGAAGTATAAACCTACCACAAACGGTAGACGCGGAATGACAAGTTCTGATTTCGCAGAGATTACAACAGATACTCCAGAAAAATCCCTGTTAAGCCCACTGTTTAAGCGCGGCGGACGTAACAACCAAGGGAAACTGACAGTTCGTCATCAAGGTGGCGGTCATAAGCGTCAATACCGTATGATTGATTTCAAACGTGATAAAGATGGAATACGTGGACGCGTTGCTACGATCGAATACGATCCGAACCGTTCAGCTAATATCGCATTAATTAATTACGTTGATGGAGAAAAAAGATATATTTTATCTCCTAAAGGACTTAAAGTTGGCCAAGAAATTGAATCTGGCAAAGAAGCTGATATCAAGCTAGGAAACACACTTCAACTTCAAAATATTCCGGTGGGTACAATTATTCACAATGTAGAATTGAAGCCTGGACGTGGTGGACAATTAGCGAGATCCGCTGGTGCGCAAGCACAAATTCTTGGACGTGAAGAAAAGTATACTCTAGTACGTTTATCATCTGGAGAAGTGCGTTTAGTGCTTTCAACATGTCGTGCAACAATTGGTCAAGTTGGAAACATTGAACACGAGCTAATCAAAATTGGTAAAGCAGGACGTTCCCGCTGGTTAGGCAAGCGCCCAACTGTACGTGGTTCTGTTATGAACCCTAACGATCACCCTCACGGTGGTGGTGAAGGACGTGCACCGATCGGACGTAAATCACCTATGTCTCCTTGGGGTAAACCAACACTTGGTTACAAAACTCGTAAACGCAACAAACCTACCGATAAATTTATCGTTCGTAAACGTAAAAAATAACGGAATAAGCGGGCGGGAAATAACCCCGTCTCCCAATTGCGAAAGGAGGTTTATCCATGGGTCGTAGTTTAAAAAAAGGACCTTTTGCAGATGACCATCTATTGAAAAAGATTGACAAGCTAAACGAAGATGACAAGAAACAAGTAGTAAAAACTTGGTCTCGTCGCTCAACTATCTTTCCTACATTTATAGGTCATACTGTTGCTGTATATGACGGACGTAAACACGTTCCGGTTTATGTTACAGAAGATATGGTCGGACACAAATTAGGTGAATTCGCGCCAAGCCGTACCTATAAAGGACATGCTGGCGATGACAAGAAAACAAAACGCTAATGAGAGGAGGCACTCAACATGCAAGCTAAAGCCGTTGCAAAATCTGTTCGTATTGCTCCTCGTAAAGTACGTTTAGTAGTAGATTTAATTCGAGGAAAAAGTGTTGGTGAAGCGGTAGCAATTTTACGCCTTACTCAACGTGGTGCTTCTCCAGTCGTAGAAAAAGTTCTAAACTCTGCTATTGCAAATGCAGAACACAACTACGAAATGGAACCAGACAATCTAGTTGTTTCAGAAGCATTCGTAAATGAAGGTGCAACATTGAAACGTTTTCGTCCACGTGCACAAGGACGTGCAAGTAAAATTAATAAACGCTCAAGCCATGTAACCGTGGTTGTATCAGAAAAGAAGGAGGGATAGTCAGTGGGTCAAAAGATAAATCCAGTGGGTCTTCGTGTCGGCGTCATTCGTGACTGGGAGTCAAAGTGGTATGCTGGCAAAGACTATGCAGAATTACTACACGAAGATATCAAAATTAGAGAATATCTGGAGAACCGTCTACGTATTGCTGCTGTTTCTTCTATTGAAATCGAACGTGCAGCAAATCGTGTAAACATCACTATTCATACCGGTAAGCCTGGTATGGTAATTGGAAAAGGCGGATCCGAAGTTGAAGCACTACGTAAATCTTTAAACAGCTTAACTGGCAAACGTGTTCATATTAATATCGTTGAAGTTAAAAAGGTTGATTTAAATGCAAAACTAGTTGCTGAAAACATTGCTCGTCAATTAGAAAATCGTATTTCATTCCGTCGTGCTCAGAAACAATCTATTCAACGCGCTATGCGTGGTGGAGCAAAAGGAATTAAAACACAAGTTTCTGGTCGTTTAGGCGGAGCAGACATCGCTCGCGCGGAACATTATAGTGAAGGAACAGTACCACTACACACATTGCGTGCTGATATCGACTATGGTACAGCAGAAGCTGATACTACTTACGGTAAATTAGGTATCAAAGTGTGGATCTATCGTGGAGAAGTCCTTCCAACAAAAAACACAAAATAAGGAAGGGGGATATGCATTATGTTAATGCCCAAACGTGTTAAATATCGTAGACAACATCGTGGTCGTATGAGAGGTCAAGCAAAAGGCGGAACAACTGTAGCTTTTGGTGAGTACGGTTTACAAGCACTTGAAGCATCATGGATCACAAACCGTCAAATTGAGGCTGCCCGTATCGCAATGACTCGTTATATGAAACGTGGCGGTAAAGTTTGGATTAAGATTTTCCCAGACAAACCATATACTGCAAAGCCCCTCGAAGTTCGAATGGGTTCCGGTAAAGGTGCTCCTGAAGGATGGGTAGCAGTAGTAAAACCAGGTAAAATTTTGTTTGAAATCGCTGGTGTAAGTGAAGAAGTTGCACGTGAAGCGTTGCGCCTTGCTTCTCATAAGCTACCGATTAAAACTAAGTTCGTAAAACGTGAAGAAATTGGTGGTGAAATCAATGAAGGCTAATGAAATCAGAGAACTAACCACTGCCGAAATTGAACAAAAAGTAAAATCGTTAAAAGAAGAACTATTTAATTTACGCTTTCAGTTAGCAACTGGATCATTGGAAAACACTGCACGTATTCGCGCGGTTCGTAAGTCCATTGCTCGCTTGAAAACTGTTGCACGTCATCGTGAACTAAGTGTAAATAACTAGAAACATGAGAGGAGGTTAGCCTCAAAATGACTGAACGTAATAATCGTAAAGAGTACACAGGTCGTGTTGTATCTGACAAAATGGATAAAACAATCACTGTATTAGTTGAGACATATAAATTTCATAAGTTATACGGCAAACGTGTTAAATACTCAAAGAAATTCAAAACACATGATGAGAATAACCAAGCTAAAACTGGTGACGTGGTTCGTATCATGGAAACTCGTCCGCTATCAGCTACAAAACGTTTTCGTTTAGAAGAAGTTGTTGAAGAAGCGGTAATTATATAATTAAAGTTCGGGTTCGCTCGGAAGGTATCCGAAGGGAGGTCACAACGATATGATTCAACAAGAGACTCGTTTAAAGGTTGCAGATAACTCTGGAGCACGTCAGGTACTAACTATTAAAGTATTGGGTGGTTCGGGACGTAAAACTGCTAACATCGGTGATGTGATTGTTTGCACGGTCAAACAAGCAACACCAGGTGGCGTTGTCAAAAAAGGTGAAGTTGTAAAAGCGGTAATTGTACGTACGAAAAGTGGTATGCGTCGTAAAGATGGATCATACATTCGTTTCGATGAAAATGCTGCTGTCATCATTCGTGATGATAAAGGTCCAAGAGGGACTCGTATTTTCGGACCAGTAGCACGCGAATTGCGCGATGCAAAATTCATGAAAATCGTATCTCTAGCACCAGAAGTTTTGTAAGTATGAATGAATTGCCTGTAGGGAGGTGCGTAAAGCATGCATGTTAAAAAAGGTGATACAGTTAAAGTTATTTCCGGTAAAGACCGTGGAAAGCAAGGTAGTATTTTAGAAGCATATCCAAAAATGGATCGCGTACTTGTTGAGGGAGTAAATATGGTTAAGAAACACGCAAAACCTTCACAAGATAATCCACAAGGTGGAATTCTAAACCAAGAAGCACCAATTCATGTTTCTAACGTAATGCCAATTGATCCTAAATCCGGAGAGCCAACTCGTGTTGGATTCGAAGAACGTGACGGAAAGAAAGTCCGCATCGCTAAAAAATCCGGTGAAGCATTAGATAAATAGTTTAGCGACGAAAGGAGGGCGACATGATGAACGAATTAAAACAAAAGTATCAGGATGACGTAATGCCATCTTTGATGAATAAATTCAGTTATAAATCAGTAATGGAAACACCACATGTAGAAAAAATTGTAATTAACATGGGTGTTGGGGATGCAGTTCAGAATTCAAAAGCACTAGATAGCGCTGTTGAAGAGCTTGCATTGATTTCTGGACAAAAGCCAATGGTTACAAAAGCAAAAAAATCAATAGCTGGATTCCGTTTACGTGAAGGAATGCCAATTGGAGCAAAAGTAACACTTCGCGGCGCGCGTATGTACGAATTTTTACAAAAACTTGTGCAGGTTTCACTTCCACGTGTTCGTGACTTCCGTGGTATTTCTAAAAAGGCTTTTGATGGCCGTGGAAACTATACATTAGGTGTGAAAGAACAACTAATTTTCCCAGAAATTAACTACGATAACGTAAGTAAAGTGCGCGGTATGGATATTGTAATAGTAACAACATCAAATACTGATGAAGAAGCGCGTGAACTTTTAGCTCAGCTAGGCATGCCTTTCCAAAAATAAGCTTAGAGCTAATACAAGGAGGGAAAATTGTGGCTAAAAAATCGATGATTGCGAAACAAAAACGCCCACAAAAGTATAAAGTACAAGAGTATACGCGTTGTGAACGCTGTGGCCGTCCACATTCTGTAATTCGTAAATTTAAACTATGCCGTATTTGTTTCCGTGAACTTGCCCATAAAGGTCAAATTCCTGGTGTCAAAAAAGCAAGCTGGTAAAACCCGATTTGGGAAGGAGGTAATAAGTAATGGTTATGACAGATCCAATCGCAGATATGCTTACTCGCATTCGTAATGCAAACATGGTACGCCATGAAAAATTAGAGCTTCCGGCTTCTAAGATGAAAAAAGAGATCGCTGATATTTTAAAACGTGAAGGTTTTGTACGTGATTATGAATTCATTGAAGATAACAAGCAAGGTGTTCTGCGTATTTTCCTTAAGTACAGTGTAAGTAGCGAACGAGTAATTACAGGTATCAAACGTATAAGCAAACCAGGACTACGTGTTTATGCAAAAGCTGATGAGGTGCCTCGTGTACTAAACGGTTTAGGTATAGCTATCGTATCAACATCTAAAGGTGTGTTATCTGACAAAGAAGCACGCACTCAAGCTGTTGGCGGCGAAGTTCTAGCATATGTTTGGTAATTAACATTTATAAGACAGGAGGTGCATGGAATGTCTCGTATAGGACTTAAGCCAATTGAAATTCCAGATGGTGTCGAAATTAAGTTAGATGGAAAAGTCGTTACAGTTAAAGGTACAAAAGGTGAACTAAAAAGAACTATTCATAATGATATGAAAGTTGTTATTGAAGATAACGTGTTAACTGTTGAACGTCCAAGTGATAACAAGGAACATCGTGCTTTACATGGTACAACTCGTAGTATTATCAGTAACTTGGTTGAAGGAGTTCACAAAGGCTTTACTAAGAACCTTGAACTTGTTGGGGTTGGTTACCGTGCGCAAAAGCAAGGCGAAAAAGTCGTTGTTAACGCTGGTTATTCACACCCAGTTGAAATCGAGCCTAGAGAAGGTATAGATATAGAAGTTCCTAAAAATACAAAAATGATTATTAAGGGAATTGACAAAGAACTAGTCGGAGCAGTTGCTGCTAAAATCCGTGCAATTCGCCCGCCTGAGCCATATAAAGGTAAAGGAATTCGTTATGAAGGTGAATTTGTACGCCGTAAAGAAGGTAAAACTGCTAAGTAAGATTGGTTAGGGAGCAGAAAGGAGTGACCTAGATGATCACAAAGCCTGACAAAAATTTATTACGTAAAAAGAGACAAAAGCGTGTTCGCAAAAACCTTTTTGGAACAGAACAACGCCCACGTTTAAATGTATATCGTTCAAACAAGAACATTTATGTACAATTAATTGATGATACTAACGGAGTTACACTTACAAGTGCTTCTGCTACAGACAAAGAATTGACTGTTGAAGCTACTGGTAACGTGGAAGCTGCTCAAAAAGTCGGAGAATTGATCGCTAAACGTGCCCAAGATAAAGGTTACAAATCGATTGTGTTCGATCGCGGAGGCTACCTTTATCATGGACGTGTAAAAGCATTGGCAGATGCTGCTCGCGAAGCAGGTCTTGAATTTTAATCGATAGATAAAGGAGGGACATAGATGCGTACAAGTATAGATCCGAACAAATTAGATCTTGAAGAACGTGTTGTAACGATCAACCGTGTTGCAAAAGTAGTAAAAGGTGGACGCCGTTTTCGTTTTGCTGCATTGGTAGTAGTCGGAGATAAAAACGGTCATGTAGGCTTTGGTACAGGTAAAGCACAAGAAGTACCAGAAGCAATTAAAAAAGCAGTTGATGATGCTAAGAAAAACTTGATCACTGTACCAATCGTCGGAACAACTATTCCACATCAAATTAATGGTAGATTTGGCGCTGGTAACGTATTGATGAAGCCAGCTACGGAAGGTACTGGAGTTATCTCTGGTGGCCCTGTTCGTGCGATTCTAGAACTTGCAGGTGTTGGTGATATTTTGACTAAGTCACTTGGATCAAACACACCAATTAATATGATTCGTGCTACATTAAATGGACTAACAAACTTAAAACGTGCAGAAGAAGTTGCAAAATTGCGCGGAAAGTCTGTAGAAGAACTGTTAGGATAAGGAGGGAAATACTATGTCTAAAAAATTAGAAATCACCCTCACGCGCAGTGTTATTGGTAGATCAGAAGTGCAAAAGCATACTGTTCAGTCATTAGGGCTCAAAAAAATTCGTCAATCCGTTGTTCGTGAAGATACTCCAGCCGTTCGTGGTATGGTTAACAAAGTATCTCATCTTGTAGCGGTCAAAGAAGTTTAATTACACATTAGCGTATAGAGGAGGTGCTCGTATGAAACTTCATGAATTGAAGGCAGCAGAAGGAAGCCGTAAAGAACGTAACCGTGTAGGTCGTGGAATGTCTTCTGGTAACGGAAAAACTTCCGGTAGAGGACACAAAGGACAAAATGCACGTTCAGGTGGCGGAACTCGTCCGGGCTTCGAAGGTGGTCAAATGCCTTTATTCCAACGTCTACCAAAACGTGGGTTTACAAATATTCATCGCAAAGAATTTGCTGTAGTAAATCTTGATGCTTTAAATCGATTTGAAGACGGCACAAAAATTACACCAGAACTTCTACTTGAAGAAGGTGTAGTTAGCAAACTTAATGCAGGTATTAAAGTGCTTGGTAAGGGTGCTGTTGAAAAGAAATTTACAGTAAAAGCTCATAAGTTCTCTGCTTCAGCTAAAGAAGCTATTGAAGCAGCGGGCGGTCAAACAGAGGTGATCTAATGTTCCGTACAATTTCCAATTTTATGCGCGTGGGTGACATCAGACGGAAAATTATTTTTACATTATTAATGTTAATCATCTTCCGTCTGGGTACGTTTATCCCTGTGCCATATACAAATAAAGAAGCAATTGATTTTATGAATCAACAAAATGTATTTGGTTTTCTAAACACATTTGGTGGTGGGGCATTACAAAATTTCTCGATTTTTGCGATGGGAATTATGCCTTATATCACAGCATCGATCATCATGCAATTACTTCAAATGGATGTTGTACCGAAATTTTCTGAGTGGAAAAAACAAGGAGAAATGGGCCGGAAAAAACTGGCTCAAATCACCAGATATGGAACAGTTGCACTTGCATTTGTTCAAGCAATCGCCATGTCCATTGGTTTTAACGCAATGGCAGGCGGCCAATTAATTGAAAACCCTGACGCCCTAACATTTATTGTCATTGCTCTTGTACTAACAAGTGGTACGACTTTCCTAATGTGGATCGGGGAACAGATAACTGCAAATGGTGTTGGAAATGGTATCTCTATTCTAATCTTTGCTGGTATCGTAGCTGCAGTACCAAATGGAGTTAAACAATTATATAGTCAGTATTTCGTAAATCCTGGCGATGAGTTGTTTATCAACGTGGTAATTGTAGCAATGATTGTATTAGTTGTTATTGCAGTTACTGTTGGAGTTATCTTTATTCAACAGGCATTACGTAAAATACCTGTTCAATATGCAAAAAAACTTGTTAATCGTTCACCAGTAGGTGGTCACTCTACACATTTACCATTAAAGGTTAATGCTGCAGGAGTTATTCCGGTAATCTTTGCTATTGCATTTATTATCGCACCACGAACAATCGCAGGCTTTTTTGAAGGCAGTGATGTTGCAAACACAATTGAAATGATTTTTGATTATACCCAGCCAATTGGGATGGTCATTTATGTTGTATTAATTATTGCATTCACATATTTTTATACATTTGTTCAGGTAAACCCGGAGCAAATGGCTGAGAATTTACAAAAACAGGGTGGATATATTCCAGGGATTCGTCCAGGGAAAAACACAGAAACTTATCTAACTCGGGTAATGTATCGTCTTACATTTGTTGGATCGATCTTCCTCGCTGCAGTTTCTGTACTACCTATCGTTTTAGGCGGTTTGGCAGATTTACCTACCGCTGTACAAATCGGCGGAACAAGTTTACTAATCGTTGTAGGTGTTGCGCTGCAGACTATGAAACAATTAGAAAGTCAACTAGTGAAACGTCATTACAAAGGTTTTATCAAGTAGTACTTGTTACCAATGAGAGCGAGGGGAAAATTGTTGAATTTAATTTTAATGGGTCTTCCTGGTGCCGGTAAAGGTACTCAGGCAGAAAAAATAAGTGAAAAATATAACATCCCCCATATCTCAACAGGAGATATGTTCCGTTTAGCAATAAAAGAAGGAACAGACCTTGGTAAAAAAGCAAAAGAATTCATGGATCAAGGTGATCTTGTTCCGGATGAAGTAACAATTGGTATTGTCGAAGAGCGTCTACGTAAAGATGATTGTCAAAATGGTTTTCTATTAGATGGGTTTCCACGGACAATCGCTCAAGCAGAAGCTTTACAAACGCTCCTCGCCAACATGAATGAAGACATTGACGACGTACTGCATGTAGATGTTCCCGAAAAGCAATTAGTGAAGCGTCTTACTGGTCGTAGAATTTGTCCGACATGTGGAGCTACTTATCATGTTATGTTTAATCCTTCAAAAGAAGAAGGTATATGTGATAAAGATGGTACAGAGCTGATTCAACGTAAAGATGATACGCCAGAGACAGTTAGAACTCGTTTGGATGTTAATATAAAACAAACGAAACCACTTCTGGATTTCTATAAAGAAAAAGGATATCTTGTAACCATTAATGGAGATAAAGAAATTAATGCAGTATTCCAGGATATTCAAGCTGAATTAGAAAAATAGGCATTACTGCTGTCTTAATTAGACAGGATGGGTGCATTTCCATTTGTTAAAAGGTATAATATATGTCGTGAATGACAAAAGCCTATACTGGTAGTTAAGTGACGCGAGATGTTACTAGCATTTTGAAATAAAGCCTTATATAAGGTAGCATTTAAATTATAGCCTAAGTGAAGGTGATCGTTGTTGAGCGAAGCTGATTCGATTCCGCAAGTAGGTCAAATTGTTCGTATTATGCAAGGCCGCGAGTTAGGGCAATATGCGGTTATTATTAATATGGTAGACAATGGGTATGTCATGCTAGCAGATGGGGAAAAACGAAAGTATGATCGACCAAAGAAAAAGAATTTGCATCATATTGAAGTTATGGATTACATTTCCCCTGAAGTCCAAAATAGCCTTCTAGAAACTGGTCGTGTCACAAATGGTAAGTTGAGATTTGCCATAGCTAAATTTGTCAATGAAGTTGTGACTGATTTGAAGAAGGGAGACCAACACGATGGCGAAAGACGATGTAATTGAAGTAGAAGGTAAAGTAACGGATACATTGCCAAACGCAATGTTTAAGGTTGAACTTGAAAACGGTCATACGGTTTTAGCACATGTATCTGGTAAAATTCGTATGCATTTCATTCGTATTTTACCTGGTGATAAAGTGACAGTAGAACTCTCACCGTATGATTTGACTAGAGGACGGATTACGTACCGTTATAAATAAACGAGAGAGCTCCGATATAAAAGGAGGTAAAGATGATGAAGGTAAGACCATCTGTAAAACCAATTTGTGAAAAGTGTAAAGTTATTAAGCGTAAAGGCACAGTAATGGTGATTTGCGAAAATCCAAAACACAAGCAAAAACAAGGCTAATAAACAAGGAGGTGCATTGAGCTTATGGCACGTATTTCAGGTATTGATATTCCGCGTGATAAGCGTGTAGTGATTTCTTTAACATACATTTATGGTATTGGAAAAAACACTGCACAGGAAGTCCTTAAAGAGGCAGGCGTTTCAGAAAACACTCGTGTACGCGATCTGACTGAAGATGAACTAAGTAAAATTCGTAAAGCAATTGACGAATTTACAGTTGAAGGAGACCTTCGTCGTGAAGTATCCCTAAACATCAAACGATTAATTGAAATTGGATCCTATAGAGGAATTCGTCATCGCCGTGGGTTACCAGTGCGTGGTCAAAAGACGAAAAACAATTCACGTACTCGTAAAGGTCCACGTCGTACAATGGCTAACAAGAAAAAGTAACGTGAAGGAGGTAAGCTAATCAATGGTTCGTAAAACTAATACGCGTAAGCGTCGTGTGAAAAAGAATATTGATACTGGTATAGCACATATTCGTTCTACGTTTAACAATACAATTGTTACGATTACGGATGTGAAAGGAAATGCTATTGGCTGGAGCTCAGCAGGATCTCTTGGCTTTAAGGGTTCTCGTAAGTCGACACCTTTTGCGGCTCAAATGGCGGCTGAAACAGCAGCTAATTCAGCAGTAGAAAATGGCATGAAAACACTAGAAGTAACTGTTAAAGGTCCTGGTGCTGGTCGTGAAGCAGCAATCCGTTCCTTGCAGGCAGTAGGTCTAGAAGTAACAGCAATTCGTGATGTAACACCGGTTCCTCACAATGGTTGTCGCCCACCAAAACGTCGTCGTGTATAATTGTACCGTATATATTTTGTCACCCTGTCTATAATGGGTTATGATAGCTAAAAGTGTGGAAGACAAGAAAGTAATGCTTTTTTCATCTTCTAAACTGAACGGCATCGATGAACGACAGACAATACGAAAGAAATACAATAGTGCAGAAACGCCAACTGCCTATTTGGGGAATTTCGGTTAGACCGATTTGTCTAGCCGGGGTTTCGACGTTTTTAAGGAGGGTTTTGTTGAATGATCGAAATTGAAAAACCAAAAATAGAAACAGTAGAGATCAGCGATGATGCCAATTTTGGTAAATTCGTCGTCGAACCGCTTGAACGTGGATATGGTACTACTCTAGGAAACTCCTTGCGTCGTATCCTACTATCCTCACTTCCAGGCGCTGCTGTAACAGCAGTTCAAATCGATGGAGCACAACATGAGTTTTCGACGATTGAAGGTGTTGTAGAAGATGTAACAACAATTATCCTGAATCTAAAAAAGCTTGCTCTTAAAATCTACTCTGATGAAGAAAAAACACTAGAGATTGATGTGCAGGGAGAAGGAAAAGTTACGGCTGCAGATCTAACGTTTGATAGTGATGTTGAAGTATTGAATCCAGAACTTCCAATTGCTACTATTAATAGCAAAGGAAGCTTGCACATGAGAATAACTGCTGAACGTGGTCGAGGTTATCGCCCTGCAGAGGGAAATAATCATGATGACCAACCAATAGGCGTTATCCCGGTTGACTCTATTTTCACACCAGTATCACGCGTTACTTACCAAGTTGAAAATACTCGTGTTGGACAGATTGCGAATTTCGATAAGTTAACATTAGATGTGTGGACAGATGGAAGCATTCGTCCTGAAGAAGCAGTTTCTTTAGGTGCCAAAATATTTACAGAACATCTTAATATTTTTGTAGGCTTAACAGACGAAGCGCAAAATGCAGAAATCATGGTTGAAAAAGAAGAAGACCAAAAAGAAAAAGTTATGGAAATGACAATCGAAGAGTTAGATCTTTCGGTTAGATCTTATAATTGTTTAAAACGGGCTGGTATTAATACAGTTCAAGAACTTGCAAATAAATCTGAAGAAGATATGATGAAAGTTCGTAATTTAGGTCGTAAATCTCTTGTTGAAGTAAAAGTTAAACTTGAAGATCTTGGCTTAGGTTTACGCAACGATGACTGATAAAAGCAGACACCTTTAGATTTTCATAAAAAGGGAGGGATAGTCCATGGCTAGAAAATTAGGTCGTACTACCGATGTACGTATGGCATTACTTCGCAACCTTGCATCTGATTTAATCATTCATGAACGTATTGAAACAACAGAAGCAAAAGCGAAAGATTTGAAATCTGTAACAGATAAAATGATTACACTGGGCAAACGTGGTGATTTACATGCGCGTCGTCAAGCTACATCATTTTTATACAATCAAGCAGCAAATGAAAACGAAAGTGTTATTCAAAAGCTTTTCGGTGAAATTGCAGAGCGTTACGAAGAAAGACAAGGTGGATATACACGTGTTCTTAAGCTAGGAGCTCGTCAAGGTGACGGAGCAAAAATGGCAATTATCGAACTAGTATAATGAAACCTTTGCGTATTAAGGGCAGGACTGAATCTCTTCCACGAGGTGAAGCCAAGCCCTTTTTTTGTAGAAAGAAAAACGGAACTGAACAGTAAAAGTGTAGGTACCTGTTCAGCAAGTATGCGGACACTGTGATCCGTTATATTGATGAAATGGACCTAAATTCAGGGCAAACAGTGGAGCTATTTAAAAAAGACGATGAAATTACCACTTTTTTTCGAGATAACGGAACTTATGTCCACATTATAAAAATTGAGCGCATTTTTAGACAAGGCTGTTTTCGAAAATAATGTTACTATTTAAATAGACTGCGACGTAAGTAAAAATCATGTTTGGTGCCCTATGACGCTGCGGAAAAACACTACGCTTTCCGCGGGCTCGCGATGAGTCTCCTCGAGAAACCCACTCTACGGGGTCTCATCGTCTTCGCTTTCCCGCAGGAGTCTCCGTGTTTTTCCTCCGCTAGGGTTGGAGATTTACCTATAATTCTCTCCCATTCACCTCTTAACTTTACAGTGATTGAAGCGGAGGCCAGTCGACTCCTGCGGGATTATAGGAATAGGTGAGACCCCGCAGTGCGGAGCACGAGGAGGCTCACCAGCCGCCCGCGGAAAGCGACTGCCCTCCGCGGAAATCACGTTGCTGTTATGTCGCATTTTATATCGACTATGAAGATGAAAAAGCAACAATGTGTTTGACAAGATCCTGACACAAATAACGGAACCTGAGTCCGCCAATCGTAATTATAATGAAGAAGAACAACCCAGGTCATTAGCTGAGCTAGAGGAGGTAGAACCAATGCGAAATAAGCTGATAGAGTTTAGAAACGTATCGTTTCGATATGGAGAAGAGGAGCCTTGGGTATTAAAAAATTGTAGTTTTCATATCTTTGAAAATGAATGGGTGGCTATCATTGGTCATAATGGTTCTGGTAAATCTACCATTGCTAAACTGATGAATGGATTACTTTTTCCTCAAGAGGGCGAAATCATCATTAATGGCCAGCAAGTTACAGAAGAATCTATTTGGGATATACGAAAAGATGTTGGTATGGTTTTTCAAAACCCGGATAATCAATTCGTAGGCACAACTGTCCAGGATGATGTTGCCTTTGGTATGGAAAACCGTGGTATTCCACGCGAGGAGATGATAAAGCGTATTGATATAAATCTAAATGCAGTTGACATGCAGGATTACAGAATGACTGAACCACATCGACTTTCCGGTGGTCAGAAGCAGCGTGTGGCTATTGCAAGTGTTTTAGCTATTTCACCGCAGGTTCTTATTTTGGATGAAGCCACCGCAATGCTTGATCCGAAAGGTCGCACGGAGATCATGAATACTGTATCAAATGTACAAAAAGAACATCAGCTTTCATTGATTACGATTACACATGATTTGCAAGAAGTCGTTCAGGCAGAACGAGTAATCGTCATGAATGAGGGAGAAATTTGGGACGAAGCCACCCCGCGTGAGATTTTCTCCAAAAAAACAAAACTACGTAAAATTGGCCTTGATGTCCCGTTTGTAGCCATATTAGTTGATGAATTGAAACAAATGGGCATTCCAATTACGAATGAGGCCCTAAACCAAGAGGAATTGTTGGAGGACTTATGGACATTACATTCGAGAACGTAAGCTATATATACCAACGAAATACACCATTTTCACATAAGGCAATCGAGAATTTGTCATTCCGCATATCATCAGGATCATTCGTTGCGATAATCGGTCATACCGGTTCAGGAAAATCAACACTTATTCAACACTTAAATGGCCTAGTCATGCCAAGTGAAGGGAAAGTGACTATTGGTGATTTCCATCTAAAGAATGGTGAGAAGCCAAGAAATATGAAGGAATTGCGAAGTCGCGTTGGCGTCGTTTTTCAGTATCCAGAACATCAGTTGTTTGAAGAAACTGTTGAAAAAGATATTGCATTTGGTCCAGAAAACTTTAGCGTCCCTGCTGATGAGATTAAAGAACGCATCAAACAGGTAGCACCATCCGTTGGTTTAGATGATAATTTATTAACACGTTCTCCATTTGATCTTAGTGGAGGACAGATGCGTCGGGTGGCTATTGCGGGGGTACTCGCGATCAAACCAGAAGTGCTGGTACTCGATGAACCTACTGCAGGACTTGATCCCCGTGGTCAAAAGGAAATAATGGACATGTTTGATACCATGCATCGCGAGCAAGGGTTAACCACGATTCTTGTTACGCACAGTATGGAAGATGCGGTTAAATATGCGGATCACGTCATTATTTTGAATAAAGGTATGAAGTATATGGAAGGTAGGCCTGAGGTTATATTAACCCAACAGGAAGCCTTGAAAGAGGTTCAACTCGATGTTCCAGAAGCTGTCCAGTTTTTACTCTCTTATGAGAAAAAGTTTGGCATTCAAATTCCATTTCACAGGCAAACAACAAAAGAAATAGCCGCAGCGGTTCACCGGACCTTTAAGGGGGCTGAATCAAAGTGAACAATGCATTGATTATCGGTCAGTATGTACCTGGTATTTCGCTTGTCCATAAGTTGGATCCGCGTTCCAAGATAACAATTATTTTCTTTTTCGTATTTGTCGTATTTTTTGCGAATACCGTTTTAAGTTATGGAATTCTTACTTTATTTGCCTTAGCGAGCATGTTCACTACTAGAATTCCAATAAGTTACATCATTAAAGGATTAACGCCAGTATGGTTTTTAATAATCTTTACATTTTTCCTCCACCTTTTTGTAACAAAAGAAGGTACGGTCTTATTTGAAATATTTTCATTTAATATATACTCTGGTGCATTAATCCAAGGTTTCGCAATATCGATGCGTTTTTTCCTATTAATACTAGTAACGTCTTTATTAACCCTTACTACGACGCCAATCGAAATTACCGATGCGATAGAGGAATTGCTTCATCCACTAAAGAAAGTTAAATTTCCAGTTCATGAGTTGGCACTGATGATGTCGATTTCCTTGCGTTTTATTCCTACTCTTATGCAAGAAACGGAAAAAATCTCACGAGCACAAGCTTCAAGAGGAGTTGATTTTCGTACAGGAAAAATAAAAGAACGAGTAAAAGCAGTGGTTCCTCTATTAGTTCCCCTATTTGTAAGTGCATTTAAACGAGCGGAAGAACTAGCAATGGCTATGGAAGCACGAGGATATCAAGGTGGAGAAGGTCGTACGAAACTACGAGAGTTAAAAATAGAAAAGCGTGATATTGCAATTTATCTATTGTTTGCGTGTGTTGTTGCTGGATTGCTAGTGACTCGAAATTATTAAGCATGAGGAAGGGGGGCTGGATTAATTATGGAAAAAATTAAGTGTGTAATCAGTTATGATGGTACTAGCTTTTCAGGATTTCAAATCCAGCCCAAGAAACGGACCGTTCATGGTGAACTTGAAAAGGCTTTAAAAAAGATGCACAAGGGTGAGCATATTCGTGTACAAGCTTCAGGTCGCACGGATACAGGTGTCCATGCAAAAGGACAAACCATTCATTTTGATACACCATTTGATATTCCAGAAGATAATTGGAAACGCGCGCTGAATACACTATTACCTGATGATTTATACGTACGTGAGGTAGAGAAAGTAATAGACTCGTTTCATGTAAGGTATGACGTATTAGAAAAGGAATATCGTTATTACATTTGGAATGAAAAAGAACGAGATGTGTTCAAACAAAACTATGTTTACCAGTTTCCCTATCAGCTTGATATAAGTGCAATACAGGAAGCTTGTAATCACTTAGAAGGTGAGCATGACTTTACTACCTTTTCCTCAGCAAAAGCCACTACAAAGGGTAGTAAGGTACGAACACTCTACCAAGTAAGTTGCATAAAACGCGGTAGTGAGGTTGAATTTATTTTCAGGGGTAGCGGTTTTTTATATAATATGGTTCGAATCATTGTTGGTGCAATGCTGGATGTCGGTCAAGGTAGACGACAACCCGGTGATATGGTCCAACTTTTGGAACAAAAAGATCGTCAATTATTAGGTGAAACAGTCCCGCCACAGGGACTTTACTTGTGGAATGTTAAGTATAAATGAATTTCGCTAGTTACAGAAGTAGAAAATAATCTTATTTGACTTGACATAGAGTCGTTATCTAGTATATGATGATATATGGCATTTTATTTCAAAACCATGATTAGCCCCGGAATCTAATTATGATGAAATAAACGAAAAGATTGATGTAAATTAGGAGGGAAACTATCATGCGTACAACGTTCATGGCTAATGAAAGTAACATTGAACGCAAATGGCTTGTTGTAGATGCTGAAGGTAAACGTCTAGGTCGTCTAGCAAGTGAAGTTGCGACTTTGCTACGTGGTAAACATAAACCAACGTATACACCACATGCAGATACAGGTGATAACGTTATTATTATTAATGCAGAGAAAATTGAACTTACTGGAAATAAAATTAACGATAAAATGTATTACCGTCACTCAAACCACCCAGGTGGATTGAAAGAACGTAATGCTAACGAAATGCGTACAAAATACCCTCAGCAAATGTTAGAGCTTGCTGTAAAAGGTATGTTACCAAAAGGTCCTCTAGGCCGTAAAATGGGTAAAAAATTGCACGTATATAAAGGTTCAGAGCATAACAATCAAGCACAAAAACCAGAAGTTTACGAACTTCGCGGATAATTAAAAGGAGGTTACCCAAATGGCACAAGTACAATACTACGGCACAGGTCGTCGTAAGAAATCAACTGCACGTGTACGTTTAGTTCCAGGCAACGGTAAAGTTGTTGTAAATGGCCGTGAAGCTCAGGCTTATTTTCCATATGACACGCAACTTCTTATTTTAAACCAACCGCTTGCTGTTACAGAAACAGAAGGCACATATGACGTTTTAGTAAACGTTCATGGTGGAGGATTCACTGGCCAAGCTGGTGCTATCCGTCATGGTGTTGCTCGCGCTCTTTTAGAAGCAGATCCAGAATATCGCGCTTCTCTAAAACGTGAAGGATACCTAACTCGTGATGCTCGCATGAAAGAACGTAAAAAATACGGTCTTAAAGGCGCTCGTCGTGCACCACAGTTCTCAAAACGTTAATAGATCAATATCAAAAATACCCTTATTCCTTTATTGGAATAAGGGTATTTTTTTACTTAAAAAAGTATAATCGGTATCAAGTAAAAAAATTTAGACATTAATTCTTTGCGAAATTAAGAATTCTAGGATGTGAATTTTGCAGAGAAGAGCCTATTTTAATTCCAAATTTAAAAAATGATAGAAAATTATCGAATGTTGCGTTAAGATTAAATTGGAATAGAAAACCATTTAAGTAATGAAACGTAGAAAAGGAATGTATAGTATATGACATACAACTTTAATCTAGTAAAGTTCTTTTTTTCGATTGACGATCATTTATATCGTATCCACAAGGCTGAAAAGGTCTACAACTTATGGAAGATTAGTGGTTTGCTTGTCCTTTTAAGTATGATTATTTATGCGTGGATGGCTTCTTTCGGAATGGGTACGGATTTTATATCGAAGGATGCGGTAGGACTAAGCGAATTACAATATGAACAAAGCAAACTATGGTTTATTTTAGGACGGATTGGATTTGCCATTTTATTGGCTGCGTTCCTTTTATTTGTACCTGCACTTATTTTGCATTTAGTGGCAGATGTCCCTTATCAAAAAGTCATGATAATGCAACAAGTTGTATTATTTCTTATGCTTATTGAACGTGTTATTTGGATTCCGTTATTCATAAACTTTGGATTAGATTGGTATGTTTCGCCGTTATCATTTGGTGTAATCGTTTCTTACTTTACAGAGGCAAGTTGGCCTGTATATTTTTTTGGAGCTATATCGCTTTTCCAACTATGGATAATTTGGTTTCAAATAAAATATCTGAGTTATTTATCAACCACTAAAAAACATTGGATCTGGATAAATGTTATTTCTTTACATCTATTTTACTGGTTTGTTGTGGCATTCTTGGCGTCTGGTGATAGTTTGATGATGAGTGGGTGGTTTGAATGAAACGAAGCCAATTCGTTATCACAAGTATCATTCTGTTCATTGGGATCAATGCTTTGTTAGTCTATCTTGACGATAATGGGACAGTGGAAAGAAAATCCTATGTAAATGAATGGACAGAGGTTTTTAAAGCAGATTTGAACAAAAAGATGAACAAAGCTGGTGTTCTTACTTCAACTGCTGAGAATGATGTGTATTTTGACAAAAGCTTAGGAATTTTCCAGGAGTTTTTAATTGAAGAAGGAACAGAAGTTAATCAGGGTGATCAGCTATATACATACCGTGTAAATGATTATTATGAAACGAAGGCATACTTAACGAACGAATTGTCTAGAATAAATGGAGAAGTTGCAGCCATTGAGACTGCTATTTCCGAGATTTCCAATTATCAAATTCCAAGGGATCCAGCACCACGTATCTCAACTGATGGTACTGATGAAGATAATAGTGAAATCATAGTACCACCACGTCCGCCAATTGAAGCGGAATATATGCAGGAACAGTATTTAATAGAGAAGGAAAAAGAATTAGCCAGAGCTAGAGCACAACTGGATAGTGTTCAGTCGCAATTAACAGAGCTTGAGGCTGATGGAGATTCTATAACAGTGGTGAGCCCTTATCAAGGAAAAGTAACACTAGTTTCTGAAGCTCTAGGTGATCCAATCATTACAATAAATTCGGCGACCTTACATATAGTTGGTGAATTAACAGAAAAAGAACGGACGATAATAAAAAATGATATGCCAGTAGAAATTGAAGTCAACGAAAGTAATTCTATCTTGGAAGGATCCATCACGTATATCAGTGATTTGCCAAAGGAGATTGAATTACATAATAAAAGTGAATATCTATTTAACGTGTCTTTTTTAGAGGATACTGAGGTAGGAGGCTTACTGCCTGGGTATCATGCAAATTTAACTATTACAACGAAAGAATCTAAGGGTGCCACGACATTATTCGAAAATGCAATTTTTAGTAATTCAATTTGGAAAATGACCTCCAAGGGAGAACTGCACATTCAAAAAGTTGAAACTGGTATGGAGATGGCCAGTATGCAGGAAATAACGAAAGGGGCAAAAGTGGGAGAGTGGATAGCAAAAGATCCGCAGTCCCAATTTCGTTCTGGTGCCACTTTTGTAACACCACTAAAGCTAAGTCAGGTTCAGTGGAGTGATACGTTCAACTATGATAACAAGGACTGGAGTAAATATGTCGTTCTGGGACTTTTATCGAGGTAAATTAAATCCGTTTATTTTCCAGTCGGAAGTGGAATAGTTGTAGTGAAAGGAGGGTATAAACTATATGGAATTAGTTTATATAGGTGTCTTATTATGCGCTTTAGGGTTTGGAATTATTGTTATATTTATTGCTAAAGTTTTGAAGCGAACATCTAATACACTTGAGTCTTTGGGTAAAACCTTAGGAGAGGTAGAAACAAAACTGCAATACATAACAGCTGAAATCGAACTTACAGTTAAAGAAACAGATAAAATAGTTGATGATGTTGAACATAAACTTAAAGCTACAGACAGTCTTTTCGATACACTTGAAAATGTTGGACATTCTGTGAGTAATTTAAATACAGTTTTGCATCATCAGACAAAAAATCTCTCAACTAACAAAGCATTACGGAAAGCTGCACCGATTGCCCATAGTATCCAGTGGAGTGAGGTTGCCTTTCGTTTATTTGCTAAGTGGAAAGATCCAAGCAAGAAACCAAAGGTTAACGTGAAAAGTTAATAAAGGAAAGAGGGATAGGAATGAGTCTTGTTGGATTAGGTGTATTAATCATTGGTTTAGCTTTTGCTGCCTTAGCAATATTTTTGGTGAAGGTACTAAATAACTTAGCAGCGGTGCTTGACGGTGTTGACAAAACGGTAGAACAACTTCCTCATCAAATAGATGAGGTGTTAAAAGAAACAAGTGGCCTAATTCGCCATAGTAATGATACGATTGCTGACGTTAACGAAAAACTAAGAGGGTTAAGTCCTTTGTTTTATATCATTGGTGATGTAGGAGAAGCATCAAGGAAGCTATCTTCATCTTTTATGGATGCAAGTTCATCTCTCAAAAATAAATCAACTGAGGTAGAACACAAATATTTAGGTAGTGTTTACGGGTCAGTTGCTTTAGGATATTATTGGCTTAGAAAACGTAAGAAGCGAAAAGGACCTGAATCCAATTTATATAACGATGGCAATAAACGCTGGGATCAAATTAGTAAGATCAAAAGCGACGTGAAATCAGACGTAAATCAATAGGCTGCTTCAACTAAAAACCCTCAAGACCAATTATTTGGTTTGAGGGTTTAAATTATTTTTTAAGTGCTTTTTTTCTTTGAATCAAATAGTAGCCTAAAGTCATCGCACCATATAGGCCTTCAAGGTTATGCCGTTCGGTAAATTTTTTGCCAGCTTCTGTACCTGTTTTCATTGTTGTTGTAGCATCAACAAGTTTAGAAGATAGTTTTTGGGTTCCCCGTCCAACGTCTCCTATGATAGAAAATAAAGGGCTTAATTCCTTAACTTGGGTGTTCACCTTCGTAAGGGTCTCTGTACTAGCCTGTAATGTGTGTTTAGTCTGATCAGTGATTAAATTTATATTGTGTGGTAGCCCGTCGGTTGTTTTTTGCACGCTAAAAAACAAATTGGATAAATTATTGAGCGGCTTAATTAATACTAGTACTAATACAGCAAATGCAACCCCGATTACAAGTACACCAATTCCTAACCAATCCATTTAACTTGTCTCCTTTTTACTTATTAGTTTCTTTACTAATACCACTATATCAAAGAAACAAAACGTCACAAAGTGTGAACTTGAAATTTCCTGTGTCATATATGTTTATCTTGTCCCATACAATAGTGAAAGCAAGTTGATAAGGGGCGAGATGAATGAAACGACTCGGAAATATCACGATTTGGTGTTTCGGTTTTGTACTATTAATTGTATTGATCGGGCAACCAGTCGGAAGTCCAGTAAGTACGTGGAGTTCATGGTCACTACCACTAGCGGGGAAAACGATTGTTCTTGATCCCGGTCATGGGGGGCCAGATGGTGGTGCGGTTGGTAAGGACAAAACCTTGGAAAAAGGGATTACTCTCACCGTAGCAAAGAAACTTCAAAATTACTTACAGCAGACTGGTGCGGTTGTTTATTTAACAAGAAATAGAGACACGGATTTGGCGGACCCTGATACAAAAGGTTTGGCACGACGGAAGGCCGAAGATATTCGTAACCGTCTCCAGATGATAAAGGAAAAAGAGGCAGACTTTTTTATTTCCGTGCATTTAAATGCATTACCCTCAACTAAATGGAGTGGAGCTCAAACTTTTTATTATCCAAAATCAGATAAAAGTGAACATCTGGCTAAACTGATTCAAGCTGAAATCATTCGTAACCTAGAAAATACAGATCGAACAGCGCTTCCATTAACAGGGATGTATTTGCTAAAGCATGCCAAAGTACCGGGTGCGCTTGTTGAAATTGGTTTTTTATCAAATGAACAAGAACGCGAATTGCTAAAGAAAGAGGGCTACCAAGACAAAATGGCCGCAAGCATTTATGAAGGGGTTTTACGTTATGTAACAGAGGATGTAGAAGAAGGTAAAGACGAATAGTAGGAAAGATCTCCTGTGAACGCTTATCACTTAGATTTCACCTGATTTGTGTTATACTAGCGTTGGATATTATTCTGATAGATTAATTCTGTCAATGCTAGTAAAGGGAAGGTGACACATTTTGTTAACGAAGGACGAAATTGTACAACTACTTAATCCTGTTAAGGATCCGTTTTTACATAGAACGCTAGAAGAAACTGACGGTGTGAAAGAAATCACTATAAAAGAAGAGAAAAAGCATGTCAGTGTAAAGGTTGGAATTGGAAAAACAAATACAGCTGAACAGATGCAATTACAACAAGAGATTGTTGGTATATTAAAGAAAAATGGTGTTACAACAGTTGGGCTTCGTTTTGAAGAATTACCGGAAGAAATCATTAAAAGGTATCAGTCTGCCGTTGAAGAGGAGCAAGAAGCATCCTTAATGGGCGGGGGTAAAGGAACAAAATTTATTGCTGTTGCTAGTGGTAAGGGCGGAGTAGGTAAATCCACGGTAACCGTAAACCTTGCAATGTCACTAATGCGTCTTGGTAAAAAAGTAGGTATTATTGATGCTGATATCTATGGATTCAGTATCCCAGATATGATGGGTGTAGAAAATCGCCCCGCTGTACGCGGTGAAAAAATAATTCCAGTCGAACGGTTTGGTATTAAGGTTATCTCGATGGGCTTCTTTGTAGAAGACAACTCACCTATTATTTGGCGTGGACCAATGCTTGGGAAGATGTTGAGCAGTTTTTTCAAAGAAGTAGAATGGGGAGACTTAGACTACCTTCTGCTTGACCTACCACCTGGCACTGGTGATATCGCGATGGATGTACATGAAATGCTTCCAACGTGTAAAGAGGTTATCGTAACTACGCCACATCCAACTGCTGCATTCGTAGCGGCTCGTGCTGGACAGATGGCATTAAAGACAGACCATGAAATTCTGGGTGTTGTCGAAAATATGGCGTATTTTGAAAGTAAGAAAACGGGCGAGAAAGAATATGTCTTCGGACAAGGTGGTGGAGAAAAGCTAGCTGAAGTACTTAAAACAAAAGTCCTCGGTCAGCTTCCATTACAACAGCCTTATGAAGAAGAGGATGTATTTGCACCGTCAATTTACCAAGAAGATCATCCGACTGGAAAAGAATACCACAAAATTGCAGCAAAAATTATTGCAAAAGTAGAGGAATAAAAAGAGAGGTGGCTAAATTTACTTTAGTCACCTCTTCTGTGTGTTGAAAAATACTATTCTTCACTGCCACCACCGCCACCAGCGCTGCCTTTACCTTTATCCTGTCCGCCACCTTGTGGTTTTTCTTCACTCTGTTTTCCCTTCTGTTGTTCAGAAGCGGCTTTTAACAAAATGTCCTGAATCTTAGCTTGGAATAAGGGGGTTTCCAATGTTTTTTGGATTGACTTCTCTAATTGCGCGGTGAATTCCTGGCTTTTCATTGCTTCAATCATTTGTTTGGTAATTTCCGGATTTTTCAATAGTTCAAGCATTTGTTTTTGATATTCTGCATCGTTCATTAATGACTTTATTAATTTTTTATGTTGCTCTGACATCGACTTTGCATAAGTCTCCACGAATTTTGGATCCTCAAAAAGCTTTTTCCACATTTCTTTGCCTTTTTCAGAGGAGAGAGCATTATTTATGGAGCTTTTCACGACATCGGCATCTATAACCAAATTTTCCTTCATTTTTTCATCTTTTAAGATCTCTTTTAAAGCTTTTTTTCCATCTTCGGTTTGAAGTATATCAACAACCATTTTTTTTGTTGCTTCATAATCAACCTCTTTACTTGCTGCGCTTTCGTTTGAACAAGCAACAAGTGTTAAACAAGTAAGTCCAATAAATACTACAAATAATAACCGAAGCATCTTCCAATCCTCCTTCCTCTACACGGTTAATATGCGAGGAATGTACGAAAAATATGCACTTCGTTAAGGAAAATTGCTGTTATTCATGGTAAAATACGGATGGATGTAAAAGGAATGATAAATGTAAAAGTAAGTATATAGTTATTTTGGTAGGAGGATACATAGTGAATAGTCGTAAATGGGTAGGGTTGTTTTTAAAAACATTAATTCTCGGAGGAGTGGCTGGTCTCATTACCAGTTTTTTTGTAAAAACGGCATCCTACACAAGAGTGTTGGACCCAATTGATTTGTTCGAATTATCAGGTGTAGTTCTTTTTTTCCTGGGATTAGGATTTGTATTTAGTTTAATTAGCCAAACTGGCTTTTTTGCTTATTTATTTATTAACCAATTTGGCTTAGGTTTCTTCCGTTCGTTTTGGCCTACCGTCCAAATGCTGCTAATCGCATTTGTAGTATTTGATTTGGTTTATTTTCCATACAATTCTACAGATAGTGAAGGATCATTAATTGTATACATTTTAATGGCTGCAGCTATCTTAGTGTACGGGTTGTTAATTGCAAAAATTAAAGCTAAACAAACCAATCAGCGTGCATTCATACCAGCTTTGTTTTTGATGGTTGTGATGACATCCGCTGAATGGGTTCCAGGTCTTAGAACAAGCGGAACTGATTATGCTTGGTTAATGATTGTACCGCTACTAGTTTGTAATACATATCAATTATTGGTTTTACATCGATTGACAAATTCAGAGCAAAAAGAAAACCTGAATACTGGAAAAGAATAAGATACGTATTGAAGCACAAGGAACTTCGAAATATGAGGTCCCTTGTGTTTTTTATTCTGCAAGTTTTGATTTGGAGTGTGCTTGGTTGTAAAGCTCTGATACAGAGACGAATTGAAATCCTTTATTTTTAAGTCCTGGTAATATTTCTCCAAGGGCATTAGCTGTTTGTTTAACTGAGTCAGAAGCATGTAGTAATAGTACATCTCCGTTTGAGGTTTCCTTCATAATGGTATCCACGATTTGTTGTGTGCCGGGGTTTTCCCAGTCTCCTGCATCTACTCTCCAATGAACAACCTTTAACCCCAAATCTTCGGCCAACGCAATAATTTCTTTGTTGATGTGTCCGCTTGGTGCACGCATTAGCGTAACGTTTTCATATCCCAGCTTTTTAAAAATCTCCTTTGCGTATAGTATGTCCTTTCTTACTTTATCTATTTCCTGATCAAGGTAACTTTTGTAACGGTATCCAAGCATCCCAAGCTCATGATTGCCCTCTTTAATTTTTTTAAGTATATCTGGATGTCTTTCTGCCCATTCTCCACTGACAAAGAAAGTAGCTTGTACGTCATGGGTTTTTAATTGTTTCAGGATATCAAATACTTTTTCTTCTCCCCAGCTAATGTTAAATGTTAAAGCAATGTTATTTTCTTTTGAATTTCCCTTCACAAATGCTGCAGGTTCATCTGATGATGAAAATACGGAGAAGCTACCAGTGCTTTCAGACCAAATGACTGTGGCCGTAATTAATGCAAATAGAGCGATATAAAAAACCTTTTTCCATTTTGAAAAACGCCATACATAAAGATAACTCATATTAACCCTCCCTATACTCTTGTAACTAGTTTATGAATGAAAATGGATAATATGAACAAGCTATTATGTATAGAGAAGTAAAAATAATGATGGAAAATGATGAAAGAAGCGGAAACTGGGGAATAAGGTGAATAGTTAGGATTGGAGTCTAAATCTGTCGCTTACGGGTTGTAGGTAATACTGGACCAAATCAACCGACTTAATTCTACATTTTTCACGAATAATGTTACATAAAGATAATAGTAGGTGTATTAACAGCTGATTAGCTTGAAAGGTTTGAGGTGAATTTTAATGCTAGGATTATTAATTAATGATATGGAACAAAAGGAAATCGAATATCTTGTTAAACGCGAAATGGAAGAATTATTAATGGACTTGGAAGACCATCGAATTGACCAGATGGTTAAGCAGTCAATGAGAGAAAGGTATTCACTTTTATTCCAGTTATTTCGTCGGGTTGCTAATGAAAAAGAATGTTTGAAGTATATGCCCAAGCGCTCAAACAACCAATAGGATATCGGTATTTGAGGAGAGCTAGTGGATGGTTGCTTGATAAGACCAACCCTAGCTTTTTTAGGTTGTTGGAATGTACGTGAAGCTGTGCGGTTATTTTAATGTCGTAAAAAAAGAGTGTTTTTTTGTGTATTATGTTGAAATCATGTAGAAAATGTGCTATATTATTTCTTGTTGTCAGCAAGTTTTATAAAGAATAGAAGTTCTTATGAAAAAGATTTTAATTGTTTTTAAAAGATCTGTTGACAATCAATCGTATACATGGTAAATTATATCTTGTCGCCAAAAACGACAAAGGATGAATTGCTCCTTGAAAACTGAACAAAACAACCAAGTATGTAAGTAACGAAACAAAGCT
>NZ_JBYQFJ010000035.1:0-29183 GCF_057836705.1 Virgibacillus carmonensis | reverse complement strand
GATGATCGGAACCATTTTTAAGTTATTTTTGGCTAGTTATGTCCCAGCCTCTTTTCTTTGTCCAAATGTTGGTGTACCCATTCACATCTACATTTCTTTCATAATATAAATTATATAGAATGGAGGTGATATATGTTGAGTAAAAACTATTTACGGTGGTCTGATATTCCTTACGCGGGAGAACCGAAACCACCTACTGATCAAGTCACCCCTTTGGCAGGATCATGGCCTTTAGTTTATATAAAGCGAGACAAAGCTGGAAATTTTCTTGATCCAAACGAAAGGAAATTGCGACTTCCTCTAACTCATCCCGATCGAATAGACTTTGATAAAGAGTTATCTATCGTACAAAATATACTAAAGGGACTCACCCAACATCAAAGAGATATTGGTATATATTATGGAACTGGAGCTCCTACCAAACAGTGGACACCAGTTATTGATCGCTTAATTGATACCTATGGAGTTGGCCCAACTAACGCTGCACGAATAATAGCTACTGTACAAGGTGCAATTAATGACACAATGATCATCGTCTGGAATTTGAAATATCGATGGGATGTAGCAAGACCAGACCAATATGATCAAAAGATGAGAACATTGCTATGTACACCACGGTTCCCAACATATCCGTCTGGTCATGCAACTATGTCCGGATGTACACAAGTCGTTCTAAGCTACTTTTTTCCGAAGGAAGCAAAAAAGCTTCAAAAAATCGCCAATGACAATGCAATTAGTCGTTTGTATGCAGGTGTCCATTTTTCGTCTGATAATAATGAAGGACTTAAATTGGGAAGATATATCGGCACAATTATTGCTGATCATTTAAAAACACAAAGTAGTAATGATTTCAAACCTATTGATCATCCAGTCAAAGATTTTCAAAACGCAGAAATATTTCCGCACAACTACCAACAATTCATCCCTTTCGATTTCCCTGAGGCATGTACTTCCCTTGTTATGGATGAGAAGAAAACTAAATTATCCAAACCATTATTATATTTATAAACCTTTTCATTTGAAGGGGTTTACATACTTTTTCATATAAGGGGTACAGGGGAAGTTTCTAAAAAAAGTAATTATAGTAACTGCGTCGATGATACCTAATATATCTTCTCCCATGGTCACGGTATCTATTATCATCATAACCATCGTAGCTGTTATAGCCAAACTGCCTGTCTTTCTCTTCAAAATACTCAGTAACTACGTTATCCTCATCCATAACTGGGTATTTTTGCACATCCCCTCGAAAAAATAAAATTATAATTAGAGATGTTCCTCAACGAATTTTTTAAGAAGAGGAGTATCTCCCTTCATTGACTGAACTCTCTATTGAAGAAATAACGTATATAAGGTAGTAAAAGAAAGTATGTTTTTTTGGTGTAGTGTCAGCATAACTAATGTTGGCACTATCCCTATAATGGTACTAAAGCATAATTTTTTTAATCTAATAACGCAGTTTTTATAAGGCGAACTAATACAGACAAATCCGTTTTCTTAAATGGGTTTGTCTTTTTATGTTGTTAAGAATAGGTTGTGTTCCGTATTTTATTGTTCATAAAATTAAAAATGTTGACACTGTCAAACATCATGATATAATTCATTTAGAAATCAGTAAATCGTAATCATTACGATTTACGTGAATGTTAATCTGAAAAACATGCGAATCTAAGAGGTGAGTAGAATGAACGATTTCTTGTTGAAATCTTTAACGTTTAAGATCGTAGAATCACTACCAAAAGAAAAGAGAGAAATTTATACCTTTATTATTAAGATGGAGGATGCCATTGTGCAGCTAACGGACACACCCGAGGAGTTCCTTAGCTACCTTAAAAACTATTCCCCTCATAAAAAGGCAGCGTCTCACTTTCAAATGTCTTTATTTGAACTTCTTCAAACTTTGAAAGAAATTGAGGAAGAAATTAGTAGGGAGCTTGAAACCCGATTTAATAGTGTAGAGTGGATGGATTATACCGATACTGTGCAAACCCAACTAGGTAGTAGGATAGATAACAAGAGATATTTTTTCGTTTCTATTCCCTAACATCTACTTATAAACAGATCGTCATTCTAATTTTAAATTATGGATAGTGATTATTACTGCGGCGAAGGAGGGCACTCATGCTTGATGATATATACCGTCAGGTTGTTATAGACCATGCCAAGTATAGACGAAACTTTGGGAAATTGACTGGTGATGAGAGAACGCAAAAGGTCCACTATAAAAATCCTACTTGTGGCGATGTGATGGCCTTATTCATTCGATTAGAATCTGATGGAGTAAAAGATATCTCATTCGAAGGGGAAGGATGTAGCATCAGCATGGCTTCTTGCTCGATGATGACGGATTTATTGAAAAATCTCACCCTCGAAGAATGCCGAAATAAAAGAGCTGCTTTTGAAAGCTTAATAAGAGAAGGAACGATGGACAATCAAATCGACTTAGGTGATGCTGCTTCTCTTCAAGGAGTTCATAAATTAAAGGCCAGACATAATTGTGCTCTCATGCCTTGGCAAGCATTTGATAAATGGTTGGAGGAATATAAGTATGCAAGAATTGAATGAAAGGGTCCCTGTTACAATATTGTCGGGGTTTTTAGGTTCAGGGAAGACCACACTCCTTAACCATATTCTCAAGCATACAAAAGAAAAAGTGGCGGTGATTGTCAATGAGTTTGGAGATATAGGCATCGACGACCAACTCATTGAGCAAACAAAAGAAGAAATTATTGAAATAAATAAGGGATGTATTTGTTGTAATGTCCGAAAAGACTTGATCGATGCATTATCAATACTTTTATTCTCCAAGGGAAAAGGATTGGTAGAGTTTGATCGTATTATTATTGAAACGACTGGCCTTGCTGATCCTGCTCCCGTGGTGCAAACTTTCCTGATGGACAAAGATATGGTAGAAGCTTTTATCATTGATAGTGTCTGTACACTCGTTGATGCAAAACACATCTCCAGACATTTAGAGGATACAAAGGAAGCTTGGAGCCAAATTGCTTTTGCAGATATTGTACTTTTGAATAAAGCTGATTTAGTTACTAAGAGTTACCTTAAAGGGCTAGAACAGAGAATTACCTTTATAAATCCGACAGCTTCCCAATATGTAAGTAAGAATAGTCAAGTGGATATGGAAAAGATCCTTGGGATTCACAGCTTCCAACTACACGAAAAGTTGAAGGTGAACCCTGAGTTTTTAAATAACACCCATCATGATCATGATGAAACCGTTTCCTCATTATCTCTACAAGAAAGCAGACCGTTGGATTTAAAAAAACTTAATCTGTGGTTTTCTTTTTTGGTACAAATCGAAGGTGAATCCTTATATCGATATAAAGGAGTCCTAAATATAGATGGAAAAGACAAACGTTATGTTTATCAAGGTGTTCATATGTTGTTTGCAGGAGAAGAAGGACGCTCCTGGGGAAACGGTGAAAGAGTAAGTAAGCTTGTGTTTATAGGTAAAAACCTAAATAAAGAGAGGCTTACTGAACAGTTTAGACAATGTGTGTCGGAGTGAGAAGACGTATGCCTGTTTAAAAATCGTAATCATTACGCTTAGTCAAAGGAGGTTCATCATGAATAAACATTACGACACGATCATTGTTGGAGCAGGCGCCTCCGGGGTCGGAGTTGGAATCCTTCTCAAACAAATGGGTTGTGAGAATTTCTGTTTAATTGATAAAGGTGAAGTTGGGGAGAGTTTTCGGAAGTGGCCAAAAGAAATGAAATTTATTACACCATCTTTTTCATCCCAAGGGTTTGGACAGACAGATCTCAATGCCGTAGCTCCAAAGACCTCTCCTGGATATACATTAAATGAGGAACACCCAACAGGAGAAGAGTATGCGGAATATCTGGAATTGCTAGTCAATCATTATAAATTACCTGTGCTGACTGGGAGAGAAGTAGAAGAAATAAATAAAATTGGGGATTATTTTGAAGTGAATACTCCACATCAAACTTTCTTGGGTAGATTTGTTGTTTGGGCAGCAGGGCAATATCAGTATCCGAGGGACAGTTCGTTCCCAGGCTCAGAATTGTGCTTACACAATAGTCAAATAAGCGCTTGGGAAAAGATGAAGGATGACGATTACATTGTTATAGGTGGCTATGAAAGCGGTCTAGATGCTGTTTATCAGTTGAACAGGTACAAGAAAAAGTCTCGTTTATTGGCTAAGACTGCTACTTGGCAGATTAATAGCAGCGACCCTAGTACGGTCTTATCCCCTTATACATATAATCGGATGCGTGAAGCTATTCCTGAAGGAAGAATTAAAATCTACGAAAAGCAGACCGTCCAATCGGTGCGAAGAGATAATGACGTTTATTATGTAAAAACAGAATCAGGCCAAGAATTGACTACGAAGACCCCGCCAATATTAGCAACAGGTTTTAAGGGGAGTACGTCGATGATTTCTCATCTTTTCAAATTCGGGAAGCATGGGAATCCTCTCGTTACTGAACAAGACGAATCGACCCTGGTCGAGGGGATATTTCTATGTGGACCTGAACTGAGACATGACAGCCACGTTTTTTGCTTTATATATAAGTTCCGGCAGCGTTTCCCTGTGGTCGCCAAATCTATAGGCACTCAATTGGGCCTGGATTTGGAAGTCATCGAGTTGTATAAAAAAGAAAACTTTTATCTTGAGGATCTATCAGGCTGCGGGGAACGTTGTGAATGCTGATGGACAAGAAGGAAGAGACTGCTAGTGCTTTTGCATTAGTCGGACTTGAATCTGTAGGAAAGTCTGCGTTGTATAGACATTTAACAGGCCAATGGACTGGTACAGAAACAAATGTAAAAGGATCCACTATATCCGTTTCACTTGGAAAATTGAAGGGCAAACCCGATGTAGAAGTGATTGATACGCCAGGAATCCAATTTGAGGATGACAGCCTTACAACCAAGATGGCTTTGAATACAGTGAAACATCTAGATACCTTAACTCTGGTAGTCAAATCATCTAGTTTGAAACATGATTTGCTTTTATTAGAAAACCAGCTACAACTGAAGGGTAAAAGAGTAACGATTATAGCTACTCATAAAGATAAATACCACCCGAGTGAAGAGGATAAGCAATATATTAGGGGGCTGTTAAATGTCCCTATTGTGTGGTGTAATAGTCGTTTTATGAATCGAGACGAGGAAAAAGAAGTGTGGAAATCTATTCAAGAATCTAATTCGTGGGAATTGAGCAAGAGCTTACTTACATTTCTACCTGCATCACAAAAGGAAGATAAGAGTTGGTTGGAACAATTGTTAGCTCAACCGATTTTCGGCCCTTGGCTAGCCTTTTCCATGATTATTCTCATGTTTGCAGGTCCAGTGTATGTGGCCTATTTGCTTTCTGATTATCTGCAACCAGTTACAGAGAATTTTTTTATTAATCCTTTAAAGGAGATGGTTTCAGGTTTACCGGGTTTCCTCCAAGTTTTCTTGATTGGTGATTATGGAGCACTGACACTTGGCTGGTATTCATTTTTATGGGCTTTCCCTGTTGTTTGTCTCATTGGAGTGAGTGTTGCCATTACGGAGGAAACGGGTGTTCAAGAACATATCACACACGCATTGGATCCATGGTTAAAGAAGGTCGGATTAAGGGGGAGGGATTTAATTCCTGTTTTAACGGGGTTCGGATGCAACGTTGTAGCCGTTATGCAAAGTAGGAGTTGTAGCAGTTGTACCAGGGAGTCATGCATTTCTCTTATTTCATTTGGCTCAGCATGCAGTTACCAAATCGGGGCATCCCTATCGCTGTTTGGATCGGCCGGGCAACCCTTGCTATTTTTGCCTTATATTTTAGTGGTCTTCATAGTAGGGGCCATTCATACAAGGATATGGCAAAAGCAAACGTACACCTCCAATCCTGTCGGCTCTCTTCCGTATTTGCAAACTATTACATGGACGGGAGTAAGTTTCCGTTTAAAAGGAACACTTAAACAATTTTTCTTACAAGCGATGCCGGTTTTTATCATTATTTGTTTGATAGCATCTTTACTCAATTATACCGAAATGATGAGGATATTAAGCGTGGTAATTTCTCCTTTATTAACCCTATTTGCTTTACCTTCCGAAATAGCACCTGGAATTATATTCTCTATCTTTAGGAAGGACGGGATGATGGTACTGAATGAAGGGGGAGGAAGTCTTCTGCGGAACATGGCGGTGTGGCAAGTATTTTTAATTGTTTACATGGCCTCGACCTTGTCTTCTTGTCTAGTTACTCTATTCGCTATCTACAAGGAAATAGGTGTGAAGTATGCGTTGGGGATATTGGGAAAGCAAATGGCAACATCCTTAATAAGTACATGGATACTAGCCGTAATTCTATCTTCATTGTTCTGATGGAGATTTAAGGAGGGATAAGTTTGGGACAGAAAATACCGGTCACCATTTTAAGTGGATACTTGGGTTCAGGGAAAACTACTCTGCTCAATCATATATTAAATAATCGTGGTGGGATGAGAATCGCAGTCATCGTTAATGACATGAGTGAAATCAACATCGATGCAGACTTGATAGAGAAGGGAGGGCATTTTTCAAGGACAGAGGAGAATTTAGTTGAGATGTCCAATGGGTGTATCTGCTGGACATTGAGAGAAGATTTACTGATCGAAGTTGAAAAGATCGCAAAAACTGGGGACATTGATTATATAGTCATCGAATCTACTGGGATTAGCGAGCCTGTGCCAGTCGCTCAGACATTTTCTTATATCGATGAAGAACTGGGGATCGATCTGACACAATTCTGTCGTCTGGATACAATGGTTACTGTCGTGGATACCTATCGTTTTTGGAAGGATTACAAATCCGGAGATCGCCTACTAGACAGAAAACAGGCGGTAGGGGAAGAGGATGAGAGAAATATTGCCGATCTACTTATCGATCAGATCGAATTTTGTGATGTGCTTTTGTTAAATAAATGTGACCTGGTGACGGAAAAGCAGCTGGATTCGTTAACGAACGTTATTCAAACACTACAACCCGAAGCGGAAGTTATTCATACAACATTTGGTGAAGTCTCCCCAGCGAAAATTTTGAATACTCATCGTTTTAGTTTTGAGAGTGCAAGTAAGTCGGCTGGATGGCTTCAAGAATTAATGGCGGGCCCGGAACAACATAAACCGGAAACGGTGGAGTATGGAATTCATTCCTTTGTATATAAGAGAAGGTTACCCTTCCATTCCCAACGTTTCTACAACTGGATCAGCCGAATACCTACGTCTATTGTACGTGCCAAAGGAATTGTATGGTGTGCAACAAGAAATCAATTGGCCCTTCTATTATCCCAAGCAGGTCCTTCCGTCTCTATTGAACCGGTCTCCTATTGGGTAGCCTCGCTCCCCCAAAAACAAAAGGACCGAACGATCCAACAAAACCCCGATGTTTTGAACGATTGGGATGTGGAGTTTGGGGATCGAATGATCAAGTTGGTTTTTATAGGGATCAATCTTGACAAGGGAACGATTGTTAAAGAGCTGGATCAATGTTTATTGACACCTGAAGAGATGGATAAGGAATGGTCTAATATGAAAGATCCATTCACTTGGGAAGTCGCTGCTCAATAAAAAAAGAAGAAGGTGTAAAAGTGATTTTATCAAGTCAGACCATTCTCAAAAAATTAGAGGATGAGGAGCTAGTAATTGATCCTTTAGCTCATTCTCAGGTTCAACCGGCTTCTGTTGATCTTACATTGGGTAGACATTTCATGACATTGGATGAGCACAGCACAGGAACACTTTCAATGCGTAAAAAGGCTTCCTATCGCGACAACGAAGGAATGGGTGAAATTGCCCAGTCACCTTACGGCTTTTGTGGAAGGCAGAAGTTCGATTGGAAGAATGGGATTATTCGTTCAAAATGCTGGATGGGTCGATCCAGGATTTGAGGGGTGCATCACACTTGAATTGTTTAATTCTAACCGTTGTCCCATTAGGCTGATCGAGGGATGGAGAATTTGTCAATTGGTGATCGCGGAGATGGATCATCCAACAAAACCGTATAGAGGGAAGTACATCGGTCAAACGAGCACTACAGCAAGTGAAGTCTATAAAGACATCGAAAATAATTATTAAAAGAATAACTTATAATAATTACTATGAAAAGGATAGGTGAAGAAGAAAATGGCCAAGAAATCAAAGATCGCAAAAGAAAAAAAGAGACAAGAAATGGTAGAGAAATACGCTGAACTGCGAAGAGAGCTAAAAGCTAAAGGAGATTATGAGGCACTTAGAATGCTTCCTCGTGATTCATCTCCAACTCGTTTAACAGGTAGATGTGAAGTGACGGGAAGACCACGTGGTTATATGAGGAAGTTTAAAATGTCTCGTATCGCATTTAGGGAATATGCGCATAAAGGACAGATCCCAGGTGTGAAAAAATCAAGTTGGTAAGAAAAGAGGGAGTCGCGTATGTATGAGTGGATCATCATAGGTGGAGGAATTCAAGGGTGTTGCGTGGCCACCCGCCTTCTGGAAGAAAAGGTTGCTAAGGAAGAGTTCCTGATCATCGACCCTTATCCAGAACCCATGCAGACGTGGCGGACATTGACGAATAAAATCGGCATGCCTTATCTAAGATCTACATCCGTTCATCACCTGAACTGCGATCCATACAGCTTAAAGAAATATTCCCGAGCGAACGACTATACTCAACCATTCAAAGGAAAGTATGCAAGACCTCGCTTGGACATGTTTAATCAGCATAGCTTAGACACAACGGACGGTGTAGGATTAAAGGAATGTTGGAGGCAAGGGACTGTGGAGGGGCTTGCTTGGTCGGATGGAGTGTGGAATGTAAGTACTTCTGATGATCAAATGGTTCAAGGGAAACGAGTCGTTCTTGCTATGGGCGTAAACCATTCACCACAATACCCAAAGTGGTCCCTTCCATACAAAAGTACACGAGCTGTACATCACGTATTTGAAATGGAGGCACCTCTACCCGTGACGGGAGAAGTTGTCATTGTAGGGGGAGGCATGACTGCAGCACATCTTGCCTATACCCTATCAAGCAAAAGTTCTATTCACTCTGTTACCTTGGTGAAGCGACATCCTTTTCGGATTGAAGATTTTGATAGCGATCCTGGCTGGCTTGGTCCGAAATATTTAAGGAACTACCATCAAGTAGATTGTTATGATGAACGAAGAAGACTTATCCAGCAAGCAAGACACCGAGGTTCTATAACAAGAGATCTTTATGTGAAGTTAAGACAACAAATCAGAACGGGCAAATTGACCATCTATACGGGAAATATTGAAGATCTCAATGTTATGGCTGGTGCGATTGAGCTGGTTATGATTAATGGGGAATCAGTAAGGGGTGATTACCTTCTGCTAGCAACAGGAGCAAAAACCGACCTGCCGGGAAAAAGGTGGCTACAAACCGTAATTGATCAATTAGATCTTCCCTGTGCGACTTGTGGATTTCCTATTGTACAGCATTCTTTGGAATGGAAGCATAGGCTTTTTGTTGCTGGGGCTCTTGCAGAGTTGGAGATTGGTCCTGTATCTAAAAACATTGCAGGTGCTAGAAAAGCTGCTGAACGTATCGTTGAAATGATTAGGAGGGAATAGATGGTGTCAAATAGAATACCTGTTACTGTGCTGAGTGGCTATTTAGGATCAGGAAAAACTACATTACTCAATCATCTTCTACACAATAGAGATGACCTAAAAATAGCGGTGGTTGTCAATGATATGAGCGAAGTTAACATTGATGCTGATATGATTAAACAGGGCGGCTTCAGCCGGACTGAAGAAAAACTGGTCGAATTACAAAATGGCTGTATTTGCTGTACTCTCAGAGAAGATTTAATAAAAGAGGTAGAAAAGCTTTCTAAACTTGACATCGACTATATCGTGATTGAATCAACCGGAATTTCGGAGCCTATTCCAGTTGCGCAGAGCTTCTCTTATGACGATGAGGAAATTGGAATCAACCTTGGCGAGCATTGCCTATTGGATACGATGGTTACGGTCGTGGACGCAAATCGTTTTTGGGACGATTATGGATCGGGGGAAAGTTTACTAGACCGCAATCAGGGAGCAGACGAAATAGATGCTAGAGAAGTTATTGACCTTTTGATTGATCAAATCGAATTTGCCAACGTAATCCTCTTAAATAAGGTAGATTTGGTTGGTGAAGTAGATAAAAAAAAATTAAAAGCTGTCCTTAAGAAACTGAACCCTGATGCACAAATTATTGACACACGCTATTGCCAAGTTCCACTTGAATATGTAATGAGCACAGGGTTATTTAATTTTGAGAAGGCGAGCCAGGGAGCGGGGTGGATCAAAGAATTAAACGAAGAACATGTTCCTGAGAATGAGGAGTATGGCATTGGCTCCTTTGTTTATCGAAGGAGGAGGCCGTTCCACCCTGAGCGTTGGATGAACTGGTTAGAAAGTTGGCCGGCCAGTGTTGTTCGGGCCAAAGGTTTTTTCTGGCTGGCCTCAAGAAATGATATGTCTGCTTTATTATCGCAGGCTGGAACATCTCTTGCTGTTCAAGGCGTAGGTGAATGGATCGCCGCTTATCCTGAACAGGAACAAATTCAAATTTTAAGAGAAGAACCAGAGTTAGCCGATCGGTGGGATGATGAATACGGAGATCGTATGACTGAGTTAGTGTTTATTGGTATGAAAATGGATAAAGGCGACATTATAAAGGGTTTGGATAAATGTTTATTAACAGACGACGAGATGAAACTTGAATGGAGTAAATTCCATGATCCATTGCCGACATTTACCTAAAGCGATTCTTGACAGGAACCCTGATAGGTTTCTTATTCATTCCGATGAAGTGTTTATAAATAAAGAGGAGGAGAGAAATTGTTTAAAAAGTTACTAGGCACACTTAGTTTATTTGCAGTCATTTTGGTTCTATCTGCGTGTGGAGAAAAAGCAACCGACAGTAGTGAAAATGGAAAAGAATCAAAAGGATCAAACGAGGAGTTAACGAAGGAACACGAACACGATCACGATCATAGTCATGTCCATGATGAAGAAACAGATAAAATTTATAACGGGTATTTTGAAGACAGTCAAGTGGAGGATCGGTCACTGTCCGATTGGGAAGGAGATTGGCAGTCTGTATACCCATTTCTGCAGGATGGTACGCTTGACGAAGTATTTGCTTATAAAGCAGAACACGAAGGTGACATGACTGCCGAAGAATATAAGGACTATTATAATGAAGGGTACCAAACAGATGTTGGACGTATCGTGATTCAAGAGAATACTGTGACCTTCTTTAAAAATGGTAAAGAATACTCTGGTGAGTATATCTACGATGGGTACGAAATTCTAACATATGATGCCGGTAATAGAGGAGTGCGATATATCTTTAAACTAGAAGAAAAGGCGGAAGGACTTCCTTCATATATTCAATTTAGTGATCATAGTATCTACCCGACTGAAGCTAATCACTATCATCTGTATTGGGGTGACGATAGGGAAGCTTTATTGGATGAAGTCAGTCATTGGCCCACCTACTACCCATCAGAAATGAATGGATATGATATTGCCCATGATATGATGGCGCACTAAATAGGAGAAGTGATGATTAGTATTGCGATAAGTATTTTAGTTCAAAGTTTAATAATCTAGGATTGTTTTAAACTATTAGTCTTGTTTTTAATTAGCTAATTAGCTAGTTGGCTATTTGCTTACTTGAAAAACAATTATTTAACTTTAAATTAAAGAGCGGGAAAGTGAAAGGTGAAGATCGATATGATGGTCTTCACTTTTCCAATATTCGTTGCTCGTAACAGTCAGGTTTACCAAAGAAGTGATAATCTTACTGAAAATCACACGTTTAAGCATATGATGTGCAACTTTAATTGTAATTCAAATGCAGCAATTTTTAATACCATTCATTCTGTCATTTGTTATGAGAATAGTAGACCCTTCTCTATTCCAATTAATATGTTAAATAGGGGGCACATAATGATATCAATTCAAAAATCCATTAATTTTGACCACAAAAAAACGCTTACTATTCCAGTTAAATGGAGAAAAAAACTGTGTATAGTAGAAGGAATCACAGTGAAATTCAGAGTGCATAATAATAATTATATTTTTATTAAACCAACTCAAAATGGTACCTTTGATGTTATGAGCACAGTAGGTAGGAAAGGAAGCATCTATATCCCAAAAGAAATTCGAAATTATTTTGAGCAAAAAGGATTGAACAAGTTTTTTGTATATATAGATGAAGAAAAACATGCAATTATAATGAAACCAAAAGTGTAAATTTTTCTTTCCTGCTTTTAAGGTTCTCTAGGTAGTAATCACCGCCTTTTGTTAACGTAGTAACGTCAAAGGACGATAAATTTAGAAAGTTAAGGATTTTAGAAGATAAAAGGGGTTAAATCCTCATTAAGAAAATGACTTTTACGTAGTTATCCATACTTATACCTGCCTGCATATTTGCCTTATACTTTTTATGTTGAAACCATTATTTTGTTACTGTCCATACTTAGAGTGCCAATGGATTCATAAATTAAAATAAGGAGGAACACATATTAGTCATGCAATATATGTGTTCCTCCTTATTTTTTGGGCTTTATAATTTTATGTCTTGATAACATTTGTGTGTCTTAAAGGTGTGCGTTAATTTCAGTTTTAAGTTCCTTAAACCGACTCCGTTTTCTTGAATAGAATTGCTCACTTTATTTAACTAATGGCCCAAATTGTTTAGTATTGATGATGGAGAAATAAAAAAGTAACTATTTAAAACTTGCATAGTAACTAAATGCAATGTATTATCGAAATCGAAGTTCGATATTGATTTTCGTTATTGGAGGGGGAAATTACTTGGATAATAAAGTGTTAAGAAAATTATTCTTAGGGTAAAGTTGGTTGCAAAAATCGATAAGAAAACATTGCTTTCTCCGCTGTTAGTATCACGATTTGGATGACGTGATAATGTCGTCAATTGTAAATGAAATATGCATGTATTTTGGATTAACGATTCTTGTATAATCCCATACACCTTTCCCGCCAATATAAAAGGAGATATGCGCATATTTCTCTGCTAGTTGATCAAGTTTTTCAAACAAGTTTTCATTCTGTTGAAAAGGAAGCACAGTTGAAGCTGAAAACAATACTTTTTGCGGCTGCATGTGTTCAATAAGTCTTTCAATCGCTGAAAGTTTGGGGGATGATCCAATTCTTGTTGTTCTCCATCCCTTCACCTTCATTTGCAACAATAAGATTTGTAACGGGATTTCATGTAGTTCATTAGGCAGGCAAAAACCTAGAGCATGTGGGGCTTGCAAATTATGATTGAAGTTTCTACTTACTTGTGTTAAAAAATCTTTTACAACCAAGCTAGATATTGTTTCTTGGCTTTCGTCCCACTGGCCGTTTTCCCATAAGTCACCTACTTTTTCTAAAAAAGGTTGAACGGTGTTTTGTAGAAACAAATGGAGACCATATTGATGATGGGATTGTCGCAACAAAAATATCAATCCATGTTCATCATATACCGCGCCTCTTTCCACCATTTTTTCAACATTAGGGCTTTTCTCTACCTGATTCAATTTATGTGTTAATCCAGTTGAATCTTGCTTAGCAACTATAGCCTGTATCGCTTGTTTCATTGGTTTTCCCTGTTCTCTTAATTCCTTTATTTCCTTTAAAGTTAAAAGGTCATGAAAGGAATACAAGCGATAGCCATTTTCTAACCTTTTTGGTTGTACAAGGTTATACCTAATTTCCCATTTCCGAATAAGTTGTTCGGAAAGACCAGTCAACTTGGCAATTTCTTTAATGTAAAAGTGCTTTTCTTGTAAATTTTCCATATTATCCACCCCCTATAAAAAATACGTACTGTCACAACTGATTTAGTGATAGTTTTGTTGTTGCCATCCATTTAAATAACAAAACTTGTCACCCTCAATTTATGGCTTAACCACACATACCGCTAGCAATCAACCGATACCTGTATGGAAGCCTAAGGTGGGTTTCTTACACAAATATATGTTTCAACAAACATTGGGTATTATTTTAACCTATTTTGTTCATTATAAATTTGTCCTACTAAGTTTGTTTCTTACGCTCTTGTTGGCAACATGTAAAAGAGATGTTTATTTGTGTTTTGAGTATCATAGTACTTTTTATTCTACCAGCAAATGTACCTTTATTATACCATAACATTGTACAAACTTCATTGACTTTTAACATACTTTTAAGTACCTAGTGACTTAACTGACGAAAACGTTGTACAAAATAAAAATATATTGTATAATGTTTGAGATGCAAGGTTTCGAGATTTCGTCGTAACTTAAATGTAACGCAGTGTAACTTCAAGCTGTTGGCCTGATTGAAGGGACGAGGTGGGGTTCGCCTTCAGTTATTATGGGTAAAATAGATGTTAAGGAGTTATAATATGACCAAAAAAGTAATTGTGATTGGCGCAGGAGTAGCAGGTTTAGCGAGTGCAATACGTTTACAACACGCTGGTTATACAGTGGAGATACTTGAAAAAGATACTATACCTGGCGGAAAAATGAACCGAATCGAAAAAGATGGCTATCAATTTGATTTAGGGCCGACCATCGTTATGATGCCAGAGTTATATAAGGAGGTTTTCGAATTTTGTGATCGCGATCCAGATGATTATATACCGATGGAAAAGCTCGATCCAATGTACAGTGTTTATTTTCAGGACAGGGTAGATCAGCCTTATAATATTTCGTCAGACTTAACAACACTGATGCAAACCATTGAAGGAATCAGTGAAAAAGATGCAGAAGGTTTTCTCAATTATCTAAAGGAAATATACAAACGTTTTACTGTAGCTAAAAAATATTTCATACAACGGCCCTTTCGCAATCAAAAAGATTTCTTCAATCCATTTATGCTAAAACAAGCTATGAAATTAAAAACGTTGGACAATGCTGATCACTTTTTAGACAAATATATTAAAAATGAACACTTGAAACAAATGATTAGTTTTCAAACCTTATACATAGGGGTTTCCCCATATAACGGTCCTTCTCTTTACACAATGATTCCAATGATTGAGTTTTTATATGGAATCTGGTTTATCAAAGGTGGCATGTATACAATGGCAACTGCTATGGAAACGTTATTTCTAGAACTTGGTGGTTCTATTCAGTACAACACAGATGTAGAAGAAATATCAATCAAAAACGGTGTGGCAGATGGCGTTTATGTCAATGGTCAAAAGCAAGAATCGGATTTCGTTATGTGTAATGCTGATTTCCCATTTGCAATGAAAAATCTGGTTAAAAACACAGAAGCTAAAGGAAAATACACGGATAAAAAAATCGATAGTATGAAATATTCCTGTTCCTGCTTTTTGATGTATCTGGGCATGGATCGAAAATATGAAGAAGTGGAGCACGTTCACAATTTCATTTTCAATGAAAATTTGGATAAGAACTTAGATGACATATTCACAGGAAACAAACTGGAAGATGCATCATTTTATATACATATCGCTTCTAAAATGGATGCATCTCTTGCACCTGAAGGAAAAGACGGCTTGTACATACTAATGCCTGTTTCAGATTTATCAACGGCAAATTATGAGTGGAATGATGAAACCATTCAATACTACCGCAACTCTATCTTACAAGCGATGAAACGGATTAAGGGATTTGAAACAATCGACCAGGAGATTGTGTCAGAAACATATATGACACCAAAAGATTTTGAATCCAAATTTAATGCCTATAATGGTGCGTGTTTTGGTCTGCAGCCAACCCTCTCACAGAGCAATCACATGCGACCGCAAAGCAAGGCGACATATTGTGAAAATCTGTATTTTACCGGAAGTAGCACACATCCAGGTGCAGGTGTTCCTATTGTTTTGCTATCAGCTAAAATTGCCGTGCAGGAATTACTACATGATGATAAAGGAATTAAATTTGACTATCAATAGGAGGAGATTAGATGGATGGAAAGAAAATGCAAGCCGATTTTTATTATTGTGAAGCAATAATAAAAAAATATTCCAAAAGCTTTTACTATGCTTTTTCAAAACTACCCTCTGAAAAAGCAAATGCTGTTTATGCAATCTATGCTTTTTGCAGGATCGCAGACGACTGTGCTGACGGAAATAATTCATCCAAGGAGAAACATCAGGCCCTAAATAAATTAAAAAAAGAGCTGGATCTATTCAGAGATCATGAAGAAAAAGATAAACCATTATGGCGTGCTCTGAGGCATGTATTTAATGAATATGAAATGGATATCAAACCGTTTTATGATCAGTTGGCTGGACAAGCCATGGATATAGATTTTGCCATCCTAGAAACAATGCAAGGACTGGAAAAATACAGTTATTATGTAGCTGGATCTGTCGGTTTAATGCTATTGCCTGTAATCGCTTCAGAGTCTTCTGTTTATTTACGCCCTTCAGCAATTGATCTTGGCATTGCCATGCAACTAACCAATATTCTGCGAGATGTTGGCGAAGATTTCCATGAGAAAAACCGAATCTATTTGCCAAAAGATGAATTAAATCATTTTCAATATACAAAAAATGATTTGCAAAATGGTGTCATCAATGTGAAGTTTATCAATCTCTGGGAAAAACTAGCTGTACGAGCTGAATCTTTATATGACAACTTTTTGCGCAATATTGATCTGTTTGACGCTGATAGCCGAATGCCTGTCCACTTATCGGCTCAAGTTTACAGAGGAATATTGGATGCTGTGCGAAACAATGAGTACGAATGTCTAACTAAACGAAACTATGTCACGAAAGAAAAAATGATGGAAATAAACGCTGCTATTAGCAGTTAATCTTAGTTTTGGAAAGGTGTTGTGTTAATTGGGGAGAAATAAAAGTGTACTGATCATCGGGGGTGGGCTTGGAGGTCTTTCCGCTGCGATTTCCCTGGCGCAAAGCGGATATGAAGTTTCCTTATATGAGAAAAATGATCACTTAGGTGGAAAATTGAACCGACTCGAGCAAGATGGTTTTGGCTTTGATTTAGGACCATCCATCCTAACGATGCCGAAAAGCTTTGAAAGATTGTTTACTGCCAGCGGAAAAAAAATGGTGGATTATGTCCCGACTGTAAAGCTGGACCACCAGTGGCGCTCCTTTTTTCCCAATGGCAATATCATTGATTTATATGAAGATTTACAGGAAATGCAAGCAAAAAATGCAACTCTGAAAAACAGAGATATACGTCAATATAGGAAACTACTGAAGTATTCAAAGAAACTATATGATATGACGGAGAAAAGTTACTTTAAGAACGGTGCTGATAATACGAGTGATATTATGCAATATAATGGCATGTTCAGCGCTTTGAAAAACTTTGATCTGTTCTCAACGGTTCACCAAGCACTTGATAAACGGATTAGTAATAAACAATTCCAGGACATGCTCTCTTACTTTATCAAGTATGTTGGTTCTTCTCCCTATGATGCACCAGCGGTATTGAATATGATGATTTACATGCAGCATGCCCAAGGTATATGGTATGTGCCAGGTGGGATGCATCATCTTGCAAACGGATTGGTAAGGCTAGCAAAGGAAGTTGGCGTTACATTTCATACAGGAAAACAAGTTCTAAAACTTAATAAAAAGAAAGGTGAAATCACCGGAGCCCTTTTGGAGGATGGAACAGAATTAACCGCAGATTATTATGTTTCTAATATGGAAGTAATACCTGTTTATGAGCATTTGCTTGAGGAAAAGAACGGCTATGTTAAAAAGTTGAAAAAGAAATTCGAACCATCTAGTTCTGGGCTCGTTATGCATTTGGGCGTAAAAAAAAGCTATCCACAGCTTGGCCATCATAACTTTTTCTTTGCAAAAAATATGAAACAGCAGATGGATAAGATATTTCATCGTCATGAACTACCAGATGACCCAGTCATTTACTTGGTAAACGTTAATAAAACAGATCCATCCCAGGCACCCGAAGGATATGAAAATTTAAAAGTACTGCCTCATATTCCCTACATCCAGGATAAACCTTTAACACAGCAAGACTATGACCTTTTTGCGGAACGAGTACTGATTAAATTAGAAGAAATGGGTCTGGATCATTTACGGGAAAACATTGTGACAAAGGATATATGGACACCAGAAGATATCAAACGTGTTTATGGATCTGACCGTGGAGCGATATATGGCACGTTGTCAGATCGTAAGAAAAATAAAGGATTTAAACACCCGAAACAAAGCGAACGCTATGACAATTTATATTTTGTCGGTGGAACGGTCAACCCAGGTGGTGGAATGCCAATGGTCACCTTAAGCGGCCAGCAGGTGCGCGATAAAATTGTGCAAAGAGATACACAAAATGGCTAAGAATGATAGTTTGTACCTGAAGATATTACTAGAAAAGCAGCAGGAAGATTTCCTTTCCTGCTCCATTCCTTCAGTAGGGACACGAAAGAAAATGCTTTTGCGGCTGAAAAAGATGCTTGTGGAATATGAAGCAGCATTTATGCGATCACTTCTTTCAGATATGGGAAGATCAGCATTCGAAGCCTTTTCTTTTGAAATAGCTATCTTATTGAATGAAATCGATTATGTATTAAAGCATATAGGAAAATGGACAAGACCAATTCGCACCCACCATATAAAGTTTGGATACCTGGAAACTGTCCGAGTAATGAGAAACCCATACGGCAGTGTATTGATAATCAGTCCATGGAATTATCCGTTGCAGCTTGCACTAATGCCCGCTATCAGTGCAATAGCTGGCGGGAACAGTTGTGTAATTAAACCATCGGAGCATGCACCAGCAACAAGCAAATTACTAAAAGAGGTTATCAATCAAACATTTTCCCCAACACAGCTAACAGTTGTTACAGGGGATGTACAAACTGCTCGGATATTGACTTCATTACCTTTTGATTTTATTTTTTTTACAGGTAGCGAGAAGACCGGAAAGGGCGTGGCAATGGAGGCTGCTAAAAATCTCACACCAGTGATGTTGGAACTAGGCGGGAAAAACCCATGTATTATAGATGAAACAGGTTTTTCTAAAGCAGCTATACAGGAAGTCGTTTGGGGTAAATTCCTTAACGCAGGACAAACCTGTATTTCACCAGACACCCTTTTTGTCCACGAATCCATTTATGAAAAAACACTTTCTGAAATTTCCACGACGCTTTCAGCCTTTTACGGTGATCGACCTGAAAAAAGTGATGACTATGGAAGAGTTTGTCATACAGCGCATTTTCAAAAAATGATCCATTTCATTGGGCAAGGCGATGTTTGGCACACTGGTACGCACGATGAGGGAGATTTATTCATCGCCCCCACAGTGCTTATAAATATTAAACCAGGAAGTTCCATCTTACAGGAAGAAATTTTCGGGCCGGTACTTCCTGTCATTCCATATTCTGACTTAAAAACATTATTGGCACAGCAGGTTATTCAACGGGATTCTTTGACCGCTTATGTTTTTAGTAAAAGCAACAAGCATATTCGTTTGTTTAAGCACCACATGCAATCAACTACGGTCAGCGTCAATCAAGTGATCCATCACGCTGCAAATCCTCATGTCCCTTTTGGGGGCATTGGGCGAAGCGGAAACGGTGCTTATCATGGTAAAGCGGGTTTTCTGGCCTGCAGCTACGACAAGACAGAATATAAAGCCTATTATTATATGGATGTTCAAGATAAATTTCCGCCGTATACTGATAAAGATATGGACGTAGTGAAGAAGTTTCGGAAATGGCTGTTGTAGAGCAAATGCTGTTACAGAGAAGAATGTAAAACGTTAGGAGGATCGCTATGCCGATTGTTTCACTTCCTGTCATCTGGATTATTGTAATTGATATAGTTGCATGGTCTTTTTTTCATCTAATCATTTCTGTCATTTGCTTGAAACTGCCTTTCACTTTTTTTCAGAGAGAATATCCTTCTTTTCAGATTTTCTCTTGGGAAGACTCAGGAAAAATATGGCAAAGGTTATTTCGTGTAAAAAAATGGAAAGGGTCCCTTATAGACGGGACAATTTTTCTTAAAAAAGGCTACGGTAAAAAAGGGTTGCATGGCACAAATAGGAGTGACTTGAAAATCTTTTCTGCAGAAACAAAGCGTGCGGAGTTGACACACTGGCTGTCCATTTTGCCTGCTCCATTATTTTTCTTATGGAACCCCTTATGGGTAGGGTGGATGATGATCCTGTATGCTCTCTTATTTAACCTGCCAATAATCGTCGTCCAGCGTTATAATCGCGGACGTATCACTTCACTTATTCAAGACCCAATTAAATGATTATAAAATACAATGTAAACCATCCAATTTATCCTAAACATGATGAACCATAAAACTTGAAAATGAGAAATAATGCGCTTTAATGAAATGAGGGAAATGACATGAAAAAGAAGGTAAGTGTAATTGGCGCAGGCGTCGCAGGGCTTGCTAGTGCAATAAGGCTGCAGCATGCTGGCTATCAAGTGGAAATATACGAAAAAGAATCCACGCCTGGGGGGAAGATGAATCGAATTGAAATGGAAGGCTACAAATTTGATTTGGGCCCAAGTATTGTCATGATGCCGGAATTGTATCGGGAAATATTTGAACTCTGCAACCGCAACCCTGATGATTATATTCCAATGGAAAGGTTGGATCCAATGTACCGGGTTTACTTCAGTGATATTCCCGCCAACCCTATCGATATTTCCTCTGACCTTATAAAATTGACAAAGACGATTGAATCTATCAGTGAAGAGGATGCGGAAGGGTTTTTTCAATATCTGCATGAAATTTATAAACGTTTTATGGTTGGCAAGCATGACATTATCCAAAGACCGTTCCGCAAACGTAGTGACTTTTATAATTTGTCCATGTTGAAAAAGGTTAGGAAAATGAAAGCATTTGACACTGCGGATAACTTTATCGGTAAATATATTAAAAATGAACGGTTAAAACAAATAATTAGCTTTCAAACATTGTATGTGGGCATTTCCCCACTGAAAAGCCCATCGTTTTATACCATGCTCCCAATGATTCAATTTTTGTATGGTGTATGGTTTATCAAAGGTGGGATGTATACGATGGCCTTGGCTATGGAAAAACTCTTCAAAGAACTTGGAGGAACAATTTCTTATAACAAAAATGTCCAGGAAATAAGCATTACCGATCATAAAGCAACTGGAATTATGGTAGACGACCAGAAAGTTTCTTCCGATTTTGTCGTCTGCAATGCCGATTTCCCATATGCCATGAAAAACCTGGTAAATGATAAGGTTGCCAAAGGGAAACATACTGACAAGAAGATTGACAAGATGAAATACTCCTGTTCTTGTTTTCTCTTATATCTTGGCATGGATAGGAAATATGAAGAAATTGAGCACGTTCATAATTTTGTTTTCAATGAAAAAATGGAAAAAAATCTTCATGATATTTTTTCTGGGGATAAGCTTACAAATGCGTCTTTCTATGTGTACATAGCATCGAAAATGGATCCTTCCCTGGCCCCCGATGGAAAAGATGGATTGTATATTTTGATGCCTGTCTCAAATCTAGACACAGCAAATTATCAATGGAATGAGGAAACGATTAATTATTATCGCACCTACATTTTAGATACACTGAAAAAGATACATGGTTTTGAAAACATTGATAACGAAATTGTCACCGAAACCTGTATAACACCACTGGACTTTGAATCAAAATTCAATGCATATAATGGTGCTACTTTCGGTTTGCAGCCAACTCTCACGCAGAGCAATCACCTACGCCCACAAAGCAAGGCGAGTAATTGTTCTAATCTATATTTTACAGGGAGTAGCACACATCCGGGCGCTGGAGTCCCGATTGTGCTTTTATCAGCCAGGATCGCTGCACAGGAGCTACTGCATGATGATAAAGGCATTCTATTTGACTACTCAGGAGAATGAATACTTAAATGAAATCCAGGTTGTTCTGAACAACGCTCTATCAATTACACTTGGATTGCGTAACTACTTGACGATTTATAAACATGCTATTTAAAAGAGCTTTTCAGCCCTTTACCTCACCCGCCTTGTGAAAAGGGGATTTAAGAAATTCTAAAAATTAAGCATTTCGTAGATATTTTAATTATATAGAGGGAGGAATACCTTTATGCACGTATTCTTAATTATGGGAGTTATCCTGACTCTCTTTGGTTTATTAAGTGGTACATTAATGTTTTGGTCATTGTCAATTCCTGAATCGGATGAGGAACCTAAAAATCTACCATATATATCCATTATTATTCCTGCTAGAAACGAAGCAAACCGTCTTCCAGTTTTATTAAAATCATTGAAAATGCAAACATGGAAAGCTTTTGAAATCCTCGTTGTAGACGACGAATCGGAAGATAATACAGCAGCTATCGCGGCAAAATATGGTGCAACGGTATTAACAAATGACAAAGAAACAGTAGGGGAGACCACTTCAGGAAAGTCACTTGCTTGTTCCTATGGAGCGGAGCATGCAGCAGGGAAATGGTTGTTGTTTCTGGATGCTGATGTACAATTTTTAGCTAATAATAGCTTGAAAAAATTACTTTCTTCCTATCAGAAACAGCATGCCAAAGGTATTTTATCCGTCCAGCCGTATCATCAGATACAAAAATCGTATGAGCATTTATCGGCAGTTTTCAATATTATCGTCTTTACAGGTATCAATGTATTTACTATATGGAAACAAAAATTCAAAACAGCTGGTTCATTTGGTCCTTGTATTCTCTGTGACAAGGAAAGTTATCTAGTAAGTGGAGGTCATGGATCAGCTAAAGACTCAATTATGGATGATTTTGCGCTTAGTGCGTTATTTACTGCTAATAACTTACCTGTTCGCAATTATGGTGGGAAGAACATCATAAGTTTTCGCATGTACCCTGAAGGAATACAGCAACTTATAGAAGGTTGGACTAAGACGTTGGCAACAGCATCTCAATCAACGCATTGGTTCGTGATGTTATTGATTAATATATGGATATCGGGCGCGCTTTCTGTATTGTCACTTCTGATTTTATCTAGTCAAATGGACAATATAACATTGATAGGGATAAGTATTATTCTTTATTTGTTGTATGGGTTACATTTCTTATTTTTAACAAGAAGAGTAGGTAATTTCAACAGTTGGGTGGTAATATGCTTTCCAATCCTATTTATATTTTTTATTGTGCTGTTTATGTATTCCTTATATCGAACGCACATTTTACGCTCCGTTATGTGGAAAGGCAGAAAGGTTAAGATGTGAGAAACGAAATGACGGGTATGGAATTACACCCGCACCAGCTTATTAAAATAGACAAATGGTTGCCTTCTACAAAGACTTGTTCGAATTGCGGTTCAGTTATAGAAATACAATTAACAGTAGCAAGTATTGCATTTTGCTGGAGACTACAATTCTGCATCGCAAATTCAAGGTTATCGAATTGTTATGGCAAGGCATCAGTACGGGAGATGAGATAAAATGAGACTATGGCATGAGCAATTAATAGCAAAATTACCACGTCAACAGTTATTAGGCCAACACCGAGAATGTTGTGCCTTAAGGGGAAATGGTTGGGGGAAGAAACACGAAACAGTTAATTATGTTTTTGAACACTCACCATATAAACTCTTTCTTTATCATATGAAGGTCATAGATGAAATGAAACGAAGAGGTTATCGAAATGATCCTTTGTGGGAGGACATGTATTATCGTGGCAAGCTCTGTTCGCCTCATACTGATGAAAGCCTATCTACTAATGACGAAGATGGTAATTATCCAGAGCATGACGAGCTATATTTAAGAGAATGTCTTGGCAACCTTCGTAGGAAAGGAATTATAATTTAAAATCAGCTAGCAATTGTCTAGCGGTTATTTAATTTTATAACGTCTAACCAAGGATAGCATTAGGAAGCAATTTTGTTTGAAGCGTTACGTGACTCTAAACAGGGGAAATAAGGAACGATTTGTGTAGTTTTTCAGAAAGGAAGAGGAGTATTGAAACTATATACCTTTGCAACAAAGCAACAATTACCTTTATCGCTAAATGAAGCATGGGATTTTTTTTCAAACCCAAACGGGCTGTCTGAAATCACACCATCATGGATGCGTTTTGAAGTACAAGATTTACCACCTCAAAAAATGTACCCCAGAATGATTATAACTTACAAAATAAAGCCACTTCTCGGAATCAAACTGAATTGGGTAACGGAAATTACACATGTTTCCGCTCCACATTATTTTGTTGATGAGCAACGGTTTGGTCCTTATCGCTTTTGGCATCATCAACATCATTTTAAAGAAATAGATAATGGAATAGAGATGACTGATATCGTTCATTATGCAATGCCTTTTGCTTTTGTTGGTAGAACGGTGCACAAGCTAAATGTGGAAAATAAATTAAAAACGATTTTCCAATATCGTCAAAATAAGTTGATTGAGCTGTTTGGTGAAAGCCTGGAGGGATCATGACTTCGTATCTTAAAGACAAATTGGGGAGAAGTATCTACATGATTATTTTAATCATAGGTGCAACAGTGGGAGTATGGTAGGTGCTTTATCTATGTTATGTAACGTAACAGAAAATGGAGGTTTTATTATTGTCCACAGTTAAAAAAGCCATAATCCCAGCTGCAGGACTCGGAACACGATTTTTACCTGCTACTAAGGCAATGCCGAAAGAAATGTTACCGATTGTTGACAAACCAACAATCGAATATATTGTAGAGGAAGCAATTGAATCTGGCATAGAAGATATTATTATTGTCACAGGTAAAGGCAAGCGTGCAATAGAAGATCATTTTGATAATAACTATGAACTTGAAGATAATTTAATTAGAAAAGAAAAATTTGAATTACTGGAAAAGGTGAGGCAATCCTCAAAGGTTGAGATACATTACATACGACAAAAGGAACCTAAAGGACTGGGTCATGCTGTATGGAGTGCACGAAAATTTATTGGGAATGAACCTTTTGCTGTGTTATTAGGTGATGATATTGTCCAAGCTGAAAAACCTTGTATGAAACAATTAATCGAGCAATATGACGCTACTGAATCGCCCGTTATTGGTGTGCAAAAGGTGGCTAGTGAGAAAACGCATCTATACGGAATTATTGATCCTAGCACAGTTGAGGGAAGACGCTACAAAGTTAATCATTTTGTTGAAAAACCAAAGCAAGGAACCGCTCCTTCTAACTTAGCAATTATAGGACGCTACATTTTAATACCTGAGGTTTTTGACTTTTTGGGGAGTTTGGAAACTGGTGTGGGTGGAGAGATTCAATTGACGGATTCTATTCAGAATCTTAATAAAATTAAGAGTGTATATGCTTATGATTTTAGAGGTAAGCATTATGATGTTGGAGAGAAGCTGGGTTTTGTAAAAACAACTATAGATTTTGCCCTTCAAAACAACGAAATAAATGAGGAACTAGTCTCTTATATAAAAGAGGTAATTAAGTAATAAAAAAGAGCAGAGCCTAAGGTACCGACCCCAAAAGTTAGTTTTCTACTCTAACTTTATGGGGTCACTTCATACACTGGGTGCTTTTTTTGGGTAACGAAAAAGCCAATGCTGAGAAATTGGGCTTTTTATTTGGGAATTTCCTTAACGTTGTAAATCTGCATTTTCCTGACGCTACCCCAAGTAGAAAAGGACTGTTATTCCCTTTAAGTTCTCCACATCTGTTTCAGAATGTTTTACAATTATTTAAAATGAGGTATACTATATATAGAAAGTAATACAATAATAAAGACTGAACGGTGCGACTAACACCATTCAGCCTAAGTGCAATAGCCCTTCAAAGGGGCGGCTCACAAGTTGAGTAACTATCTAAAAGGTAACTACCCTAATTGCTTCGCCAAAAGGTCATAGGGTGGTTACTTTTTTTGATGTGACAGAATTGCTACAATTAGACTTTCAAATGAAATCATCAGGAAAATTGTTTGAAAATCTGTCATATCGCATCACCCCCTTTCTACTTTAAAAGGGAGTGAGACACCACTATGAAAAACCTTATTACACTTACATTTAGTATAACAAACTATGTTGAAAAAAGCTTTATATTATCACCTGATCAATGACCTTATATAGGTCTAGCGCCAGCATTTTAGCACTTCACTCGCGTTAATCCATTTATTTATCTCTAAAAAACACTAAAAACTAGTCACTTTATTCTTTTAGGGTGACTTTGTTTATGACTAGGTTTATCAACTTTTAAAATTTTTCGCTTTATTTCTTTAAAGTACATTTGGATTATCTCATCATCATGTTTTCGCTCAGCAGCCCTACAATAATTATTTACTAATAAATCATTTGATACATAGAACCATGGATCTATCATTGTTGATTACTCTTTTTCATCGCTTTTTTTAATCGTGAATCTAATACAAAAGCACTTACAGTTGAAACAACAGTACCTATTGCTGAAAGAATGACTATATCCTTAGCACTTTCCCTCTTCTTCCTTTTCACAAATAAAACCCCTATAAGCTTTTTGGTATATTTTTTAACAAATATACGAATTTATTCTAGGAAAATTATGAAAATAGCTACAGCCATCAATTTTTTTGGCAGTTTTTTCTATGGCTGTAACCCTTTATAGTGTATATTGTCCTTAGAGTGAATCAAAAGTCAAAATGCAAAATGCTGCGGTACCCATATAGATGTGGCTTATAAATAAAGTTTGATAATTTATAATAAAGATTGATTTTTTTGAATAAAGTCCGATAATCTAAAAAGTTTGATACAATTGTGTCGATAGGCAGAATGTGATAATTCCACAATCGGGCGCACTTCCTGAATAAGGATTTGTGTCATTTTTTATGAAACGGGCCATTTTGGTGAACAGTTGAAAGGAATTCGCTCCTAATGGAGATATCAGAATTACAAAAATATGTTGAGGAATTTAGTAGAACTAAATCAATTAAAAAAAGAACTCTTTTTCTTGTCACTGAAATCGGGGAGATCGTAGAAGAAGTTTTAAGTGAATCTTTGGCAACCAATCTCGCAGACATTCAAAAAGGTAAGGAAGGGCTAGGATTGGAAATGTATGATGCGGTCTGGAACATATTTGACCTTGCCAATAAGATGAAGATTGATTTGGAAAAAGCTCTTCAGGAAAAAATTGAGATAAACAAAGATAGAAAATGGGGTACTACCTGAGTAATACTCGTGTTAAAAATACTTACCAGAACAGGAATCCTCTAATAAGAAGTGGATTACAGATAGTGCAGGAATGTACTCAACTAGCAGTAAGGTAGTTGAAGGATAAGTGAGTATCTGTCACAATAAAATAACCGAACAATTATTCGCTTATATGAATGGGGGAGAAAAAGGTGAAAGATATTAAGTATTGCGTAGTATGGGACTTAGATACATTATTCCCAGATGGAAGTGAGTCGTGTCAATTAAGTAAACACATGGAAGAATTAGTAGGTATGGTTAGTGAATTTAAAAGTAGGGCAGATTGTTTTCATACTCCACAAGATGTTGATGATTCAATAAAGATTGCAGAGTTAATTGAATATATTAGTATCATTACAACCCATTTATCAGAAGCCAATTCCTTCATCACATGTTTACTAGCCCAAAACCCAAAAGATCAGAAAGCTACTTCACTCCAGGGCCAGGTAGAATCTGTTAGAGCTAGTTTTGAATCCGTTGTACAAAAAACACAAAGGACTATTGTAAATACAGAGAAAAGTTTGTGGGAGGCACTGTTAGATACCGATGAATTATGCAACTATGAATTCAAATTAAATGAATGGCGAAAAAAAGGTCAATTGCAATTACCTGATAATGAAGAGAAATTGGTAACTGATCTAATGGTTGATGGTTATCATGCCTGGCGTCCGTTATACAATGCGCTTATAAGTGATATAAAAGTGCATGTTCCAATCAACGGTAAAGTAAATGAATTGTCAGTGGGGCAGGCAATGACTTTAAGGTCACACCATAATGAAGAGGTACGTAAAGAGTCGCATAAGGCGTTAGAAGACGTTTGGACACAGAAAGAGGAATTGTTTGCAAAAGTTCTTAACCATATAGCTGGCTTCCGTTTGCAAGTACATAAACATAAAGGCATTGAAAATATTTTAAAAGAGCCACTATTGGACAACCACATGAAAGAAGAAACCCTGAATGCAATGTGGAGAGCAGTTGGTAAACATAAGCAACCGTTTACAAACTACCTTAATAAAAAGGCTGGAATACTTGGTGAAACAAAACTCAACTCTTATGATTTTTGGGCACCTATTACAGAAAGCAAACAACAAAAGAACTACAATGAGGCCGTGGATTTTGTGACTGAACACCTTGGTCGATTTGGACCAGAGATGGAAAAGTTCGCTCGACAAGCTTTCGAAAAGGGGTGGGTAGAATCGGAAGACCGCCCAAATAAATCCGCAGTTCCATTTTGCGCAGGGTTCCCTCTTTCGGAACAATCAAGGGTATTCATGACTTATGGTGGTACGATAAAGGATGTATTAACTCTAGCGCATGAACTGGGGCATGCTTTCCATAACGATGCCATGAAGTCTGTTGAAGGGATAAACAAACAATATCCATTGAGTATAGCAGAAACAGCTTCAACATTTTCGGAAATGGTAATGCTGGATGCCGCAATAGAAAAGGCAAATTCCAATAAAGAGCGACTATTATTGTTAGATGAAAAGATAAAACGCAGTGTGATGAACTTTATGAATATCCATTCCAGGTTTTTGTTTGAGAAAAACTTTTACGAGGAACGAAAAGAAGGAATTGTTTCATCATCACGTCTAAATGAACTAATGCAAGAAGCAATAAATGAAGGATATAAGGGTTCTATTGCCACTATTCAAATCCATTCGTGGGTTTGGACACCACATTACTATATAACCAAGTCCCCATTTTACAATTTCCCATATACATTTGGGTACTTGTTTGCGCTTAGTATATATGAAAAGGCAAAAGAAGAAGGAAAAAAATTTGAAACGAAATACCTCGCTTTACTTCGGGATTCAGGCAGTATGACAGTGGAAGATTTAGTAATGAAACATTTAGGGGAAGATATTACATCCGAGGCATTTTGGGAGAAAGGGCTTAAAATGTGTATTGAAGATACAGAGGAATTTATAAAATTGTCTGAAGATGAGGAATTAAACTAAAAAATGGTTGTTTTACATTTTAAAAATCATTAACACAGTCTTCCGTTATACCAGCTAATAGCTGTCAATACTTAAGGCTAAAAAATTTCAAAAGAACATGTT
>NZ_JBYQFJ010000034.1:0-29872 GCF_057836705.1 Virgibacillus carmonensis | reverse complement strand
AGACACTCGAGACATAAGCAGTTCGCTTCCGTGCGGGCAAAGCACCCACACTGCATCGCTCTGCTTATGCTTGTCGTGTCTTTCAAGGCGCTTGCGCTTTTCTAATTGACAGTTTGTTTTTCCTCTGATTTATTAATAATGCTTGTACCAACTAAGTCGCCAGTGACATTGAGTGCAGTACAACCCATTCCAACTAGAGCATCAATAGCAACCAGTAGACCAACAGCTTCCATTGGTAGGCCTAACTGTGCAAAAACAGTGGCAATCATGATAATCCCGGCACCAGGTACACCTGCAGTACCAACAGACGCTAATGTCCCTACTAATACTACTTGCATCATATCGGTAAAGCTCAATGGATCACCAACGATATTAGCAGCAAATACAGCTGACACTGCAATACGAATTGCTGCACCATCCATATTAATGGTTGCTCCTAATGGAAGACTAAAACCGTATAAGCCTCGTGATATTCCTAAATTTTTGGCCGCATTTAATGTTAGTGGTAAAGTACCAGAACTACTTTGTGTAGCGAACGCGGTGATCATTGGTGTACGTGCGTGTGTAAAAAACTTGCCTGGTTTGATTTTTGAAAGAAGCAAGAATATAACATAAATACCGATCTGCACAAGTAAAGCTACGTAAAGAACAAGAATCATATTACCCAAGGATAACAATGTATCTATCCCTTGATTACCGACTGTTTTTGCAATGATAGCAAAAATGCCGATTGGAACGTATTGAAGGATAACCTTCATGACTGATAAAGTCGCTTCATTAAGCCCATCAACGACTTTGTATACATGTTCGCCAAGTTCAGCATGGTCACTTGATGATCGTAATGACGAAATTGCAATTCCGAAAACAATTGCTGTGAAGATGATTCCCAATAGGTTCAACTCACTAAAAGCAACGAAAATGTTTTCAGGGATGATACTTAATAGAACACTTATTGTGCCAGGGTTCTCTGGGACATCAAATTTCTCACTTGTATCAAGCGTCATTCCAGTGCCAGGATCAAAAAGGCTAGCAACGGCTATTCCAACTGCAATTGCTAAGGCGGATGTTAGTAGATAATAAAGGAATACCTTACCACCCATACGTCCTAAATTTCCTATTTTTGTTTGGTTAATCCCAACAATTAGTGTAAATAAAATTAGCGGTATGATTAGGAATTTTAGTAAATGAATCAAAATATCTCCGAAAGGTGCTAAAACTGCAGCATCCTTGCCAAAGATTACGCCAACAATAATACCAAGAATGAGTGCAACAGTAATTTTTAAAATAAGTGAGGCATTCATGTATCCTCTCCAAATCGCTTTCATCAAACGACCTCCCTTTAAATGTACTATTCCCGAATCCCGAAAAAAACTAGAAATAGTGCTTTGATTTTATAGTATTGTATTCTTATGAAATTACTCAGAATTCATCTTCATAAGATACAGCATAATATTGTCCTGAGTCAAAATAGATGCTTTGTTTGAAAGGAATTTACTATAAATGGTGTTTTTTTCGAACATGAAAAATATCCCTATAATAAAAGTTGCAATAATGACCAACCTAATCATGGATAGGGAGGTGATTTTAATGCAGCAACAGATAAGAGACATTATGACATCAACTGTTTTTACAATTAAGGAAACGCAGTCCATACAAGAAGCAGGTGCGGTCATGAGTGAGCATAATATCGGTTCCATTCCAGTTGTTAATAATAATGGCGATATGGTTGGGATTATAACGGATCGTGATATTACGCTTCGTTCTACAGCCCAAGGAGAAGACGCTCATACCCCAATTTCACAGGTTATGACTGCACAACAAGTTGTACAAGCAACACCAGATATGGATGTTCATGAAGCGGTAGAATTGATGGCTCAACAACAAATCCGTCGTTTGCCAGTAGTTGAGAACGGGCAGGTAGTAGGAATGATTGCGTTAGGCGATGTGGCAGTTCAGCATCAGTTAACAAATGACGCCGAACAGGCTTTATCAAGTATTTCAACACCATCAGGACCTCAAAAGTAGTGCTTTTTGGTTTATTAGCATAGAGAGAGAATGGTAATTGACATTCTTTTCTATGCTTTTTAAATAAAGGTTCGAAGCTCATACATATGGAAACGGAAAGGTGCACGAAAATGAAGCCTAAAGAAGGTATAACAAGTCAAACGCCACATGATAAGGGAATAGATAATAGTCTCCAACTATTAATGGAAGGGTATCGCTACATCCCAAACAGGTGCCGTCGTTTCAATACGGACATTTTCACGACCCGTTTATTGGGACAGAAGATGATTTGTATAAGCGGTAATGAGGCTGCAAAAGTATTTTATAAGAATGCGTTTTTTCGTCGGAAAGGTGCGGCCCCAAAGAGAATACAGAAATCGTTATTTGGACAAAAGGGTGTTCAAACAATGGATGGTACTGAACACAAGCACCGAAAACAATTATTTATGTCACTGATGACGCGAGAAAGACTTGAGGTACTTCGGGACATTACGTCGAAGCAATGGAAATATGCGATTGACCATTGGGAGAAAATGGATCATGTTGTATTTTTTAATGAAGCACAGGAGGTCTTTTGTCGCTTAGCCTGTCAGTGGGCTGGTGTACCATTGTGGGCAAGGGAAGTAAAGCAACGTGCGAACGATTTTGGAGCGATGATTGATGCGTTTGGAGCCATCGGACCAAGGCACTGGTCTGGAAGACGAGCTCGTCAAAAATCGGAAAAGTGGATCAGGACAATCATAAAACAAGTTCGTGCTGGAAATTTAATAGCTGACGGGGATACGGCTTTATACGCCATGGCATGGCATCGTGATTTAAATGGAAAATTAATGAGTGAGCAAATAGCTGCTGTTGAATTAATCAATATTCTGAGGCCGATCGTAGCTGTCGCCAGGTATGTAACATTTGGTGTAATAGCCTTACATGAGTACCCTGAGACTCGTAGGAAATTACTATCGAACGAAACCGATTATAGTCAGATGTTTGTGCAGGAAGTTCGCCGTTTCTATCCGTTTGGTCCATTTCTGGGTGCCAGGGTGCGTAAGAATTTTAACTGGAAAGAACACGATTTCAAAGAAGGAACATTGGTGTTGCTTGATATGTATGGAACAAATCATAGTCCTACCATCTGGGAACGACCAAATCAGTTTAAGCCTGAACGATTCCAAGACTGGGAGGGTACACCTTTTGATTTTATTCCCCAGGGTGGTGGTGAGTTTGATATGGGTCACAGGTGTGCCGGTGAGTGGGTTACCGTTGAGGCTATGAAGACGAGTTTGGACATTTTAACGAAACAGGTAAGTTATGTGGTGCCTAAACAGGATTTAAGCTTTAGCATGGCAAGAATGCCCGCGATTCCTAAAAGTAGGTTAGTCATACACAGTGTTAGATGGAAATAGCGTGTGCGAAGCAGTACACAGTTGAAAGAGCTGGGCAGGTTTAATTCAATGAATAATGCTAGCTCTTATTCCAAAAACTAAATCAATCTTACATTTGGAAAGGGGGCCACTAAACAAAATGGTAAATAAAGAAAAGGAATTTAACAACCAATTTAAAGAAAACAAAAACAGCGGTGAGCATCGGAATGGGCGAAAAAGCCAATATAAAAATTACAACGCTCATGAAAGTGAAGCGCCTAACGAGTATTTAAGCAAGAAGGATGAATAATAATTAATTATGCTAAACAGGACTTGTCATATTGGCAGGTCCTATTTTATCTAAAAAGACTTACCCTAGTTAAAGGTGTATAGATTGTAATAAATAACGACTATAAACATAGAGTTACTCTAAAAGGGCCATGCCATATGAAGAGAAGGGAGGATTCATCGGTGAGATTTTTAAAAGGCACCAAGCAAATCCTTATTCGATTTTTTTCAGAACGTTTTTATGATCAGTCTGCGCAAATGGCTTACTATTTCTTGCTATCATTATTTCCTTTTTTAATTTTCGTTTTTACCCTAATTGGTTTTCTGCCCGTAAATTTAGAAAATATCTTAGTGTTGGTTGAACCCTTTGCTCCTAGGGAGACGTACAAGGTGATTAGGAGCACGTTGGAAAGCATTTTGAATAAGGGACAAGGTCAGTGGTTGTCCCTTAGTCTGATAGCGGCATTTTGGCTCGCATCTATGGCGATTCAGTCACTGGTTCGATCATTAAATAAAGCTTATCAAATCAGGCGGAAGTCTTTCTTTTTACAGGGGATAGTAAATGATTTGCTGCTCACATTGGGATTGATGATTATTTTATCGTTATCCTTACTAGTTCCAATTGTTGAGGATATGGTTCGTACCTTTGTCTTACCTAAGATTAGAGTCCAGGATTCATTGTTTGATTTATGGTTTATTACTAAATGGGGTATTGGTACCTTGTTTTTATATCTTTTCTTTTTACTGTTATATAAGGTTGTACCAAGTATCAGGCTGCCCTGGAAAAAGGTTTTTCCAGGGGCGGTTTTTGCAACAATCGGTTGGCAATTTGTATCGATTGTCTTTTCAAAGTATGTCAGTATAAGCGACTACTCTATATTTTACGGACAACTATGGAACATGATTGTTCTCATGATATGGTTCTATCTGACAGCTGTCGTTCTACTAATAGGGGGGTTGATTAATGCATCAATCTATAAGAAATAACGCTTTGTAACTTTTCCATGAAATTCTTGACCTACAAGTTACTTTAAGGTCTAAAAAACCCACTGAAATTAAATCCAGTGGGGATATTCTATTCTTGATAATATTTCTTTGGATGCCAATTCGTTTGTTCTTCTGGTAACAATCGAACGAAGGACCACATCCCACAGAAATCATCTCCGGGACCGAAACCTGCTTTGGTATATTGGAAAATCGTGCCGTCATCCTTCTTTTTCAAAATAGATACACCTGGATGTGGACATCCTTGCTTTGGTTCAAATCCAAGTGTCTTTTTGAATTCAGAACCTGCTGTTGAAATCAAGTTGAAATTCCAATCCCGGCCCTCTGCAAAATTGCGCATTGTTTCTGGTTCATCAGATGATGCCAAGATTACAGGTGCAATACTTTCAAGATGATGTAGAATCCCGTTAATCTCATCGGCCCACAGTGTACAATAGCTACAGGAACTACCCATATTTTGAATAACAAACAATGTATCGCTGTCTTTGAATAATTCTGTAAGGTTTATTTTTTCTCCATGTTTATCACGTAATTTGTAATCCGTTATGACTAGTTTTTCTTCCTCTCTTCGTAATACCGCCAATTCCTCTTTTTTCTTGGAAATCTCTTGTTCCAATGCATAGATCTTATCTTCAACAGCCTGTCCGGACATTGTTGTACACCCTTTCTGGAAAATAGTTATACTACCTATACCTATTCGATCTAAAAGGGTATTTTCCTTCTTTAGATTTTGTTATACTCTACTACTTAGAATCTAACAGCCCTCCATAAAGGCTTTTCCGAAAACAAGAGTTAGAAGAAGGATACCGAAGATTAAACGGTATCCTTTTAAAAACCGCAAGTAAAAAACTTTTGAACCTTCATATAGTTATAGATGACGTTAGCTTGGCGTCCTTCTCTTGTATGTGGGTTACGACAGGATTGTAGTCTACGTATAAATTCGGCATCACATTTACAGTACAATCCAGACCTGCGATAACATAAATCATGAGCTTTACAAGCTGCGTCAACTTTGTTTATAGGTGCGCCAGGTCCACTACATCCAGGTCCGCACCAATTGTAACCCGGAAATATACAAAAGCGGCCAGGAAAAGATCTTCTTTGGCTATTATCCATCACGATATTTCCCCCTCGTAATTGCATTTAAATACTATTATATTTTATGCTAGGGGTGTCTTTTCGTTTTGTATGTTTACCTAGATGAAGACTAAATACACTGTTAACATAAGAGAGGGATACAATTTGAAGCCATTTACAGAAAATGTGTTAACTGTTTTAAAGCAAATTCCAAAAGGAAAGGTTATGACATATGGTCAGGTTGCGAAATCTGCAGGTAGTCCACGTGGTGCAAGGCAGGTTGTTCGAATTCTTCACTCGATGAGTAAGAAACATGAATTGCCGTGGCATCGTGTTGTAACTATCAAAGGTCAAATTGCCTTAAAAAGTGATGAGGGTCTGTTGAGTCAAAAAAGCCTGCTAGCCGCTGAAAATATTGAAGTTAGTGAGAGTGGACAAGTAAATTTAAGCAACTATCAATACCAACCTAATTTTCATTTAGATGAAGATGCATAAAAAAATACCCCAGATAAAGTCTCTTATCCAGAGTATCGTTTAGAACTTTTTCATTTCATTAATGGCGTTTGCTCAGCCATAATACGCCTGTTTTTGCCAATCTGGGTAGTAATCCAGTAGCGGGTTTTTGAAACATGTTACCAAAGCCATCTGATTTCCCTAGTGAACCAAGCGTACCTTTTAGTTTTATTTCTTTTTGTTGTTTCGGTTCCGCGTCTTGTAAAACGGCGGAAAGGATGTCAGCAATTTGCTCTCCTTGTTGGATAGCTAATTGAGCACTTGGAGAATAGGTTGAGGATGCACAATCACCTACTACGTAAACATTCTTATTGGTTGGAACCTGGTAAAATTCATTCACAATAATTTTTTCCTGTGCATCTTTTTCAAAGGACAATTCTCTTACTAAATAATTCGGTCGTACTCCAGCGGTCCAAATGGTAACGTCATTGACATAGCATACGCCGTTGTTGCATACACCATCTTTTTCGACATATTCTACATTCGCATTATGTAATACTTCCACATCATTTTTTACAAACCAATCTTCTACATAATCTTGAATTTTGGTGTCGAATGGTTTGAGAACCGTTTCTCCTCTGTCAAGAAGGCGAATATTTAAGTCGGATCTACTTTCCCTAATTTCAGATGCAACTTCGATGCCACTTAAGCCAGCTCCAACGACAGTCACTTTTCCAAAAGCCTTCAAATTACCCACGGAAAGTGCAGCGCGTCTAGAATTCGAGAACGTTTGAACGCTTTCGGTAAACTCGCTGGCACCTGTGATATCGTGATAGTTATCCTCACATCCAAGCGCAATAACGATGTAATCATAAGGTACGGAATTACTTTTGTCCTTGAATGAAATTTGTTGATTTTCCGTATCAATTTCTGCTATTTCGCCGAATTCATATGCTACTTGGTCATGTATCGGAAAATCCATGCGCACATCTCTGTCGGAAGTTGTACCAGCAGCTATTGCATAATATTCCGTTTTCAGGGAGTGATATGGATTCCGGTCAATAAGTGTAATGTGAACGTCTCCAGGCAGGTTGTCCAATAGATTGGATAAAATTTTAATACCACCATATCCACCACCTAAAATGACTAGTTGTTTCATGAAAAAACCTCATCTCTGTTAAGTAAATGCTTCTACCATACAGATTACCAAAAATAGTAGAAGAAGACTAGAGGAAACCAGTATATGACTTTATGTCTAGCTCCAGCGCTAAAGCTGTAGGGACTTCCTTCACCTCCGTGCGATAAGTCAACATCGGCTTGCTTACGCTCACCGTGTTTCCTTTATCTCCTGCGTAGGTATGTTCGATTAAAACCGCCACAAAGCATGAGCAACATCGAACCACCCGTGTTGCACACCCTGAGCTTTTCTTATATCTGTAAAATAATTTTTCCAATATTTTTGTTGCTTTCCATATATTTATGCGCTTTTTGTACTTCATCGTATGGAAATACCTGGTCAACTACGGGCTTTAGCTTATTTTTATTAAAAAGTGGTATTGCTTTATTAACAAAGTCACGCGTAAGGTCCGCCTTATATTGATCGCTTCGAGGTGTTAGCAAGGTGCCTTTTAACTGAATACGTTTTGCCATAAGCTCCATTAAATTGACCTTATCGATTTCTGCTCCACCTAAAAGACCGATTAGGATTAGGCGGCCGTCTACTTTCAGACTTGTTAGGTTTTGTTTCCAGTAGGAGGCGCCTATAAAGTCAAGAATCAAATTGGCACCTTGATTAGCTGTTACTTTCATGACTTCCTCTTCAAAGTTCTGTTCTTTATAGTTAATGCATGAATCTGCACCTAGTGAGCGACAATAGTCAAGCTTTCTGTCGGATCCCGCTGTTGTAATAACTTCTGCATTCTTGAGTTGTTTTGCGAGTTGAATAGCTGCCGTACCAACTCCGCTTCCTCCAGCGTGAATTAGTACCGTTTCATTGGATTGCAAGTCACCTAACCAAAATAAGGTTTGAAAAGCAGTTAAAAATACTTCAGGAATGGCAGCACCTTCTTCAAATGAAAGGCTGTCGGGAATGACCATTGCTCTTTCGGCGGGAATAACCGCATATTCAGCATAGCCACCACCATTTACAAGACCCATAACACGTGTGCCAGTTTCAATGGTTGTATCTCCCCCAGCTTCTTCCACAATTCCTGCTACCTCAACACCTAAAATGGGATTGTCTAGATAACCAGATCTGCCCTCACGACTTACAATGTCTGTCCGATTTATTGCTGCAGCTTTAACGTTGACCAATAATTGTCCGGTTTTCACTTCTGGTTTAGGCTGGTTCTCTATTTGTAACTGTTCTGCGCTGCCTGGTTGTTTTACAACGATTGCCTTCATATTGATCACTTCCCTGAAAGTTTTATTATTGCCTTAAATTTACTATTTCACTATCTATTGTACATAAATGTTTTTATCTTATCTAAACATTTGCAGGATATGAAATTATTATTCCTGTGATTAAAAAGAATGTATACTAGAAAAAGACAAGTTAATCTAAAATGAACGTTTACAAGTGGATCGATTTCTACTTAACCTAAAGGGAGATGAAGTTAATGGCAGAAAAAATTGCACGTGCTATTCAGGATGAGTACCCAGATGGTTTTGCTTGGTGTTATGGGTGTGGAAGATTAAATGAAAATGGCCATCATTTTCGTACTGGTTGGCTAGGGGATAACACAGTTACGATCTATACACCTACATCTGAACATACCGCAATACCGGGATTTGTTTATGGAGGATTAATCGCTTCATTAATCGACTGTCATGGAACAGGATCGGCTTCACTTGCATTACATAGAGAGAATGGTCATGAGCTTGGTTCGGGTGTTGAGGTTCCTCGTTTTGTGACAGGAACTTTGCAGGTGGACTTTTTAAAGCCCACGCCACAAGGCGGTTCCCTAGAAGCAATCGGGACAATTGAAAAAATTCATCCAAAGAAATGGAAGGTATATACAGAAGTAAAAGCTGATGGTAAAATTTGTGCAAAAGGTGAAGTTATTGCGGTGGTAATGCCTGATACCTTTGCAGAAAGGTAGAATCAGGTAAGCACATATGACATTTGTCATGTATGCTACTTGACGTTTATGACTTTTTTGGGCAACCATTTTCTCCTATTATTGAAAATAAGAATAGAAAGTATATTTTTAATCAAATAATAGAAATAGAAATCCTTATCACAGGAGGACATTATGAATAAACAAAAGCAGACACAATTAAGAAAAAATGTCGCACCATTCGCAACATCAGATATGAAAGCAAGCATCCGACAATTAATTAATACAATTCTACCTTTTTTCCTACTTTGGTTTCTTGCCTATCAAAGTTTGTCTATATCGATTTGGCTAACTCTTGCATTAGCAGTCGTTGCATCAGGGTTTGTTATTCGGATCTTTATTATTTTCCACGACTGTACACATATGTCTTTTTTCAAAAATAAAAAAGCAAATAGAATTGTTGGTACAATAACAGGGATTATCACATTGTTCCCTTTTGAAAAATGGAAAAGAGAACATTCCATTCATCATGCGACAAGTAGTAACCTGGATAAGCGTGGAACTGGTGACGTATGGGTCATGACGGTTGAAGAATACAAAGCTGCATCTTTTTGGGGCAGGGTATCTTATCGTGTGTACCGTAATCCATTAGTTATGTTTGGACTCGGCCCGATTTATCTATATTTAATTTCAGGACGTTTTAATCGAAAAGATGCTAAACGAAAAGAACGTATCAATACGCATTTAATCAATGTTTCTATTGTTGCGTTGTATGGAATATTGATATGGACAATTGGATGGCAGGCGTTTCTACTCATCCAACTTCCAATATTATTTATTGCAGGATCTTTAGGCATTTGGTTATTTTACGTACAGCATCAGTTTGAGGATTCTTACTTTGAAAATGAAGATGAGTGGGATTACGTTAAGGCAGCTGTAGACGGAAGCTCTTATTATAAGTTGCCAAAAGTACTGCAGTGGATGACTGGTAGTATTGGATACCATCATGTTCACCACCTTAGTCCAAGAGTTCCTAATTACAATTTGGAAAAGGCACATGAATCGACACCACCATTGCATCAGGCAACCACTATTACGTTTGCTTCTAGTTTGAAGTCGATTCATTTCCGTTTATGGGACGAGACAAGTAAATCGTTTAAAAGCTTTAAAGAGGTCAAAGGTATTTTGAAAGAATCTTCAAATGTGGACTTAAAAACAAGAAGGTCAAGCTTTCAGGAAAAATAAATAGGTTTTGTCTGAAGCCCTTCAGCTAGTATTGAAGGGTTTTTCTGACAGCAAGAAAAGTATAAATTTTGGCGTTTATCTGTCTAGCTCTAGCGCCTAGCCACTCGAGACATAAGCAGTTCGCTTCCGTGCGGGCAAAGCACCCACACTGCACCGCTCTGCTTATGCTTGTCGTGTCTTTCAAGGCGCCCTGAGCTTTTCGTGTTATAAAATATAGAAAATGAGCGAAGGAGGGGTAGCTATGCAAAATTGGTATCATATAATTCCAAGAAATACCGGATTAAGCTCCTATGCTTGGATCATTTTTTGTATCCTCCCTTTCTATTTTATATTTCATTCATCATCAACTACTGAAATTATTATCGGTATTGCAATGATTTTATTGTTTTTTGCAACATATCGATTATCGTTTGTATCGAAAGGGTGGACCGTTTACTTATCGGTAAGTATCGAAATGACAATCAGCATAGTGATGACATTGTTTTTTGGGTATGTCTACTTTTCACTTTTCTTAGCATTCTATATTGGGAACATACAAAATAAAGCTGGGTTTATTACGTTATATGTGGTTCATTTAGTCACGACTATTGCAGCGGTAAGCATCGGTTTTGTTACTCAAAGTGAAGCGTTTTTAATGCAGATTCCATTTATTATCGTTAGTGTGATAGGTGTTATTCTACTGCCATTTAATATGTATAATCGTAATAAGCAAGAAAAATTAGAGGGACAATTAAAAGATGCAAATAAACGAATCTCTCAGTTAGTGGTTATGGAAGAGCGTCAGCGAATTGCACGTGACTTACATGATACATTAGGACAAAAACTTTCCCTCATCGGATTGAAAAGTGACTTAGCTGGGAAGTTAATAAGTTTAAACCCTGATTCTGCAAAATCGGAAGTTAATGATATTCATCAAACGGCCAGAACAGCATTAAAAGAGGTCCGCGAAATGGTTTCGGATATGAGAGGTGCAAAGCTTGAAGACGAAGTTATTCGTGTTCAGCAAATTTTAGATGCAGCGCAAATTGATTTTAACTTGGAGGGTGATCTGACGTTAAAAAACGTCCCTCTTTTGGTTGAAAATGTGCTGAGTATGAGCTTGAAAGAAGCTGTCACAAATGTTGTGAAACATAGCAAGGCAACGTCCTGTGAAATTGTGGTTAAACAATTTCCAAATGAATTGCTGATTACGGTTCGTGATAACGGAGTTGGAATTTCGAATGAAATCAATTCTCATCAAGGGAATGGACTTCAGGGGATGAGGGAGCGGTTGGAATTTGTAAATGGCCGATTGGATTTGGATTCATCTGAGGGAACAACACTTACCATACAAGTCCCGCATGTGATTAAACAAACAAAAGAGGAGGAGTTGTTGTGATTCGCATTGTAATTGCTGAAGACCAGCGGATGTTGCTTGGTGCTCTTGGATCTTTACTGGATTTAGAAGAAGATATGGAGGTAGTCGGAAAAGCAAGTAATGGAGAAGAAGTTTTAGCTCTTGTGAAGCAGCACCAACCTGACATTTGCATGATGGACATTGAGATGCCTCTAAAAAGCGGACTGGATGCTGCTGAAGAGTTGAAAGGTGACCCTTGTAAGGTTATTGTGTTAACCACGTTTGCTCGAACTGGCTACTTTGAACGTGCCCGTAAAGCAGAAGTGAGTGGCTATTTATTAAAAGATAGCCCGAGTGAAGATTTGGCGAACTCCATTCGTACTATTATGGATGGCCGGAAAATCTATGCACCTGAATTGGTTGATATGGCATATAGTACAGGAAGTCCTTTAACGGAACGGGAAGAACAAGTCATAAATTTAATTGCTAACGGTAAAAATACAAAGGAAATTGCGAGTCAGTTATTTATTACTACAGGTACCGTTCGAAATTATGTTTCAGTAATATTAGATAAGCTAGATGTGACAAATCGTATTGAAGCCATCTCTAGGTTCAAGGAAAAAGGGTGGTTTAAATGAGTGCAACGATACCAAAAAACGAAAACACAAAAGCCATGATTCACGTGAATCATGGCTTTTTACTAATCGACAATAATAACATTAAGTGCACTGCTACTTCATCATTTTCGCTATAATCTCGTAGGAGCGCAATCTTGCTTTTTGATCGAATATTTGTGAGTTTACAATGACTTCGTCTGCTTTTGTCTCTGCGATAAAGCTTGTTAACTTTTGTTTGACTGTTTCAGGACTTCCGATGATAGTTGAGCTTGAATGGAGTGTTTTTTCAACAGACGCTCGTTCCATGGCTGACCATACTTCTTCAATATTATCGATTGGAGGCTTTAATTTACTCGGTTCCCCTCTTCGTATACTTAAGAATTGCTGTTGTTGTGAGGTTGCTAACCATTCGGCTTCTTCATCTGTATCAGCTGCTACGATGTTGACTCCTAGCATCGCATAAGGTTCTTGAAGTGCACGCGATGGTTTAAAGTTATCCCGGTAAAGATTTAATGCTGGTATCATATAGTCAGGTGCAAAGTGACTTGCAAAGGAAAAAGGTAATCCCTTATGTGCTGAAAGCTGAGCGCTAAATCCGCTTGAACCGAGAAGCCAAAGTGGAACATCAAGACCTGCACCGGGGACAGCGCGAACTCTTGCTTCAGTGCTATCTTTAAAGTATTCCTGAAGTTCTTCTACTTGTGCTGGGAAATCATCTACTCGCGTGTTCAATGTGCGGCGGAGCGCATAAGCAGTTGCTTGATCACTACCAGGAGCACGTCCAAGACCAAGGTCAATTCGTCTCGGATATAACGTTTCGAGGGTGCCAAATTGCTCGGCGATCACAAGGGTTGCATGATTTGGTAGCATAATGCCGCCTGAACCAACACGAATCTCTTTTGTTGCACCAGCAATATGGCCAATAATGACAGAAGTAGCTGAACTAGCTATGCCAGGCATATTATGATGTTCGGCTAGCCAGAAGCGGTTGAATCCCCAGTTTTCTACATGCTGTGCAAGTTCAACACTATTTCTAAATGATTGTCTGGGATTACTTCCTTCCGCAATTGGGGCTAAATCCAAGACAGATATAGGTATATGGTTAAAATATTTTGAAGTCACACTAATCACTCCTCAAGAATTAAATTTCTTCTCTCAGGAAATAATACGTCGTATATATCTTATCGTCCACTTTTCCGCTTATGAGCTTCAATTTAAACAAATTAGTGACAAATTATGAATAGTTACATGTAAAAAACAAATACTAGGTTTTACCATTGTTTGTTTAAGGTAAGTACTAGTAAACGTATAGTTTAAATTAATAATTAAGGAGATGAAATAATGCTAAAGAATAAAAAGTTTTTGGTTTCCTTACTGTTTCTCGCATTGATTATGGTTATCTCTGCTTGTGGCGGAGGCGGCGGTGGAGAAGAAGGATCTGAATCAGGCGGTGACAATGGCGGTAATGGCGGCGGAGAAACAACCGCGCAAGGAGATGCAGCAAGTGGTGCTGAAGTATATCAAAGCAACTGTATGACTTGTCATGGACAAGAAGGCGCAGGTGGCAGTGGGCCAAGCCTACAAGCTTCAAGCGATTACGATGCAGTAATTCAGCAAGTGAAAAAAGGTGGAGGCGGCATGCCAGCGTTTGAAGGTCAGCTTTCTGAACAAGAAATTGCAGACGTTTCCGCATATATTGCTGAAAAGGTTGCTAAATAACGGTAAATAATAACATAGCAATGGTTAGTTAATAATCCAAGGAATCGAACATCGCAATTGGTGTTTATTTCTTGGATTTTTTTAGGGTTGTGCTAAAACGGAAAATAACTTACTTGACATTATTTAGTTATTTAATTATACTAACTTACGTAAAGTAATCCTTATAAATTATTTCTAATTAAGCATTAGAGTTGATAATAAATTGCTAATTGGAAATAAATAAAAGGAGTTTAAACATGGGTTTTTTCAATAAACTATTTAAAAATAAGAAGGAGACGGATAAAATGTCAAACGTTAAGTTAGCAGTAATCTATTATAGTTCAACTGGAACCAATTATCAGTTAGCAAAATGGGCTGAAGAAGGTGGTAAAGCTGAAGGTGCTGAGGTAAAAGTGTTGAAAGTCACTGAACTTGCTCCTGACGCTGCTATCGCATCTAACCCGGCATGGCAAGCACATGTTGACGCAACAAAAGACGTTCCAGAAGCAACATCAGACGATCTAGAATGGGCAGATGCCGTAATCTTTAGCATTCCAACTCGTTTTGGTAACTTACCGTCTCAAGTTAAACAGTTTCTAGATCTACAAGGTGGACTTTGGGCGAATGGTAAGACAGTAAATAAAGTTGTGAGTGGTATGACTTCTGCTCAAAATCCACACGGTGGTCAAGAAGCTACACTGTTAGCATTATATACCTCCATGTTCCACTGGGGTGCAATTGTGGCGTCCCCAGGATATTCTGATCCAGTATTATTCGGTGCTGGTGGAAATCCATACGGCACAAGTGTTACAGTTGGCCCAGATGGAGAAATGATTGAAGATGTAGAAGGTGCAGTAAAACACCAGGCAAAACGTACGATTGAAGTAGCAACAATGGTGAAAAACGGTAGTAATTAAAGTGGAATAAAACCAGATCAACGCAGAGATGCGAATGGTCTGGTTTTTTAATTTTCGAGGGATAATGTATAATTACATCTACCCGAAAATTTAATATAAGAGGTGCATAATGAATAAACTACAGGAATTCACCAAGGGATACCAGAAAGAACTAAACTTCCACATTAAAGACGAATCCTACGAACGAAAAAAAACGTCACTGTTGTCGAGTCATATGTTACTAACAACAGAAGTGGCTGAAGTCGCGGAATTATTACGTGAGCTGTTTGTTACCACAGAGCAGCTAATGGAAGAAGGAATGGAAGAAGAGGCAGCTTTTAAGCTAGCTCAAGAACAGATAACAGTTGAAATGGGAAAAGAAATTGCTGATTGCATTGCTTATCTTTGTAAATTAGGAAATTTCTTTGAACGGGACATGGAAAATGATTTTTATTCCAAAATGGATGAAGTGAAGAAGAGAAGGCGTTGATAGCGCTTTCTCTTTTTATTTTTGGCAAATAAACTTATCAGAATTTTATGTTAAAGATTATTTTATGATATACTATTAGTTACTAGAATTTTTTGATAAGTTGAAAAAGGGGTTGTTGTGATGACAAGAAACGGATTCCCTGAATTGCAGGGCTTGTATGATCCTGCCAATGAGCACGAGGCATGTGGAATTGGCATGATTGCGAATATAAATGGTGAAAAAACACATAACATCGTTCAAAATGCGATAAATATTTTATGTAACCTAGAACATAGAGGTGGGCAATCCGCGGATACAAGTACTGGTGATGGTGCTGGTATATTGACGCAGATTCCTCATCGCTTTTTTAAAAAGCAATGTGAAAAAGAGAATATTATTTTGCCAAGTGAAGGCGAATACGGAATTGGAATGGTCTTTCTTCCGGTAGAACATGAGACACGGATTAGAAGTAAGGATATCTTTGAACAAATAATACTGGAAGAAGGACAAACTTTTCTAGGTTGGCGTCCAGTGCCAATTAATGATTCCTTCATTGGAAAAGTAGCCGCTAAAAGTAAACCTGTTATACGGCAGTTATTCATTAAAAGGTCAGACGAGCTTGCCGATCAAATGGCTTTTGAACGCAAGCTTTATGTGATACGAAAACGGATTGAAAAGACAATGGCAACGTATCCTGAATTTGATGATGTCTATATAAGCAGTCTATCAACGAGAACGATTGTGTATAAAGGTATGTTGATTCCAGAACAGCTAGATTCATTTTACATTGACTTGAACCATCCAAATTTTCAATCTGCATTAGCACTTGTTCACTCACGTTTTAGCACGAACACATTTCCAAGCTGGAAGCGATCGCACCCGAATAGATACACGATTCATAATGGTGAATTTAATACGTTGCGTGGAAACGTCAACTGGATGCGTGCGCGCGAGCAGCTGTGTAAATCTGAGTATTTCCAGGAAGATGATCTTCAAAAAGTACTTCCTGTTATTGATGCTGAAGGCAGTGATTCTTCCATATTTGATAATTGCTTTGAATTCTTGCATCTTTCAGGAAGATCACTTGCGCATACTGCCATGATGATGATTCCTGAGCCTTGGGCAAATGATACGACCATTAAACGGGAAAAACGGGACTTTTATGATTATCATAGCTCACTAATGGAACCATGGGATGGGCCTGCTGCACTTGTCTTTACAGATGGCAATCAAATCGGAGCATGTTTGGACCGAAATGGACTAAGACCTGCACGGTACTATGTTACGAAAAGTGGCATGATTGTTATGGGTTCAGAAGTTGGCGCGCTTGATATTTTTGCAGATGATATAGCTTATAAAGATCGTCTGAAACCAGGTAAGATGCTACTGGTTGATTTGGAAAAAGGAGTTATTATCCCTGATGACGAAATTAAGCTGAAAATTGCTTCCGAGCAACCATATAAGGAATGGTTGTCAAATAAAATTGCTCTTGATGATATCCCGGAAGTTGCATATGAGAAGAGACATATTCACGGGGAAGATCTTTTAAAACAGCAACTGGCATTTGGCTATACAAAAGAGGAATTAAATAAAATTATCAAGCCACTTGTAATAGACGGAAAAGACCCAATTGGTTCGATGGGGTATGATTCTCCGCTTGCTGTACTATCAAAAAAGCCGCAGCTTCTTTATAACTATTTTAAACAGCTTTTTGCTCAGGTGACCAACCCTCCGATTGATGCTATTCGTGAAAAGATTATTACGATGGTAGAAACAACAATTGGTAGAGAGGGTAATCTAGTAGATCCTGCGCCTGAAAGCTGTAAACATATTCGTTTGCAAACTCCTATTTTAAAGAATAGTCAACTCGAAAAGCTTCGTGCGGAACAGGTAGATGGATTTCTTGTTTGTGAACTATCGATCCTTTTTGATGTTTCGACACACGGGTCAATCGAGCAGGAATTAGATGTGTTATTTGAAAAAGCTGACGCAGCGATTAAAGGTGGAGCAACACTACTTATTTTATCAGATAGAGGTGTAAACAAGGAGAACGCAGCCATTCCTGCGCTATTAGCCGTATCTGGATTGCATCATCATTTAATCAGGAAGCGAACTCGTACCACGGTTAGTATATTACTTGAGTCGGCTGAGCCAAGGGAGGTTCATCATTTTGCAACCCTACTCGGATATGGTGCAGAGGCAGTAAATCCGTATCTGGCATTTGATTCAATTGAAGATTTAGTTGAAAAAAATGAATTAGAAGATTATCAAGTGGATGAAGCGATTGAACGGTACATTCAATCAGTTACAGATGGCATTATAAAAATTTTATCCAAGATGGGGATTTCGACGATTCAGAGCTATCGTGGTGCACAAATCTTCGAAGCGGTAGGAATTCATCAAGACGTAATTGATAGGTACTTCACGAGAACCGCCTCACGTCTTGGTGGAATTGGATTGGATGTCATAGAAAAAGAAGCGCTTATGTTGCATAAAGATGGATTTGGTGAAGGGCGCGGCGGTGAGCAACGTTTGGATGCTGGGGATGAGTTCCAATTTCGAGAAAACGGCGAAGATCATCAATACAATCCAAGCACGATTCACATGCTTCAGCATGCTTGCCGGACGAATAGTTATGATTTGTTCAACAAATATACCCATCTACTAACAGATGACTCAAACAATTTACAGTCACTTCGAGGATTAATAGATTTTGAAAAACAGTTGCCAATTCCTATTGAAGAAGTAGAATCTGTGGAATCAATCTGTCAACGGTTTAAAACCGGTGCCATGTCGTATGGATCAATTAGTAGGGAGTCCCATGAAGCATTAGCAGTTGCTATGAATCGAATTGGTGGGAGAAGCAATACAGGAGAAGGCGGGGAGGATCCCGGACGATTTTCAGAAGATGATAACGGAGACTCCAGACGAAGTGCGATTAAACAGGTTGCATCTGGTCGATTTGGTGTTACAAGTCACTATCTTGTTAATGCAGATGAAATTCAAATCAAAATAGCTCAAGGTGCGAAGCCTGGGGAAGGTGGACATCTTCCAGGTAAAAAAGTGTATCCATGGATAGCAGAGGTAAGGGGATCGACACCTGGCGTTGAATTGATTTCGCCACCTCCACATCATGATATTTATTCGATTGAGGACTTGGCAGAATTGATTCACAATTTAAAAAACACAAACCCTAGAGCGCGAATTAGTGTCAAGCTAGTCTCGGCAGTAGGTGTTGGTACAATTGCCGCTGGTGTAGCAAAAGGACGTGCTGATCTGGTGTTAATTAGTGGGTATGATGGCGGGACCGGCGCTGCACCTCGTACAAGCTTAAAGCACACGGGTTTACCTTGGGAAATAGGTCTTGCTGAAACGCATCAGACATTGCTCTTAAATGGTTTGCGAGACCGAATTGTAGTTGAGACCGACGGGAAGATGATGACTGGCCGCGACGTCGTAATGGCCGCCTTACTTGGGGCAGAAGAATATGGATTTTCAACTGCGCCACTTGTTGTATTAGGCTGTGTCATGATGCGCGTATGTCATTTGGATACATGTCCAGTTGGGATTGCAACACAAAACCCAGAGCTACGAAAAAAGTTCACTGGAGATCCAGAGCACGTGGTGAACTTCATGCAATTTATTGCAAGGCAAACACGTGAACTAATGGCTGAGCTTGGATTCAGAACAATAAATGAAATGATTGGTCGCACAGATGTTTTGAAGGCAAACAAAGCCATTGATCATTGGAAGGCTAAAGGAGTTGATTTATCAGCTTTACTCTATCAACCAAACTTACCAGCGAAAGTTGGCCGTTATGCAAAAGTTAAACAGGATCATGGCATCGAAGATTCACTAGATTACCAGGAGCTAATTCCGAATTGTAGACGGGCGTTAGATTTTCAGGAGCCAGTTGAATTCACCACGGCTATACGCAATATTAACCGGGTTACAGGAGCTTTACTTGGTCATGAAGTTACGCGTCGTTACGGAGAGGAAGGCTTACCTGAAAACACAATAAAACTAACCTTAAAGGGATCTGCAGGACAAAGCTTTGGTGCATTTATTCCCCGGGGAATAATACTTAGACTTGTTGGAGACTCCAATGATTTCGTCGGAAAAGGATTATCAGGTGGAAAAATAATCGTTCATCCTGATCCTGTTATCACGTTTCAACCAGAGAAAAATATTATTATCGGTAATGTCGCATTTTACGGAGCATCATCCGGTGAAGCGTATATACGAGGTATTGCTGGAGAACGTTTTGCTGTTCGAAACAGTGGAGCAGACATTGTAGTTGAAGGTGTTGGAGACCATGCATGTGAATATATGACTGGTGGCACAGTTGTAATACTCGGCTCTACTGGTCGAAACTTTGCTGCTGGGATGTCTGGTGGCGTTGCATATATTTTTGATGAAGATCAAACATTTCATACAAAAGTAAACGACGATTTGGTACACGTTCATTCGTTAATAAAACAAGAGGAACTAGAAAAACTACGGGAAATGATCGTGCAACATGTTCGCTATACGAATAGTGGCCATGCAGAGCGGATTCTAGCGTATTGGGAAACATATTCCAAAAAATTTGTTCAAATTATTCCAAAGTCATACGTCAAAATTCAAGATCGTATCCAGGCATTGAAAAATGACGGTTTAACAAAATTTGATGCAGAAATGAAAGCCTTTGAAGAAAGTAAATAAGAAAAAACAGGGCGCCCGGCAGGAAAGAGGTTGTAGATTACGTGGTCTTCATTCTCAAATTTATGGTTATTAGCGATGGCGGATAGTAACAATGAAAAACAATGCCAAATTAGGGATTAAGGTAGAGGAGGAGTTTAATGGAGAAGTTAACAGGCTTTATGGAGTATGAACGCCAAGCACAACGTGAACGCGATCCGATACAGCGAATAAAAGACTGGATAGATTATACAAATCCAATGACAGATAATGAGATCAGAACCCAAGGGGCAAGATGTATGGATTGCGGTGTACCAACATGTCACTCAGGGAATGAAATAAATGGGGTAACATCTGGATGTCCAGTGAATCATTTAATCCCTGAATGGAACACACTTGTTTATGAGGGGAAGTGGAGAGAAGCATTGGATCTGGAACATGAGAAAAACAATTTCCCTGAATTCACTGGAATTGCTTGTCCGGCACCATGTGAAGGGGCATGTGTTTTAGGAATAAATGAACAGCCCGTTGCTATTAAGACCATTGAACGTTCCATTATTGAAAAGGGCTTTGATGAGGATTGGGTTGTTCCAGAGGTTCCAGAACAACGTACCGGTAAAAAGGTGGCGGTTGTTGGTTCTGGACCTGCCGGACTTGCGGCTGCTGCACAGTTGAACAAAGCGGGTCATCTGGTAACTGTTTTTGAGCGTGATGATCACGTTGGTGGTTTGCTGACCTATGGAATTCCAGAAATGAAGCTCTCCTATTCTATTGTCGAGCGACGCGTCGCGATTCTAGAAGCAGAAGGAATCACGTTTCTAACGAATACGGAGGTTGGGGTAGATTTTCCTGTTAACCAATTAGAAGAGGAGTTTGACGCAACTATATTATGTGGTGGTGCTGCTGTTCATCGGGACATCCAAGTGGAAGGTAACGAGTTAAAAGGTGTTCACCATGCCATGGATTTTTTGCATGCAAATACGAAGAGCTTGCTACATTCAAATCATGAGGATGGAAACTATCTTTCTGCAGAAGGAAAAGACGTGATCGTAATTGGCGGTGGTGATACAGGAACAGATTGTCTTGCAACAGCTGTAAGACATAACTGTAAAACCCTTACACAGTTTGATATTTATGATAAAAAGGGTGACGAGCGAGATGAGCATGGTAATCCATGGCCACAGTATCCGATCATTCATCGTGTAGAATATGGTCATAAGGAAGCGGCTAGTAAATTTGGCGATGACCCACGTGCATACGCCGTAATGACCAAGAAAATGGTTGGGGATGCAAATGGACACGTGAAGGAAGTCCATACGATTGATGTCGAACTTGTTTTTGACGAAGACGGAAACCGTGACCGTATGGAAATCCCTGGGACAGAGAAAGTATGGTCAGCAGATCTTGTTCTCATAGCTATTGGCTTTCAAGGTCCAGAACAAGATCTTTTGAAGCAACTAGAAATTGAAACCACAGATAAATCTACAGTTAACGCAGCGTATGGAAAATATACAACAAACCGAGAGGCTATTTTTGCAGCAGGAGATATGCGACGTGGTCAAAGCTTGATTGTTTGGGCGATTAATGAAGGGCGAGAAGCGGCTAGAGAATGTGATCGTTATCTGATGGGTAGTACAGTGTTGCCATAAAAAGTAATTTCAGTCTGCAGACGGAGTAAATTTCTCCGAAGAGCTGTTAGAATAGTAAGAAGAATTCTGAGACAGGAGTTGTGCTAAACTATGGCAGCGTTTGGATTAAAAAAGAATAAGGTTGATATCCACCAGCAAGAAACGGTAAATGCGGAGCAAATTGATACCATAAGCATCTCAACATCTTCTGCTGATATAGAGGTATTACCTGCAGTGGGGGATGAGATAGGTATTTTTTTAGATGGTGAAATGAGTGAAAACTTAGCGGAAAAGTATGAATTTAAAATTTTACAGAAAGCGAATAGGTTAGATATAAGTTTTAAAACGAATAATCAATCTGTTGGTTTTCAATTTGGTGTAAGTTATAGCGATGTTAGGTTGAAGGCCACATTACCAGAAAAGAATTATGAAGACATTCAAGTCGGGTCATCGTCTGGAGATATTATACTAAATAAATTAGAGTCAAAATCATTAACTAGTACATCCTCATCTGGTAGCCAAACCATTTCAGGATTAAAAGTAGAACATCGTCTTTTTGTAAAAGCATCAAGTGGTACTATTATCGCAAACGAGAACGATGTTGGAAAGGCATTATTACACGCTAGTAGTGGAGGAATCAAACTAAGAGGATTTATTTGCAAGAATGTAAAATTGGAGACATCGTCAGGGGACATCGTCTATCATAACGACACAGTAAGCGGGTACTTAGATTGCAAGGCATCAAGTGGCGATGTGGACATACAAATTGATCAACTACCTGAATCGCTAAGCTTAGCTTGTGGAGCTAACTCAGGTGATGTCACTGTACGGATTGACGGATTAGAATGTAAGGAGAAAACCGATCATCGCGTAGTTGCTTCTCGAGGAACTGGTGAAAATAGTATCAACGCTAGAACAAGTTCAGGCGATATAACGGTAATTTAATGACGTACAGATCAAAGGCTGGAGCCAATATCGGTTCTGGCTTTTTAATTGCAAATAAAATCACAGGCTGTAACAACTAATAATTTCCACTACAAACCATTTGCTTCACATCTATATTTTCAGTAATATGGTAAGGTATAGGAATGCATCGTGGAAAAGAGGGTACACAATGAATAAAACATCTATTTATGGACTTACCTTTAATCAATTAACAGAATGGTTGGAGGACCATGGACAAAAGAAATTCCGGGCGCAACAGGTTTGGAACTGGTTATATAAAAAACGTGTAACAGAATTCAATCAAATGAATAACGTGAACAAAGATTGCATCGCATTGCTTGAGGAACATTTTGTTTTATACACATTAGAGGAGACAGTTAAACAGGAGTCAAAGGATGGCACAATTAAATTTCTATTTAAATTAGAAGATGGAAATTTAATTGAGACCGTTTTGATGCGTTTTAACTATGGTTTGTCCGTTTGTGTGACAACCCAAGTAGGCTGTAATATTGGTTGTACGTTTTGCGCAAGTGGACTACTGAAGAAAAGCCGAGATCTTTCTGCTGGAGAGATTGTCGAGCAAATCATGAACGTGCAGAAGCACCTTGATGAGCAGGAAAATGATGAGCGTGTTAGTCATATCGTTGTTATGGGAATTGGTGAACCATTTGATAACTTCACGAATATGATTGATTTTGTGCGTGTAGTTAATGATGACAAGGGACTTTGCATTGGGGCAAGACACATTACGATTTCAACTAGTGGACTTGCACATAAAATATATGAATTCGCAGATACAGGCATACAAGTGAACTTAGCGATATCCTTACATGCTCCAAACGACGAGCTTAGAACACGGATTATGAAAATAAATAAGGCATTTCCAATAGAAAAGCTAATGAAATCAGTCGATTACTACTTAGAAAAAACGAATCGACGCATTACGTATGAGTATATTATGTTAAAGGATGTAAACGATCATAAGAAAGAAGCGGTTCAGCTTGCGAAATTACTTGCTGACAAGCGCCATTTGACCTATGTGAATCTAATTCCCTATAATCCGGTTGATGAACATAACCAATACGAGCGTAGTGACTCTGAAACAATTCAGGCATTTTTTGAAACGTTAAAACAGTATGGAATTAATTGTGGAGTAAGATGGGAAAATGGTGCGGACATTGATGCAGCATGTGGCCAGTTACGAAGCAAGCAAATTAAGAAAAAAGAAATAGTGTAAAAAGTGAGCGCGTCTGAATTGATCAGGCGCGTTTTTCTAATGGTTTAAATTAATGTACATAATTTAACTAAACAGGTAAACGATATATAGAGAGTGTTTATAGCTCAATAACTTATTGGAGGTTTTATTTACTATGGCACAACAAAACGCACAGCAACAAATTCAGCAAGCAGCTCAACAAGCACAGCAGGCTCAGCAAGCAGTGCAACAGGCACAAGCTAGTGCTGATCCACAACAGTTACAACAGGCACAACAACAGTTGCAACAAGCAGAACAATCACTGCAGAACTGCCAGGCTCAAGCAGGACCTACTGCACAACAAGACCCACAGTTCCAACAAGCACAACAACAAGTACAGCAAGCTCGTCAGCAAGCTGATCAAGCACAACAAACGCAACAAAACAAACCGCAATAAGTTAAGTGAACTAGGATGAGGGAGTCGTTAATTCGGCTCCCTTTTTGTATGGATGATAGTATTGGAGTTGTTCACATCCGGTCATAATGGTTGCAGATAGTCAGATTAGATCAATGTTTCTAATCTAGTTAAATGGGAATTGTACTATTAAGTGTCTTTTTTATAAGCAGTAGAAAAAATTCAGTATGATGATTTTAATTCATTTAAAAAAGAAAGGTCGGATAAGATTGAGTAAAATGACGTTGGATTTAGCAAAAAAATTAATTGATGGGGCAGAAAAAGAAGCGAAGAAAATAGATGTTCAGATGGTTATATCTATTTTCGATGAGGGTGCTAACCTTATTGCAGTGCACCGCATGGACGATGCATGGCTTGCGAGCATTGACATTGCACAAAATAAGGCATGGACGGCTGTCGCCTTAAAAATGCCAACAAGCAGTCTAGAAGAGGCTACAGTACCTAAAGCAGAGCTTTATGGATTAAACACGACAAACCAAGGAAAAATTGTTGTCTTTGGCGGTGGTATCCCATTAATGCAAGATGGAAAAGTAGTAGGCGCTGTAGGGGTCAGTGGTGGTTCTGTGGCACAGGATACCCAGGTGGCAGAGGCTGCAGTTAATGTATTTGACGGCGAATAAATAAATGAATGAATGCTAACTAAAAATCGGGGGGTGCCTGGCATCGCCTGATTTTTTTATCCCTTCAGTTAGCAATACATATATTTTATTTAGTCATGGTGCGATTATCCCTATCGAATAATTTCCTAAATCAAAGCCAAACTAATAAAAAAGGTGAAAGGGGCTTGATTTTCATGGATTGGGACTTAATTTGGAAAGCGATTCTTATTGTAGTGGCAGGTACATTTTTGTTACGAATGGCAGGTAGGAAATCCATTTCGCAAATGACACTTACTGAAACAGTGATTATGATATCTATCGGTTCATTGCTCATCCAGCCTGTTGCTGATAAGAACATTTGGGTAACGTTTGTTATTGGTGCTATTCTTGTTTTAACGCTTATCATTATGGAATTTGTGCAAGTAAAAGGTGATTTGTTTGAAAAACTCATTACTGGTAAATCAAAGGTTCTAATTGAGAACGGGAGCTTGAATGAGAAAAATCTAAAGAAAGTAAGATTAACAGTAGATCAGCTTGAAATGAATCTGAGGCAGAAAAGCGTCAGTAAATTAAGTGATGTAAAATGGGCAACGTTAGAGCCAAATGGCCAGGTGGGCTTTATATTAAAAGAAGAAGCACAGCCTGTAACGAAAAAAGAGTTTCAGCAACTGCTCACTCAGATACAACAAACGATGCAAAACCTTGTTCCTACAGAAAGTAACCAAGAAAAAAGTACACAACAAGATATTTTTTCAGAAATTGACAAAGAAGATCATAGCGAAACTCCACCAGAACGGTTATTGTAATTTAACAGATATAACATTGCTATCCTCTTTTAATCCGTAATGATTTCACTCATCAATGCATGAGTATTATCTTCAGAGTCCTTGAAAAATACCATCCAGGTTTCCGTGTTTTCCATCTTTGTGATTCTATGTGGCTCATCGATAAACGGGATTCCTTTTTCGGTGAGGTCCTCATAAGATTCCTGGATATCATCAACTTGGAAATAAATAACAGAACTAGCATGAGCAAATTCTTTTTTTTCGGGAAGACTTAACATAAGCCTTATCCCGTTGCAGTTGAAAAATGCCATGCTGTCCGTGTTAAATAAAAGGGGGAGGCTTAGTAAATCCTTATAAAAGTGGACAGCACGATCTATATCTATTACCGGTACGCCAATTTGTGCGACTTTTTTCATGGTAATCTCTCCTTAAGTTTTCATCTTCCTAAATCTATTCTTCATCAAATCACAAAACTCCTGCAAAATTAGTTTAGTTTGAGTCCAACAATACCTATTACAATAAGCACGAGGCAAGTTAATTGGGCTAAGTTAACCTTTTCTTTAAACAAAAAATAACTAACTAGTGTTATCCCCACACTTCCCATTCCGGTCCATATGGCATATGCAACGCCTGGCGTAATAGTTTTCATGGCAACTGCCATACAAGCGAAGGACAGACCATATCCCAGTGCAATAATAAACATCGGCCACTTTTTTTTATAGTCCTGCACATATTTTAACAGACTTACAGAAATAACTTCCTCAATACCAGCTATCATTAAAAAGATCCAAGCCATTAGTCGTCACCCTCTTTTGTCGTAAATTTCATCCCTAGAACTCCAATCACCAGAATAAAAAAGAAAAATAACTGTTTGATAGAAAAAGGTTCGCCGGTTAGAATACCAACCAGATAAATTCCTATTGTTCCAATACCTACAAACACGGTATAAGCTACAGCAACTGATATGGTACGGAATGTTAACGTTAATAATCCAAAACTAATCACTATTAGAACAGCAATTACCAGCCATTCTTGTACGGAATCTGCATATTTTAGATAAGATGCCCAAAATACTTCTAATACACCAGCAATTAAAAGAAAAATCCATGCCATTACGATCACCTCATATATTAATGAATGACTGTCATTCATTTTGTGGATAAAAATTAAATTAATGCCCGTTTAACGAAATTAAAAAGTTCCTCTTTAAGGTGTTCAACACTTTCCATACCAGTAGTGCTATTAAACAAATACGTACGTTCAGCAGTTTGTTCAATCATATTGATAATTACCTGCACATTAAATTGAATCTTGGTGTCCTGTGCAATTTCATTTCTTTCTTGTGCAAGCTTCAGGTGCTTTTCCATCCAGTTGTAGTAGGGCGTATACATTTCTTCCCACTTTTCAAAGGAATGACCATACGCAAGCCCTGAGTAACATAATACGATAACTTCTTTATACTTTTCCGTGATGTCAAATGTTACATCGATGATTGTTTCCAACGTTTGATCAAACGACATAGAGTCTGTCACATACTTGACAACCATATCGTATGTTTTGGAAAGCAATTCTTCAGCGATTGCCGGAACAAGGTCATTCTTAGATTTAAAATATAAATAAAATGTGCCTTGTGCAACATTAGCCTGCTTCACGATATCTGAAATGGCTGTGTTTTCAAAGCCTTTTTCTTCGATAACTTCAAATGCTGCTTCCAGTATTGCATCGTATTTTTCCTGCTTTTTCACACGCATAATTACACCGCTTTCTAAAAATGAATATAAGTCATTTTAGCACTTTTCTTCAATAAAAGTCAAGAGGTCGAAGTGTTTGTTTGCTTCATAATCAGGGAAGGGAAAACTATACAATATTAATTATCAAAAGGAGGAACTTTCAAAATGAATGATAAGCATAATAATACGAAAAATGAACAACTAGAGCAGTTTCGTACGGATGATAATGGTAAAAAGATGACAACCAATCAAGGGCTAAAGGTATCAGAAGATGAGTTTTCTCTAAAAGCAGGTGAACGTGGCCCAACATTAATGGAGGATTTCCATTTTCGTGAAAAAATGACCCATTTTGACCATGAGCGGATTCCAGAACGAATTGTTCATGCAAGGGGATATGGAGCCCATGGTGAATTTGAACTTTATGAATCAATGAAAGAATATACAAAGGCAGGATTTTTGCAGGATCCAACAGAGAAAACCGCAGTATTTGTGCGTTTTTCAACGGTTGCTGGTTCACGGGGATCTGGTGAGCTTGCACGTGATGCACGTGGGTTCGCGACAAAATTTTATACAGATGAAGGCAACTATGATCTAGTTGGAAACAATATTCCAGTATTTTTCATCCAGGATGCAATGAAGTTCCCTGACTTGGTGCACGCACTTAAGCCTGAACCACATAATGAGATCCCTCAGGCTGCATCAGCCCATGAAACGTTTTGGGATTTTGTGGCGAATAATCAAGAAGCAGCACATATGGTTATGTGGGCAATGTCAGACCGAGCAATTCCAAGGAGTTTTCGCATGATGGAAGGTTTCGGCGTTCATACTTTTCGATTTGTGAATGACGAAGGAAAGGCCCATTTTGTAAAATTCCATTGGAAACCAATACTTGGAACACATTCCGTAGTATGGGATGAAGCACAAAAAATTAATGGTAAGAATCCTGACTTCCATCGAGCAGATATGTTTGAGGCGATTGAAAATGGAGATTATCCAGAATATGAATTAGGTGTTCAAATTATTGGTGAATCAGATGAATTCAAGTTTGACTTTGATATATTAGATCCAACAAAACTTTGGCCAGAAGAGGATGTGCCAGTGAAAATCATTGGAAAAATGACATTGAATCGTAATGTCGATAATGTGTTTGCAGAAACGGAACAGGTTGCATTCCATCCTGGACATGTTGTACCTGGAATTGATTTTTCAAATGATCCATTATTACAAGGTCGTTTATTTTCTTATACAGATACACAGTTAAGCCGCTTAGGAGGCCCAAATTTCCACGAACTTCCGGTCAATCGACCTGTATGTCCATTTCATAATAATCAACGGGATGGCATAGGAAGGCAAACGATTAACAAAGGTCAAGTAAGTTACCACAATAATTCATTAGCTAAAAATACTCCTGCAACTTCAAGTGAGGAAGAGGGCGGTTATATTCATTATCAGGAAAAAGTGGATGGACGTAAGGTTCGTGCCCGCAGTGAAAGTTTTAAGGATCATTTCACGCAAGCAACATTGTTTTGGAACAGTATGAGTAAACCAGAGAAAGAACATATCAAGGAAGCCTTTAGCTTTGAACTCGGGAAGGTAGAGAGTGAATCCGTGCAACGACAAGTGGTTGATATGTTTGCCCATGTAAATAAGGAGTTAGCTGAAACAGTTGCTGAAGCAATTGGTATTGCACCTCCTCAACATGGAGGATCAGACGTTACCAAAACTTCACCTGCCTTAAGTCAGGAAAATACCAATAAAAAAGCAAAAACACGTAAAGTTGCCGTTTTGCTTGATGATGGATTTAATGGTAGTGAGGTATTAAAAGTGTTGAATGTCCTTAAGGTAGACGGGGTAGAACCTGAGGTCGTAAGTGAAAAACTCGGAAAAGTGACAGGTAATGATGGAACAGTATTAAAAGCGGATCATACATTTTTGACAGGTGAATCGGTATTATTTGATGCCATTTATGTAGTTGGTGGTAAAGATGTAAGTGGAAAATTCCACCGAGAAACAGCTTACTTTATTAACGAGGCGTTTTCCCACTTTAAACCGATTGGTGGCACACAAGAAGGGAAGAAATGGTTGGAATCAAGTGGCAAAGCAGATAATGTTGGCGTGATTGTCAATGATGATATGGATGAATTTGCCTCAGACTTTGTTAAAGCGATTGCGGCACATCGTTATTGGGACCGTCAAATTTTATAGAAATTAGATGGAGGGGGAGCGAAATCCCTCTCCAATTTTTTCGTGAGCAAAGATATAAAATTTTGGCGAAAATCTGTCTAGCTCCAGCGCCTAGACACTCGAGACATAAGCAGTTCGCTTCCGTG
>NZ_JBYQFJ010000033.1:0-31299 GCF_057836705.1 Virgibacillus carmonensis | reverse complement strand
CACCGCTCTGCTTATGCTTGTCGTGTCTTTCAAGGCACCCTGAGCTTTTCTTATTTATGTTAATTGGTGTAATGGGGCAGTGATTGATTAAAAAGAATGTCCTTATTCTTGGAGTTCAGTCCATTCTTCCATTAGTTGTTCAAGCGTTTGTTTAATAACGCTAGTTTCCTTTGTCAGCGCTAAAGATCTCTCGTGATCCTGAAAAACTTCAGGTTTCGTCATTTCTAATTCTAGTTCTGCCAGTTCATTTTCCCGTTCCTCAATTAAGTTTTCCAACTCTTCTATTCGTCGTTGAACTTTTCGTTCCGCACGTTGTCGTACTTTTTCTTCTTTATAACTCAATTTTCCTGTATCAACCTGTGTTGCTTTTGTTTGCTCTCGTTGTAGCCGTTCTCTCTCAGCTTGTTCTTCTTTTTTAGCAACGTAGTAATCGTAATCACCTAGGTATCCAGTCACATGATCTGCTTGAATTTCAACTACTTGTTCGGCAATTTTATTGATAAAATAGCGGTCATGTGAGACAAATATGATAGTACCGTTATAGTCAATTAATGCTGATTCTAACACTTCTTTACTATCAATATCCAGATGGTTTGTTGGTTCATCCAGTATTAAGAAATTGGCATGAAGCATCATCAGCTTAGCCAGCGATAATCGAGCTTTCTCACCACCACTTAGAGCATGTACAGGCTTTAAAACATCGTCACCGGAGAATAAAAAGTTACCCAGAACGGTACGAATATCTTTTTCTTTTTCATTTGGATATTTATCCCATAGTTCCTGAAGAACGGTATTATTTGGATTTAAGTTCGTTTGCTCCTGGTCATAGTAGCCTATTTCTACATTGGCTCCGATTTGAATGGAGCCTGTACTTGGCTGGTATTGTCCAGTTATCATTTTTAATAAGGTCGTTTTACCAATTCCATTTGGCCCGACAAGTGCGATACTGTCGCTACGATTTATAGCGAGATTCATACCTTCGAACAGAAATCTATCCTCATCACTATATCGAAACGCCAGGTTATTTATTTTTAATACGTCATTGCCACTTCTCCTGTTTGAATCAAAAGAAAATTTTGCTGAGGACTCATCACCCTTAGGCCTGTCCAACTTTTCCATTTTATCCAACTTTTTCCTTCTACTTTGTGCACGTTTTGTTGTGGAAGCTCTAACAATATTTTTTTGTACAAAGTCTTCAAGCTGTTTAATTTCAGATTGTTGTTTTTCAAATTCCTTCATTTCTTGTTCGTAATCAAGTGCACGTTTTTCCAGATACTTACTGTATGATCCATGATACTTCCTAACTTTATGATAGGAAATTTCATAGACAATGTTTACAGTCTTGTCTAAAAAGTAACGATCATGAGATACAATTGTAACGGCGCCTGGATAACTTGCTAAATAATTTTCAAGCCAACCGAGCGTTTCAATGTCTAAATGGTTAGTAGGTTCGTCAAGAATGAGTAAAGCAGGCTTTTGTAATAACAACTTACCTAATGCTAATCGTGTTTTTTGGCCACCACTTAATGTGCTTATTGATGTTTGGTAATCGTCCTCATAAAAATGAAGGCCGCTTAGTACCGATTTAATCGATGACGCGTATGAGTATCCGCCTTCTGTGATAAAAGCCTGCTGTTTTGTGTCATATTCTTGTAAGAGCTGGTTATAGTTATCATCAGACAAAGTAGATGCTTGTTCCATATTTTTTTCAAGTTTCCTGAGTTCTTGTTCTTTTTGGATTAATGCCTGAAACACATCCAGCATTTCATCCCAAATTGTTTTAGTAGATTCAAGACCAGTGTGCTGGGATAGATAACCAATTGTTAGGTCTTTTGGTTTGTGCATAACACCCTCGTCATAGGAAAATTCGCCAGCCATTATTTTGAGTAAGGTTGATTTCCCTGCACCATTTCTACCAACGATCGCAATTCGATCCTGATCTTTAATTTCAAGCTTTATATTTGATAATATTTTTTCTGCTCCAAATGACTTACTAACGTCATTCAATTGCATAATAATCATTGCGCTCACCTCAGTATTATAAGTGTATCGCATATCTCAATTACCAAGCAATATTTAAATGTGAAAATAATCACGACTTCTTATAAATTTTCTGCTAGAATGTACTATAACGTTAAAATTGGAGATGAGTACATGACTGATTTCACTCACTTTAATCAACAAGGTAGAGCGAAAATGGTGGATATTAGTGAGAAAAAAGAAACAGAACGGATTGCCTCGGCTAGAACGAGTATAGTTGTATCAGAAGAAATATATACAAAAATAGTGGATCAAGGAATTGAAAAAGGTGATGTACTTGCAGTTGCCCAGATCGCTGGAATTATGGCAGCAAAGAAGACGCCGGACTGGATTCCGATGTGTCATCCCTTACAATTAAAAGGAATAGACATTTCGTTTGACTGGAGTTTATCAGATAATAAGTACGAATTAATCATAGAATCCTATGTGAAAACAAAGGGAAGTACCGGTGTTGAAATGGAGGCACTAACTGCCGCCTCTGCAACTGCGTTAACTGTTTACGATATGTGTAAAGCATTAGATAAAGGAATGGTTATCGGCAAAACGTATTTAATCGAGAAAAAAGGCGGCAATTCAGGAGATTTCAGGCGCTGAGGAAAGGGGGAATAATAGTGGTACAACATAAAATTCCACAGGCTACTGCTAAGCGTTTACCGTTATATTACCGGTTTATCAATAATTTGCATCTCCAAGGGAAAACGCGTGTTTCGTCTAAAGAGTTAAGTGAGGCTGTAAAGGTAGATTCCGCTACAATTCGCAGGGACTTTTCCTATTTTGGTGCCTTAGGCAAAAAAGGCTATGGCTACAATGTTGACTATCTATTAGAATTTTTCAGGAAAACATTGGACCAGGATGAACTAACTGAAGTTGCACTAATTGGCGTTGGAAATCTAGGTACAGCATTCCTTCACTATAATTTTATGAAAAATAATAATACAAAAATAATGATGGCATTTGATGCAGAACCAAGTAAAGTCGGATCTGACATCGGTGGCATACCTGTTTATCATATTGATCAATTAGAGGAAAAAATGAAAGACGTACATGTTGCCATATTGACAGTTCCTTCAAGTGAGGCAGAGGGTATCACAGAGCGGTTAGTTAATACTGGTGTTTCAGGTATATTGAATTTTACGCCCGCAAGGATTACCGTGCCAGACAACATTCGCGTACACCATATTGATCTTGCTGTTGAACTGCAGGCATTGGTATACTTTTTAAAACATTACCCGCTAAATGAAGGGTCAGAAATGGATTAGCGGTTAAGCAATCTTAAAAGCTAACAAAAGAAGCAGAGGAATCAACCTCTGCTTCTTTTGTTAGCTTCTTTTTTGCTTAATCAGCTTATCTCGGTCATCAGCTTGCGGTGGTTCTTCCATCCAACCATTTTTAATCATGATATCTGTGCCATCTTTCGCATAATGGGCAACTTCCACTGCCAATCGAACGTAACATAGAGGTAAATCACTTCTCATACTCTCTGCACAAGCTATACCGTAATTACCTGTTCCCGCTGCAGAAAGGAGGACAACGTGGTACATCATTAGTTTTTCTGAAAAAACGTTTTCGATAGAATTTAAAGAACCTGCATCCCAGCTCATCGGTGCTTGTATATCACTATCGATTAATGTGTCACTAAACACTCTGATATGCTTTTTCGAAATCTCTTTCCCTCTTAACATATATCTCCTGATCGTCTTTGATTCAGCGGTTTGACCGAAAGCAGTGCAAATCATAAATCCAAGTACATTTGTCTCCAAGTTAGTAGACAGATGCGAGATTTCAATTGCCGTAAGTGGGCGTTTCTCATTAAATAATGGAAAACCGCCCATAAAATCTTTACGCTTAACAAATCTTACTTTTTTAGGTATCGAGATATGAGGTGCCCTGATTAGAATACCTTTAGCAAGCATGGTTTCTGTCGTCTGGTTGTATAAGGTGGCAGAATTACTAAGACAAGTATTGAAGATATTTCGAACGTCCTCACGTATAGACATCGAATGATATCTGCCATATTGTGGTGTTCCAAGTTTCCCCATTTTGTTCAGGTATTCCAAAAAGAAAGTATCCTTAAATAGACGTTTTGCTTTTAGGTTAACATCATGTTTTGTAAACCCCACGGGAACCGGGAAATTCTCGCTTAAAAAGATGCTTTTGATTTCATCGAGCGCATATACAGCCTGGTCATACGCAGTTTGTAAGTGGGGTTGTATATCCTCATCCTCGTTTAAATGTAGGCCATACGTTATAACACATTTTGTCATGCTGTTTGTCATATAGCACGACCATAAATTAGCCATTTCTGGTGCTGTTAAAGGTTTGTGACTGGTTTCACTCATTTCTAACGTCCTCCAAATTATATTTTTATCTGTATTATCTGGAAAATGTCCGTAATTATGCATTAGCCTTCGTTAATCACTTACAGAATATAGACCCATAAAATTTTTAGATGAATTGACAATAATTTTTAGGAAGCATACACTATAAACAAATAATCAAACAATCATTTGAATGAAGGTGAATGAAATGAATGACGAGAAAGTAATACAAACTCCTAAAGATACGTGCGATACATTTTGTTTTGACGCGGAAAAAGTAAATCGAATTCAACCAAAAATGGACCAGGTGAGTGGGATTGAATTGATTTTCAAGGCATTATCGGATGCCACACGTTTAAAAATTGCCTATGCACTAACATTAGAAAAAGAGTTATGTGTATGTGACGTAGCTAATATTATCGGATCGACTACTGCAACTGCTTCCCATCATTTACGTCTTTTACGAAATATGAGATTAGCCAAGTATCGAAAAGAAGGCAAGTTGGTTTTTTATTCATTAGCGGATGATCATGTTCATCAATTGGTATATATCGCTATGGTTCATGGGAAAGAAGATGATAATAGTGGAAACTAACAAGAATGTTTATCGGTTACAAGGTTTGTCCTGTACAAATTGTGCAGCAAAGTTTGAGAAAAACATACGTAACATACAAACAGTAGAAGACGTCCAATTAAACTTTGGAGCGTCTAAAATAACCGTTCATGGTGGGGCCTCTATTGAACAGTTAGAACAAGCTGGTTCCTTCGACGGCATTAAAGTGTATCCAGAACGACAACGTCAACTTGGGAAAAAGGTATCTTTCTGGAAAAAACGCGATAACATCATGGCAATGATAGCCCTTTTTTTCATTATTACAGGTTACATTCTTTCTATCCAACTAGGAGAAAAAAGCCCAATTACAATAGGAACATTCGGAGTAGCTATTTTAATCGGTGGATTTGATTTGTTTACAGTAGGCTTTAAAAACTTAATGAAACTACAGTTTGATATGAAAACTTTAATGACTATAGCGGTTATTGGTGCAGTTATTATTGGGGAGTGGGGGGAAGGAGCAGTAGTAGTCTTCTTGTTTGCACTGAGTGAAGCTTTAGAAAGTTACTCGATGGATAAAGCAAGGCAATCGATTCAGGCACTAATGGACATTGCACCAAATCGAGCAACCATAAAACGTAATCAAGCAGTAATAGAAATCGATGTAGAAAACGTTCGGATTGGTGATATTATGCTTATCAAACCTGGACAAAAAATTGCAATGGATGGTGAGGTTGTAAAGGGTCAGTCTTCTATCAATCAAGCAACGATCACAGGTGAGTCAATTCCTGCCTACAAAACTGCCGGAGATGAGGTATTTGCGGGGACACTGAATGAAGAGGGATCCTTAGAGGTACGTGTTACCAAACACGTGGAAGATACGACGATTGCTAAAATTATTCATTTAGTTGAAGAAGCCCAGGCAGAGCGCGCTCCATCTCAACAGTTTGTGGATAGATTTGCGAAGTATTATACCCCTGCTATTATGATAATTGCATTATTAGTGGCAGTGATCCCACCTCTATTTTGGGGGGAGGAATGGTCTGAATGGGTATATAGTGGGCTTGCGGTGCTTGTGGTTGGTTGTCCTTGCGCTTTGGTAATTTCGACACCAGTGGCAATTGTAACAGCAATAGGAAACGCAGCCCGTAAAGGGGTTTTAATAAAAGGCGGCATTCATCTGGAGGAAACGGGAAGATTAAAAGTTATTGCTTTTGATAAAACTGGCACGCTGACAGAAGGAAAGCCAGAAGTTACGGAAGTCATTAGATTATCTGAGATGAGTCATGACGAAATTTTGGGTGTCGCAAAAGCAATTGAAGCGTATTCTCAGCATCCATTGGCATCTGCAATCATACGTAAAGCAGCTAATGAACAGGTAAATGCATATGAAGCTGAGGATTTTCAGTCGATCACTGGTAAAGGTGCAAAGGCAACCGTAAATAGTACAGTTTATTTTATTGGAAATCCATCATTATTTGAAGAAATGGTTTCAATATCAACTGGTACAAAACAACAGATTAAAGAATTACAAATGCAGGGTAAAACGGTTATGCTAATTGGAACGGAACTAGAGGTAAAAGGTTTACTTGCTGTAGCAGATCAAGTTCGAGCAAGTAGTCCATCTATTATTCGAAAACTTCATAAGCTTGGTATTGAAAAAACAGTTATGCTGACTGGTGATAATGAGGCAACTGGAAAGGCTATTGGAAATCAACTAGGATTAAGTGAGACTAGAGCAGAACTTATGCCACAAGATAAATTGGAGTCAATAAAGACCCTACATGAACGGTATGGAAAGGTAGCAATGGTCGGAGACGGTGTCAATGATTCACCAGCACTTGCAACTGCAACGGTTGGTATTGCGATGGGTGGGGCTGGAACAGATACGGCATTGGAAACCGCTGATATAGCATTGATGGCGGATGATTTAGAAAAGCTTCCATACACTATTTCTTTGAGCAGAAAAACACTATCGATTATTAAGCAAAATGTCTCTTTTGCCTTAGCATTAAAGGTGCTAGCTCTTCTATTAATAATTCCCGGCTGGCTTACCTTATGGTTGGCAATATTTGCTGATATGGGGGCTACCTTAATCGTAGTACTTAATTCTCTACGTTTAATGCACGCGAAATATAGCGATGAATGACCTTTTTAAACTAATTAAAATACCCCTCACCTGAAAGTTCAGCTGAGGGGTATTATTAATGACTATGGGAAGAATCCTGTTCATGTTGGCACATCAATGAATTATCATGTGGGTGTTCATTATTTTCCATCTGAATTGTTACATGACCAATTCCTTTGTGCTCCAACTCATGTTCAATCGTTCGTAATAATTTTTGACCTTCATGAATGGATAAATCCCCATTCACTACCGCATGACAGGAAAGTGCATTTTGCCCACTGGTGATACACCATACATGTAAATCATGGATGCTTATTATTCCTGTTACAGTTTCCATTGTATGAATAATATCATCCAATTCAATATTCTTTGGAGTGCCTTCCATCAATACATGAATGGCATCCATTGTTACTCTCCATCCACTTATCAATACAAGAATAGCAACAATAACACTTGCTAGTGGATCGGCCCATCCCCAGTTGAAAAACAGGATGAGTAAAGCTGCGACAATTGCTCCAACGGAACCAAGCAGGTCACCCAGTACATGTAAAAATGCTGCACGCAGATTTAAATTATCCTTGGTATCCCCACGCATTAATATCCATGCAACACTAAGGTTCACGCATAGCCCGATAATCGCAATCACTAACATTCCAGTCGACGCTACTTCGGGTGGGTTGGCAAACCGTTGATATGCTTCATATAAAATGTAGATGGAAATGATCGTAAGTGTTACGCCATTGAATAGAGCAGCAAGTATTTCAAACCGTTTATACCCATATGTTTTACTGTGGCTTGCAACTTTTTCACCAAAAATAAAAGCTAATACACCAACACCAAGTGATACAGAATCACTCAACATATGCCCAGCATCAGAAAGTAAAGCTAGACTATTTGTAACAAAACCCCCAATCGCCTCAACGATCATGAATGCAGTTGTTATGATAAAACTTATTAATAAAGCTTTTTTGTTTGCACCATGAGTATGGTCATGCTCGTGTCCATGCCCCATTTAAATACCTCCTAACTGTGACTAGCGTGCTCTATCGTTTGTTTTAATACATTCATGACGTGTTCATCATCATGTGAGTAGAATAGGGTAGTACCGTCTCGTCGAAACTTTACTAGTCGTAAATTTTTCAAGAAACGCAATTGATGAGATACGGTTGATTGCCTAAGATGCAACTTTTCTGCAATATCATTCACAGATAATTCTCTTTGAAAAAGCAGGTGTAGAATGCGAACTCTGGTAGGGTCACCCAAAGCCTTGAATGTTTGGGAGACGACAAACAATATTTCTTCGTCTAGTTGTTTAAAATTTTTTTGTTTAGCTTTGGAATCCGTCATTATTGTTCCCTCGCTTTTGTAATCAATTCGACTACCTTATTATATGTATATATTAACATATGTTCATACTTTAGATAAAAAAATAGTACACGGCAAATAAGCTCATGTTAGGAGTCATAACAGGTTAGCACTATACTGATTGTGTTCAATTTGATTTGGTTCCTCTGAAATAGGGATGATCGGTCCCAGTTGATTATAGACAATAATGAATAATACGAATGCAAATAAACAAAGAACAATAAAGGGCTGATTTGAATTTTTGTTTAAAGATTCCTGTCTGATCAACTGAATAAGAATTAAAACGATCGAAATAAATAACATGAACATCATTCTGATTAAGGAATCCTGAAATTCATGCGTAGCCATTACTCCAAGCATTGCTCCCATCATGCCACCCATAATACCGGATAGTGTACCATCCAGAACTGCAACCAAACTAATAGGTAATCCTGCTAAAAAGCCAGCTGTCACCCCGACTATGATACTTAGTACAGTAGAGTAATATAAATCTCCAGTTAGAAAAATACCGAAGATTACACCTATTGTTAACCCGACAATCATTCCGATAGACATGGCAATCATCATACCTGTCATTTTTGGAAGGCTATTGCGGTTATAAATGGTGAGGATTATAACAGATGAAGATAAAACGAAAATAACAAAAAGTGTAAGTAATAAGGGAACTGTCATGCATATTCTCCTCCAACTTGTCCTGATATCATTCATTATATGCTTCAAATGAACGTACATGATTAGAAAAACTGGCCATTCGCCTAGTCCCTAATTGCGAAGGGCGAAATAAGCGTTGAAATCTCGGATCGAACGTTACGATGAATTTCATTGTGATAACACCTTCACGAATAGACTCTTCTTAAACTTTCCTGAGGCTAACCAAGGCGCTTGTGCTTTTCTTACGTGAAAAAAACAAGGAGTAGCCGATTAAATGGCTACTCCTTGTTTTTTTTGTTTCGTACATGGTTTCGCATAAGCCGAATTGCCACACCAAAGTCTAATGTAGCAATGATAGCGAATAACATGGTTGCGGTATTCCACACGGTTTCTCCGGCGCTTTGCGTAGCCATGTATACAAATAATACACCCATAATAAAGTATATATTCGCCATTACTTTTGGTGAAGTCCTCATAAATATATTAGCCCCCAATTAAAATCATTTGCATTTGTTCGAGCTGCTTTTGCATTTTTTCTATGTCTTCTGGCGATAACGAAAATTGAACAAGTACAGATATGGAGTTTAATGCCATATGGACAATGATTGGAACGAGTATCCGTTTTGTTTTTACATAAAGGTAAGCAAAAACAAATCCCATTGAACTATAGATAAGAATGTGTTCCGGTTCTCCGTGAATGAGTCCAAACACCAACGCAGAAAGTAAGGCTGCTAAAAAGAAGTTCATTTTTTTATAGAAATTCCCAAAAATAATCTTCCTGAAAATAACTTCTTCTACAATAGGTGCGATTATCGCTGGGATAATCATAAATATAGGTGCTGCACGTGTAATGTCAATTATCATTTCAGTGTTTGCAGATCCTGGCTTAATGCCTAATACCTGTATTTCAATAATGCCTGCAATATACTGGGCAAAGTAGGCCATGAACACACCTACGATTGACCATAGAACAATGGCACCAGGTTTCGCAGCATCACGTGTAGAAGGCATTTTCATGTACGGTTTCATAATCAAAAGAATGACAACTAGTCCAGCTGCGAAGCTAAAGATTGTCCAGTATATAACAGCTTGGAACTCGCTAATAGGTAACGTCGCAAATAAAATTGGCGCAAAGACTATCCCAGAGAATTGCATAATAATGTAGGTTAAAATGACATACCAATAACGCTTGGTCAAAGTGAAACGACTCCTTTAGTAATCAAATATATATGTTAACTAGTGTATGCAACACTGTGCAGTGCTATTAACCAAGTTTTTTAGAACTCTACTAATCATTTTATCATATTTGTTACCATGCTTATAATAGAATGGTCTATGAATAAAGGCAAAAGAAAAGTTTTTTGAAAAATATAGCTTTGAATGCTTGCAATTTTAGCGAGGTTTTTATATGATAATAATTGGAATTAGCACTCAGGTGTTTAGAGTGCTAATAATTAATAAAGCAAATGAATTAAGGAGGATGTCTACATGATTAAGCCACTAGGAGATCGTGTTGTAATCGAGCTTGTTGAACAAGAAGAAAAAACTGCAAGCGGTATTGTACTTCCAGACTCTGCAAAGGAAAAGCCTCAAGAAGGTAAGATTGTTGCAGTGGGATCTGGTCGCGTAACAGATAATGGAGAAAAAATTGCACTCGAGGTTTCTGAAGGAGATCGCATTATTTTCTCAAAATTTGCTGGTACAGAAGTGAAATATGACGGTACAGAATACTTAATTCTTCGTGAAAATGACATCTTAGCAGTTGTTAGCTAATAGCAACGATTAATTACTTATGAAATGAATTTAAGGAGGGCATTTAATTATGGCTAAAGAAATTAAATTTAGTGAAGACGCTCGCCGTGCAATGTTACGCGGTGTAGATACATTAGCAGATGCAGTAAAAGTAACACTCGGACCAAAAGGCCGTAACGTTGTTTTAGATAAAAAATTTGGTTCACCATTAATTACAAATGATGGTGTAACAATTGCAAAAGAAATTGAACTAGAAGATCAATTCGAAAATATGGGTGCACAGCTTGTATCTGAAGTAGCATCAAAAACAAATGATGTTGCTGGTGACGGTACAACAACTGCAACAGTATTAGCACAAGCAATGATCCGTGAAGGTCTTAAAAACGTTGCATCTGGAGCAAACCCAGTTGGCGTTCGTCGTGGAATTGAAAAAGCTGTAGAACTTGCAGTAAGAGAACTACAATCTATTTCAAAACCTATCGAAAGCAAAGAATCGATTGCACAAGTTGCAGCTATTTCTTCAGGTGACGATGAAGTTGGTAAACTAATTGCAGAAGCAATGGAACGTGTTGGTAATGATGGTGTTATCACAATTGAAGAATCAAAGGGCTTTAACACGGAACTAGAAGTTGTTGAAGGTATGCAATTTGATCGTGGATATTCTTCTCCATACATGGTTACTGACCAAGACAAAATGGAAGCAGTACTAGAAGATCCATATATTCTAATCACAGATAAGAAGATTGGTAACATTCAAGAAGTATTACCAGTATTAGAGCAAGTGGTACAACAAGGTAAGCCACTTCTATTAGTAGCTGAAGATGTTGAAGGTGAAGCACTTGCAACATTAGTAGTGAACAAGCTTCGCGGAACATTTAATGCAGTTGCAGTAAAAGCTCCTGGATTTGGCGATCGTCGTAAAGCAATGCTTGAAGATCTTGCTACATTGACAGGTGCTGAAGTAATCACAGAAGATCTAGGACTCGATCTTAAGAGTACTACAATGGAACAATTAGGTCGCGCTTCTAAAATTGTTGTTACAAAAGATACAACAACAGTAGTAGAAGGATCTGGTAATCCAGAAGCAATTTCTTCTCGTGTAGCACAAATTCGTGCACAAGCTGAAGAATCTACTTCTGAATTTGATAAAGAAAAATTACAAGAACGTCTTGCTAAACTAGCAGGCGGAGTAGCAGTTATCAAAGTTGGTGCTGCAACTGAAACAGAATTAAAAGAACGTAAACTACGTATTGAAGATGCATTAAACTCTACTCGCGCAGCTGTCGAAGAAGGTATCGTAGCTGGTGGTGGTACTGCTCTAGTAAACGTTTATAAACAAGTAAGTGAATTAAATTTAACTGGTGACGAAGCTACTGGTGCTAACATCGTACGTCGTGCACTGGAAGAACCAGTTCGCCAAATTGCACACAACGCTGGCCTTGAAGGTTCTATTATCGTAGAACGCCTTAAAGGTGAAAAAGTTGGTGTAGGATTCAACGCAGCATCTGGCGAATGGGTAAACATGGTTGAAGCTGGTATCGTTGACCCAACTAAAGTAACGCGTTACGCACTACAAAACGCAGCATCTGTAGCGGCAATGTTCCTAACTACAGAAGCTGTCGTAGCTGACCTACCAGAAAAAGACAATGCTGGTGGCGGCGGAATGCCTGACATGGGCGGCATGGGTGGAATGGGCGGCATGATGTAGGGAATTTCCTACACATTTAGCCTAGCTTTTGTGAAGCTGTTTAATGTATAAATAGTTAGTTATGAGAAGACTACTTCCTAAAATTAGGGGGTAGTCTTTTTTGTGCTTTTAAAATTTGCATATCAAGATTTTTTAGATGATCGTAAATTTAGGAATACAACCAAAATTAACATTCAAAACTATAAAGTTCTATTAGGAGGGTTTATAGATTATTGTCACGAAAATAATATCCTTAATGTTGAAGAAATTGAAGTAAGTCACGTTAGAAATTACTTAAGATTTTGTCAAAACAAAGGTAATTCGGCAGGCACGATAAATACAAAACTGCAACGGATTAGGGCGTTTCTAAATTATATGGTTGAAGAAACAATGGTAAAGGATAATGTTGCAACAAAGGTTAAACGTCAAAAAGAGGATATTAAAATTGATGTATTCAATGATGAACAGATACATCAAATGTTAAGTTATTATCGCGGTCTCAGGAGGAGGGAACAAAGCTATTTTGCGTATCGAGGGTATATGTTAATCCTAACTTTTCTAGGAACAGGGGTTAGAAGAACTGAAATCATCAATTTAAAATGGTCTGATGTAGATTTAGAAAACTTAACTATGTCTGTGTACGGAAAAAATAGAAAGAAGGAGATTGTATTTTTAACTGAAAAACTTGCTAAAGAAATATCAGCTTACTATTTATTTTGCAAAAGACGTTTTGAAAAGCTAAGTGATTATGTCTTTGTGAATAGAGATAATACACAAATGACACAAAACTCCATTATGTTAGTATTTCAAAACCTACAAAAGAAAATGAACTTTTCAAACGTAAGGGTATCACCACACACTTTTAGGCACAGTTTTTGCCATAGATTAGCCATGAGTGGAATGTCTGCATTTGCTATTCAGAAGATGATGAGACATGAGAATATTTCTGTAACAATGCGTTATGTAGCTATGTGGGGAAATGAATTGAAAGAACAAAATGACAAGTACAATCCTTTAAACAACTTGGATATATAAGGTAAGGGGTGAAGTTAAACTATGATAGCCGAAAATGTTGGAAAAGGGAAAATAAAACTTGATTGTTCTTATGATGAAATTGGAAAAATCGTAAGTGTATTAGATAAATACTGGCTTGTAAATGATGATGAAAATATAAAGCAACTAGCATATGAATTACACAATCCTAAAGTGGTTGTAGAAAAATAATGCAAAAGAAAAAGCCACCTATTCGCCGTAGGTGACACAAACTTTACACTATAAAACTGAATACGAAATATCGTAATTCTTGTATTTATTTTATCGAAAAAATTGAAAAAATGCAAGGTGTCTTTAGTATTGTCTTTTTTACGGTATATCCAACGTGGAAACCAAATAACACGTTGTTAAAATAAACTTGATAGGTACTGGTTGTAGCCAATGTAGAAAATACAATCGTAATCACATTAACAGTTTTCCTTGTTTGCTGGTGGTTACTAGGTGCGAACGACCATTAACGGTTCGGTTTGGTAGCTAGGTGCATTATGGTGCAGGTAGCAACGAAAAGACAATAGCATATAGGACTAGCTTTGTATGTAGAAAGTTCGTTGTTGGAGAAATCCAAGCGTTCAAACAAGGTGATACGGTGGAATCCTCAGCAAACTCAGTTCAATTCAGTATTAAAGGACGATTACTTTTATAACACTTAATTTTTTTGAGTGCTGTAAAGGTAGTCATTCTTCTGTCCAATATTTCCTAGACAAATCTAGTTAATTCAGTGGAAGTCAAAACCAAAAGTCAAGGGAAAATAACAAATCATTAAAGATTTATAAAGTTAATGTCCTTTTTTCATGTCCGTTTGCCAGTTAATAAGTGTAAGCACATGAAGAGGGAAAGTATTATAGGATTATTACTTTAACTTTGTTGTCCTAATTCATGTGGAAAATGCAAGTGAGACTTTGTAATCACATGAAGAAAGGACGATAATTTAATGTTATGCCAAAAGCCTAAAACAACGAAAATAAACATTATTGATTCAATTATGGGAAGTGGAAAAACTAGCTGGGCTATACAGTTCATGAAAAATGCACCAACCTATCAAAAGTTTATTTACATCACGCCATTTAAGGGAGAAGTGGACAGGGTGATAGTATCAGTTGACCACAACTTTAAACAGCCACAAGTAGACGATAAGAATAATACAAAATTAGAGGATATAAAACGCCTGATTGCTAATGGTGAAAATATTGTTTCTACCCATGCCCTTTTTAAAAGTGTTGATAGTGAGGTGATTGATCTGTTAGATATGGAGAATTACACGTTAATTCTTGATGAGGTCATGGATGTAATTAAACAAGAAGATATTTCAAAAGATGATTTAAAGATGTTAACCAAAAATGAAGTGATAGAAGTAGATAATAAAGGGGTTGTACACTGGAAGGAATCCAATTATAAAAAAGGCTATTTCGAAAAGTTGAAGAACTTAGCTAACTCTGGAAACTTAATGATGTACACAGATAAAACTAACGAACCTATTGCAGTATATTGGACGTTTCCAGTAGATACTTTTAAATGTTTTGAGGAAGTTTATATTTTAACTTATATGTTTGATGGACAGATTCAACGTGCTTATTTTGATTTATTTGGTCAAAAGTATGATTATAAGTCAATTTTAAAGGAAGGAACTGAATATAAATTAGCACCATATGTTTCTTTTAAAAATGAAGATCGGTCACACCTAAAGGAACTGATTAACATTTACTACCTATCAGCTAAGGACAAAAAAGATATGAATAAAATGGGAAATAAGCCCGGTTATTTTAGTGTAAGTGATTTAAAGAGGAAAATTAAAAGTAAAGACACAAAGAAAGTTATAAAGGACAATGCCTAAAACTTTTATTACAATAAATGTGATGTATCTACAGATGAAGTAATGTGGACTACCTTTAAAGAATTTAAGGATAACCTAACACCTAAAGGGTTAAAAGAACATTTTGTTAGTGTAAACGCACGTGCTACAAATGAATATCAGCACAAAAGCACTTGTATTTATTTAGCTAATATATACATGAATCCATTAAAAAAACATTTCTTTAATAAGCAAGGTGTGGAGGTTAATGTTGACCTGTTTGCACTATCGGAAATTCTCCAATGGCTTTTTCGTAGTCGTATTAGAACTGGACAGCCCATAAATGTTTACATTCCATCTATACGAATGAGAACTTTACTGGAACAATATCTCGACAATCAGTTATAGATTTTCCCTTTACTTTAACAGCTTAGTAAACGAACGCTGTACCCATTGGTACGACTGGGTTTGTTGAGTGTTTCCTTATAAGAAAGATAATATAAATTTATTATAAAACCCTACCAACTAACATTCCAAGGGATAGCCAAAAAAACGGCTACCCTTCTCCATGTTAGTTTGGCACTAATAATAGATTCAACTAATAATAGAAAATGATCTAATCTATGATTGTGAGGGTGTAAACCCGAACACGAGGCTTTAGCCGAGTTATGATTTGGTTCTTTGTTATTGGTCTAACGTTTTGTAAACTGTATGTAGTTTTATTCTTATTGGAGGATTATATTATGAATAGAGAAAGTTATGTGTCAGTATCATTGAATGAAGATGAATATAAAAACTTACTTGGACTCACGGATGAATTAGATAAGCGTTCATTTAAAACACCTAGTCAAGCGGAATCTGTGAGACATGCTATTAAATTTATGAAGGATAACATTGATGTTGCAAAATCGCTTGAAGTTTTAAAGAAACGACTAAATGAAGTAGAAAAGGAATTGGATGAATCAAAGAGAAAAAATGAGATATTTGAACAATCATTTCTTGAGTTTCAAAATAAAGTAAAGCTTACAAGTCAGGGTAATTAAATCCTGGCTTTTATGTTTCAAAATTATTTCAACTTCCCTTACCTTAATTAAATTAAATCTCACTTATTTTAGATTAACTCTAGTTAACTTGAAGATTATTTATTTATAAACCTATGTATAATATCGTTCCCGTTGCAAATTCTATTTTATAACAAAGTAAAGGAGTGATATTAAATGCCTCTAGAAAAGATTACATTAAAACATTGAAGGAACTAAAGGAAATTATAGGAGAAATGGATTGTCATTTGAAAAAGGCTGATTTAATTAAGGGTGATTTGTATTTTTCCATTCACGATGAATTACTGGAATTAGGTGACCCTGAAGCCATTGAAGAACAGAAAAGATACGAATTTTAAATTGGAACGTGACGAATTATATATATGTGTTCCTGACAAAGTTAAATAGTTAAAAAAGTATGAAGCCGAGTTAATGAAAACAGTCCAACATGATAAGGACTTAACACAAGACCACAAAAAAACTAGGAGGTACTAACAATGAAAACAAACGTTAAGAACGGCATTATTTTTTTAGGTGAGGTTGCTACAGATACAGCTACAATTCGAATCGGGGATATTGAAACAAAAAACTTAGATATAAAATTTACTACGAAGATGGATGGATTTTACCCTGTGCTTGGTGAGACTAATGAAGAAGGAATTGTTGAACGTATTTTCATAGATGTTGATCCTCTTGATTTGAAATTATTCGAGAATGACGAGATAACTATAATTGCTTCTGAGGATATTATGGAAGGAACAATTAAGGAGAAAGAATGAACAAGATTTACAAAGGCTAGAAGACCACTATAAAACTGCGTCAGAAAGAAACTCAAGGGTTTTATTGGTACTGTACTAGTACCACTTTTTCTTTAAAATCAATGTTACTATATATAGGAAATGTATCTTAATTAGCAGGAAAATAGTCCCTTTTGTCGAATTATAACTGATGAGGGGGAGATATAATGAGTGGAGAAACTAAAGAACTCGACTTAAAATTAGAATTAAAAAAACAATGGTATTGTGATTATTGTGGTGAAGTTATTGAATCTGAAAAAGATGGGATGTTAGAGTGGGATTCCTTTTTACCTGAGGATGAAAGAGAATTTACAGCCGATAACTTTAGAATTGTTCATCATAGGGCTGTGAAGAAATGTAGACCTAAACATGCTGACGATTATTTATCTGATGGGCATTTACATTGGTATACTGGTTCACAAGGGCTTTCAGAGTTACTTTCAATTCAATTTGGAAAGACGCTAGACATCGTAGAGTTTCACAAGATAATCAGAAGATTACATGTTGATTACTACGAGGAAGCAGTTTCATATTTACCACAAGCATTAGAAGATGGAGAGTATGAAATTGATCCTATTGGTGATGGTGATATTTCTTTAACTAATTTAAAATGGTTAATTAAAACATACGGTAAATAACAACAGCAAAAGCACCTTTGACTGGGGTGCTTTTTATTGCCGAAATATCCGCTTGGACGCTGTGCATTGATGGGCATTCTCAAAACTTTTTTTCTGCACATTGATAGGTGTGGCAAGGTACGGATGGGTGTTCTGTAAAGGGGTATGCACAAATAAAAAAGACGATCACTTTTTATAGTGTCGCCCGCTTCTTCTTAGCCCTAATTAAGGTACTCTTTGAAATGCCTGTGGTCTCAGCCACTTCTTTATATGAATTAGTTTCTAACAGCTTTAAAGCATTTTCTATTTTCTTTTTACCATGTGTTTTTGGTCTACCCTCTCTAAAGTCAGGACGCTGTTTAGCTATTGCCTTGCCTTCTTGTGTCCTCTCAACAATCATATCTCTTTCAAATTCTGCAAAGGCACTTAGTATAGTGAAAATAAGTCTACCATTAGGTGTATTTTCCACTAATCCCATGTTTAGAATATGAACCTTTACACCACGTTCAAATAGTTCTTTAACTGTATGTATAGCGTCCACTGTAGACCGTGCAAAGCGATCTAATTTAGTGACAACTAGTGTATCACCTGTTTCTAGTATGGAAAGAAGTTCTTTAAATTTTGGGCGATCTGCTTTAGTTCCTGTAAAGGAATCTTGAAAGATCGTTTGACAACCTTCTTCTTTTAATTTATTTATTTGATCTTCTAACGAATTGCCTTTTGTAGCTTGTCCTTTCGTACTCACCCTTGCATAGCCATATCTCATATGTAATAACCCCGTTTTCTATAGTTCACTTAAGACACTATGTTGTGACACCTTACGATACACTGATACTACTACACTCGGAAATTGGTGTCAATACTTTTAAGTTATGACACTAGGAAGATCTATATCTATAAAATACGGAAAAACCCCTTTAAAACTTTCTTGGGTCTGCTGCTATATTATTACTACGGAAAACCCTTGTGAAAACGAGATTTTATAAACGTTTACATAATTCACGACAACATGTAGTTTGGCTTTGTGATCGTAACCTCCGTTCCCTACATAAATCTAATTAGTCTGCAATAAATAGTGATCCCCTTTTTGATAGAAAAATATCAAATTACTGTAATATGATGTAATTTTTTGTAACATAATTGTAAATATGTTAGAGTGCACTTAGTAGTTACATATATATCCAGTTTTTAGAATAATAGGATATATCATAATTGCTAGAATAAATAGAAGGAGGGATCAACAAAATGAAATGTAAAGTAACTTTAGCTGTATTGTTTTCAGCTCTACTTATGTTTGGGACAGCTCAAGCAGTCTTTGCTAACCATTCAGGCGATCTGAATTGCGAGGATTTTGATACGCAAGCGGAAGCACAAGCACATCTCGAAGAACATCCAAATGACCCAGACGGGTTAGATAGAGAAAAAGATGGACTTCCTTGCGAGAGCCTTCCAGCTGGTGATTCTGATGCTTCCAGCAATGATGATGCATCCACATCCGAGGATGTTAACAAATCGAATAGCACTTCATCAGAGGAGTCTACTTCATCCGATGAAGCTGCATCATCTAAATCCGAGGACACTACATCATCTGGTGAACAGGGAGGCGAGCTGCCTGATACTGCGACGGCATTACCACTTGGTATTCTAGGTGGTTTAGGCGCTATGGTTCTTGGTGGACTGGGTATACGCAAACGGCAGTAATCCTTGAGGGCAGGCGATCCAATCGTCTGTCTTTTCTTAGGTATTAAGGAGGAAAAACCAATGATTCGTATATTATCAATATTATTGTTTGTGATTGGTTTCGTTGTTTTTGCTTATAATGGCTGGAGTTATTTTCAGGCGAATCAGTCGGTTGCGAAAATACCGGAGAATCCAAAAGCGGCAGTTGTTGATACAGATAAAAAAAATAAAAAATCAAAAGAGGATAATCCAGATAAAAGTCGTAATGGTGTTGACCCACTCAACCTCAATTTCGATTATAAAAAAGACTCAGAAGTAGCAATGCTGGATATCCCGAAAATGGACAAGCGTTTTACAACTTATTGGGGTACAGATGAAAAGACACTTGATCAAGGAGTTGGTATGTATGTCAGTAAATGGACGACAGTTCCTAATCGCGATTCCGGTCATACAGTACTTTCTGGTCATCGTGACACCGTCTTCACCGGACTAGACGAGCTTGGTCAGGGTGATACTCTTATGGTTCATTACAAAGGTGATACTTATGAATATGAAATCACTACGACATGGGTTACTGATGCAGATGACCGGACAGTAATTGTCGAAAAAGATGATCCTACTTTGACGCTTACAACATGTTATCCATTTAATTATATCGGTTATGCACCCAATCGTTATATTGTACAGGCTACTTTGGTTGAATGAATATAGGCATCAATAAACCTTTCCAATTATTTTTGATGACGTTTATTTGGATTTTGGTAAAGGCTTCAGAAAATGACCCAATCCTGATATCGTTAGCTCGAGGAGTTTAATGTTATTTGGAGAGGTTGGCAAGTAGTTTTTTAATTTATGCTGTCCTCCCTGGACCCTGGTGCTTTGTGCAATAAAATGGGAACCCACAAAACGTACCCTATTGTCTGGATATAATGTACGAATAGTAGAGACCATACAGTTGGTTTTAGAGAATCAAAGGAGTACCAAGAGTAGAAAAATCAACTGCATCAATTTTATGACCTATCCCCGACAGTTGAACACTTTCAAAAAGTTGACCTTTCATAAAAGAGTTTTCCTCACAATCGATTAGCCTTAGTTAGCGTCTTAAGAAAGAGGGCGTGTTTGTTTAATAGATATAAAAGGATCATCCATGTTAGTCAGGACTAATATGGATGATCCTTTATATTTTGTTCACGCAAAATAACTATCAAATCTGTGCAATATAAATAATAATTGGTACTTAATGAATGTAAGAAAATGCATATTTTCCTACATGGGATATCGCCAACTTCCCTATTTACAACATTAAGGATTTGACAAAAAGACTAATTTCTCAGTATTTTTAGTAGGAAATTAGCCTTTCTATTTTCAGCAAAAGCACCATTAAGTTTATATGGCAACAGATATGAATACTGCGATAATAAATGATGAAATACGTAATCGAAAAATTTTGGAGCGAATCCCCTCAGGACGTTGGGGAAAGCCAGAATATATGGTGGGAGCAGTAGTATTTTTTAGCTTCCAATGCCTCTGATTATGTCAATGGTGAGATTTTAACTGACATCCGTATGAATCGACTATGAGAAAACTAACATAAATAAACATGCTACACCGCACATTTTCAGACATACTCGTATTAGCATGATGACAGAGGCAGGAATCGATCTTGCAACAATCATGGAGAAAGTAGGTCATGAGGATATGAAAACAACAATGAAAATTTATACACATGTCACTAAGAAAATGAAAAAGGACGCTTCCGCAAAAGTAAGTACTTTGTACGAAAACGCCCTTTCAGATATAAACATAAAATAAATGTTATTTTTTGTGAGTTTTCACCCTTTTTAGAGGGGTGGGAACTCAAAAAAACATTGATTTAATAGGGTTTGATGATGTTCGTTTACATCATGCCGCCCATGTCAGGCATTCCGCCGCCACCAGCATTGTCTTTTTCTGGTAGGTCAGCTACGACAGCTTCTGTTGTTAGGAACATTGCCGCTACAGATGCTGCGTTTTGTATTTAAAAAGCTATGTATATAGTTAAGAAGTTAACACTACTTCCTATGTTTAATATTATATTACAAGTATAAAATAGTGGTTGCAAAATGTAAAGCAGTTTTATAAGCATTATTCTACATACTTTTCAGGAAGAATACATTTCTGATTTTCTGATCTATTTATGATACTGGTGTTCGGTGTCAAATCGAACCAGAATACGATTTTGAGTTGTAAAGTTCCTTGTCATTTAATTTAAAGTATAGTTAACTAGATTGAAATTAACATATTCAATTCATAGGGTTACCTAGTAAGCAGAATAACCTACATTTAATTTATATATACTTAAATAACATCTAATTCCTTTGTATATCCCTGTATATGTTGTTTTTAATTATTATACTCCTCTAATAACTTCGTTAATACTTTTATTTCTTGTTTTTGATTCCACTCTATATTTTGGATGTTTTATCCTTTATTTATTTCTCCATTCCTTCTCCTCCTGATTAAGCTTCCCTAATTCCCCCTTTCATTGACATAAAAAATTACAAAAAACAAAACCTTAATCGATTAACATAAGGTTTTGTTGTTATTTTGTATAGAGTTGTCTATTCTTTTAAATACATTTTGTCAACTAATTCATCAATGATAGTATTGCCTCTTTGTGTTATAAATTTGATAGCTTCTTCAGCATCATCACTTTCAAGATTAACTTCTATTTTATTTATGTCTTGTTCAGTAGGATATAATGCTATATTTTTAAATTTCTCATCAATCTGTTGACCAGAAGCAACTATTTTGTATAAGTTGAGATCTTTTTTTCCACGATTTATGGTACTATCTAAAAACGTCATATTCCCCAGAGTTCCACCAGGTATGTTAAGTTTTGAATACCTTTTATTTAACTTTGCTTTAACAATTATATGTTCAAAATCATTATTTCTACCTTCGACCAGTCCATTGTCTTTAATTAAATTATAGTAAACAGTTAAGGCCAATTTTGATACATCATCAAACATTAAACTTGGGTTAGATAATCTATCTTTCCACCAGAAGTGTAATGTATCTTTAAAATCATCTTTTGAGGGTCTTATTGAATAAGTTCTACTTTTATCTAAGTAATAACTATTTAATCTTGAATCGCCAGCATTACCCCAAATATTTAAAGCAGCATCCTGTAGATAAAAATATATCAAGTTATTAAGTGATTTTGAATATGTTTTATCTTGACCTGTAGAATTATCTTTAATTTGACCATCTTTAGTTATAGTAAAATTATGAACCCATAAATCAGCAAAGTAGGATAAAAATTTAAAGTTGCTTATTTTTTTATTTTCGAATGACTTTACTTGTTTAAATTGTTTTAAATACTTTTCATAATGAGAGTTGACGTTAGAGTAAATTTTTAATACTTTTCCTAATAAATCTTCTAATAAATCTGCATTTAAAACTTCATCAACTTGATTTTTTAATGTATGCAACTTTTTATTATCGACACCGAATATAATACCCATTGTCGAATATCCAATTTCATCAGCTAGATCATCCAATACAGTTTTAGTGTCCCTATAAAATACCTGGGATACCTCTAGTATAAGTCTTCCCATCCCATAACATAGTTCTGACAAATTTATTGTTTTTTGTTCACGCATTTCATCAGCTGAGAAGTTTTCAATTTTAATATCTCTATTTTCATTGAGGGTAACATATCTATTTATTATTGCATTCAGTAGTCTTTCGTTATTTTTTTTATCATTTAATTTAATTGTATCATTATACCATTGTGCAGCGAATACCTGATATTTCGTTAACTTTTTACCACCTTTATTCAGGTTTTCAAATACTTTGGCTAATTCACTAACATCCCCTAAAAATTCAATTGTTGGGATTTCAATATTATCTACACTTAAAAAATTCGCCTTTTTCATTCTGATATTATGTTGTAATTCACCTATGCTTCTTGTTAGTGAAGTATCATAATATCTTGATAAAACCTCACTTTTTTTTATTTCATCTTCCAAGTAGAAAGGTGTTGGATCAGTTTCCTGCAGTAAGATTTTAAAGATTGTTTTTATTTCCTTTTTTATACCCTTAACAAACTTTTCACTTTCTCTGTCTTCGTCATTTAATGGAAGAATTTTTATTAAGTCATCAGCTTCATTATCAAGATCTATATAATTCTCAGGAGATTTTTCATAATCTTGGATAGTGGATATACGCTGAAGGCCATCTATAAGTGTTAAGTTCTGGGTTCCAGGATATTGGTATATTAAAACAGAACCAAACGGAAATCCAAAACTTAAAGTTTCAATAAACTCCTCCTTTTGCTTTCCACTCCAAACCAACCTTCTTTGAAATGAAGGTAGCTTAAATCTGCCTCTTAGGTGACTATATGTATATTGTTTAGAAAGGTATTTTTTATTACTATTTTTATCATTTCTTTCATCTGTTATTTCTAAACTCATAGTTCTCCCTCCAATTATACAACTTAAAATAAATTTACCATATTCTTCACTTTAAAAAAACTTATCCTCTACCTAAATCAAGTCTAGTCTAGTCAATATACATGTCTTTTAGACCTCCAATCGTTATACCTATTCCGAAGTTATATAAGCTTCGCCTTTTTAAATTATATAATTTTTCAATAAGTCTGTTACGTTCACCCCTCTTTACGTGATGAATCATTCTATGACAATTAGGACATAGTGATGCAATGTTACCGGGTACATCCAGACTCCACTTAAATTGACTTTGTTTGTGCATTGGAATTAAATGATGTGCTTCAAGAAAATTTTCCCCGGTTACCTCAGATGTAAAAGTTAAATGGTTAGGATCTACCTCACAAAGATAATTTGCTTTTTCTATTGCTTCTTTTGCAATACTAGGGTCTCTTTTCCAAGCTTCAGCATTTTTACTCTGACTTTTTGATGGTATGGATTGTGGTTTTCTAGGTGTATCTGCTGAAGGTGCAACTAGTATATCATTTTGAAACTGTGTATCTTCAATTTCTTCCTTTTGAAGGTAATAATTTAATGCTTCTTCAACAGTTCTTCCTTTAGTGAACACTACTAATTGCTTATAAACCTCAATTATTTCTTTTAAATCATTTAATAATTCATTATCACTTGGAATATTATTAAGAGGATAATATTTACCGCAAATATGTGCAGCCATGTAATTCTTAGCATTCTTAGTTGTAGCTGCTAAATCTATTTTTCTAATGATAGGTTAGACGAATAAGTTAAATTCTGTCTAATATTTAAGGCTATAGTTTTCATCTTAACTCGTGGCCTTAAGCCTTCATATTTTTTATCAATATATGTTGTTCCTTGGTTTAGGGACATAAATACTCCCTGCATATCTTTTCTAAACAGATAAACTATATAAAAGCCTCTCTGTGCTGTTACAGTTATTTCCCTATTAAATAAACTAATCCATGGGGTATCCGTCCATCTTCCTACTCCAACAGAACCTTGAACTTTATACATTGATTCATCTAAATTAAGCTGATTAACTATTGACCTTGGGAAATTAACTGTAACAAACAATGAACTGTTATGATTGGGGTTAAATGGGTACTTTTTTAAACTGTTATATGTAGTAAGTATATTTAAAATTTCTTGTCTCATAAAATATCTCCTTCAATGTTATAGTAATATCTTACCATATGGTTAGTTATCAAAACAATCACAATTATTAAAATTATTTAACGATATTAACCCAAAGCACAAAAATATTTGCAATTTGTTGGAAACCCTTAGGTTAGTGCGTGTGACAAAAAGTACGTTAACGGATTGGATCAAGGACGTTAACGTATATATTCCTGGGCTAAGCAAGGCAGACGGATATATTACCGCCCTGAAACTATTTACGTATTTGTATTTATAAAACAGTGTTGTGAACAAGACTACACCAAGGCACATATATTTGAATGTTGGCAGAAAAAGACTTCCCTATCACTGTAGAGGAAGCTGTGGAGGATATAAAAAGTAACTTGAAAGTGATACCCCTAGAGAAACTTTACTAGCTGTCATGCAGACAACAGGGCAAGCTGTGACTAAAATAGCTGATCAGGACGAATCTATAAAAGCCTTGCAGTACATAAGGGACGACCAAGAAGAATGAATAAAAAACATTTAAAAAAGAACGGAAGAAATGAAGTATTTGAAGCAAGAAATCGAGGCACTTAAAAAAGAGGTAGCTACCACTAAAGAAGAATTGAAGGAAAAGGAAACACCTTCTTTCTTTGGGAAACTGTTTGGTAAAAAGTAGTAAATGATTTTATTTACTTTGCTACCTGTACCAGCTACCCATTTTGTAAGCTAAGGGTTAGAGAAATCTTTTTAGGTTTCTTACGGTGAATAATGACATAGGAAATTTCCTTTGCTGAAAAGGGTGGGGCTTTAAAAAGCTACCACCTTTTTCTATTGGCATAAATATGAATAAAATATTCACTTCATAAGGAAGAAGGTGTAAACAATGATGATCGGATATAGCAAGAATGACGTACCCTTTGAATCTAAGATTAACTACAAAATGATTCGTTGGCTGAGGCTGTCAACGAATATGAATCAAGAATCTTTCGGTCAGGCTTGCCGAATTGATCAGTCTGTTTTAGCACGTATCGAGGCTGGAACTATTGATCTAACAATAAATTATGAAAGTCGCATATTAGCTGGTTGTAAAAAATTGGCTATTAGTGACCACACCCTACAAGCAATTAAGAAATTAGTACAAGGGACAAGAAACTAAACTAAATAGGAGGTTTTACAATGTTAATGTCAAATGAATTACAAAATCTTGATAGCGAGTTTTTAAGGCTGTCAAATGAACACTATGAACTTACAAAGCAACTAAATAGCGTTAACAATAAATTAACAGAAGTTAGGGAACAAATCACAAAAAAAGTTACAGCATATTCAGGAATTAACAAAGTCACAGCGAGGCGATAAATAATGTTTAAGGCTATTAAAGAATTACGTGAGGAAAAGGAACAGTTTAGACTACTTGCAGAAGAAGTTGAAAAGCAAGGTTTAGCTGTTTTGGCTAGTCGTTTAGAGACAGTCGAGGAACAGCGTGAGTTTATGGGTAAGTATTGGGAACTAAAAGAAATTACAAAAAAGAAAAGGTGGTTTTAATAATGGCAAATTATAGTGAGGAATTTATTAGGGCAATGGCGAAAGGTGAAGCAGAGGCGGAGGAAATGGCTAAAAAGCTTCCATTATCTCAGAGAATTACACTAGGTATGCTAGTAAATGATTTAAGGGATAAGGAAAACATAGTTCCCAAAGAAAACGGTTTATCTATGTTTGAAGAAGATAAATATACCGTACCAATTGATTATGATGGAATCGGAAATGCAATTCTAAACCGTCATCTAATGGAGAAAGAAGAAAAAGAACGCCAAGAAAAGATTCAAGAAGAAAACCTTAGAAAAGAAGTTGAATACAAGGTAGGTCGTGCGAGGCTTGGACTTGCTATGAACAATAGAAGTTAATTAAAAACTAAATTACAAAAGAGGTTGCTGGTAAATAATCCAGTGACCTTTTTTATTACTAAAGGAGATATGAAAAATGGACGCAAAAGACTGTAGTAACTTAGCTAAGGAATATAACGGTCAAAAGAATTGGTGTGTACTTAAAGATATGCACTGTCCGTTATTGGTTAAACATGAACGATATAGTTTTGATAAAGATGACATTAAGTGCGATTACTTAAATTCACTAAACGGAATTGATTCTAAACATGGTGTAGTTAAAGAAGTTACTTTGTCCACCAAGAAATGTAGGGGCTGTAACAAGCTATATAAAACATTAAATAGTCGGGTTAGATACTGTTCTGATATATGTAGAAAGTCAGCTAGAAGGAAGTCAGAAAGAGATAGCAGGGCAAGGGCAACACACGCAACAGTTTAGTGAAATGAGGGCTTGATATAGCAACGTTTTTCAAGAAAAAGGTAAGGGGTGGCTATGTTAGTATTCAAACCCCATTTTTCGGTGTCTGATTGTCGTTAAAAAAAGGAGATAAAACAATGAAACTAGTTAAAGACAGGTACTATACAAACATAATGAGGTTAGAGTTATATAATAACCCACTTATGGTGCAATATGTGAAACCAATGTTACGGAATGTTAAATGTACCTTTGCAGATGGTAGTGTATATTACCAAAGAATAGAAATAACTAAAACAACTTTTGCAATTAAAACAGATTCAAATGAATTATACCTTGATGAACAATGCACCAAACCAGCAGATGTAACTAGAAAACAGAAAATAGAAGAATGTAAAAGGTTATGCTTAATTTAGGTTAGGGTACAGCACCTAACCCTATTTTTAAATTTATTCGATAAATCGCAATCTTTGAATAAAAAAAGAACGCTATTACTTAGCGTCCTCTTTCTTAATCAATGTATTTAAAGCCCTACCTGATCAGCACCATAAGTAGCCTGTTCTGTAGTGAATCCATCAAATTCTAACTGACCAATCAATCCACTTCTTGAAAATGCCATAGTGTCCATGTAGGATTTAGCCTTTTTTCCTGCCTGTTCGTTCCAGTCAACTTCAATACTTTCAACAGCTAGGGTTGCGTCCTCAGTAGAAAATCCGTCAAACTCTAACTGTCCAACAAGACCACTTTTAGAAAATGCCATGTACTCAATATAACTAGTTGCTTTATCTAATGCGTTTTGTTGAGAAACCGTTAATTCAGGTTCAGCAGGTTCTTCCTTAACTTCTTCCTTAGCTGGTTCTTCTTTCTTTTCTTCCTCAGCTACAACTTCTTCTACAGGTTCAGCTACTTCTTCTACAACTTCCTCTACAACTTCTTCTACCTTCTCAGGTTCAGTGGTAGTTGTTTGACTAGCTGTATCTTCCTCCGTAGGTGACATTGCAATACTTACGACAATGATTGCTATTACCCATACCCACCATTTCTTATAGAATGGTTTTTTAACTTTTTCCTTAGCCATTATGTACTTACCCCCAAAATTTTATTATTATTACAATAACTGGAATAATTGTAACATAATTGTAACTTTTTTAGAATACATATTACGAATTTCCTAGTTAAATAGATTCGATTATTTCATGGGAAGTAATTTATCTAGTCCAAATGGTACCTAAACATGCCAAAATAATTTTATGGAAATAATATTAGTCTTCTAAATTGTTTAAAGTCCTCGTTAGTGATTGACGAATTTCTTCTTGTTCTGCTTCCTTCTTTTCAATCATTCTATCAAGGCGTGTATGTACTTCATTAAAGTTTGATTGTGTTTCGTTTCTAAAGTCATTCAGGTTAGTGTGAAGTGTTTTCACTTTGTCTAGTATCTCGTCAATAATTACAGCTTTATCTTTCATTATGGATCACCCCTTCATATTTATTATAGCAGGATTATAGTGGCTTGTAGTAGCACCCATTTATTACCACCCCAAAAAGTTACAGAAAAGTTGGTGAAATTATTTGAAGCAGATTATTAGAAAATGAGATCCATTTTTCCCGAAGGAGGGGTATCTAATAATTGTGACAAAAAGGTTTTAAAAAGTTTGCTTATCCAATTTACACACCAGCCAAGCCTATATATAGTACCTGCTTCACCCGTCCTACCCCCACTATATTCCAGTAAATGAAATACTTACCTTATGCCATATATGCCATAGCTATTGATCTACTATTACTGATCAGTTCATTCATTTCTTTTCTTTGATTCTCATTCACTATTGCTGTTGTTGGGTGAGTGATGATGTCAGTCTCAGTCTATTCATGGTTCACTGGTGACGCTGTGGGCGTTGGTTGGGTGTTCCTACTCCTTATCCTTATTACCCCTATCCTTAGTGGTGCTGTTGTAGTGCCTTGTATAGACGTGTGAGAGAGTAGCTACATACACGCCCCTAAACCCTTGTTTATTGGTGGCACTATTGGTTTCACTATTGACAGACATTTTTGATTGACCGTTAACCCTTGTTTCTGCGGTGCTGGTGCTGTACTTCCAATAGTGTTGAGTTGTGATAGAGAGTGATTATTTATAATAGTAAATATATTGTTAAATAAATATATTATTAGGAATGTTGCCCATTTACAAAAATTAGTTTATAATATTTTATAGCAGGCATTTTGGAGGATGTTGGCTTAGAAGCAGCCATCATTTAAAGAGTGCGTAATAGCTTACTCCTGATAGCTAGTATCCGAGTATTCGGTAAAACTATCATAGGAGGAACTTCGATGACAAAGTCAAATTTAGTTGTTTTACTCACAGTAGTAATCTTACTGGGTATAAGTACAGGTTTTATAAGTATCAGTTTTAATTTCATTAACTTAGGTGCCTTTTTGGTTACCGCCATTGGAATTATCTATACTTACTGGATGGGTGGTCACGGGGGGAACGACACCACATGACTTGAAATGGAGAGAACAATGCCATAGTGCTACCCTCTCTCCACACCTATAGGGTGCAACAGTGCTGTCAAAGGCACGCACACAATTAAATTGTTCCTCTTATGATAGAGGGGCTGTCGCTAGTCTAACCCAGTTAGCTAGTTAGGCAGCCCTATACTTTTGATTTTTAAGTGTCATAACTCAAGAGTTTTGAAACCGTTTCTTTTACGAAACAAAAAAAGCCGACATTTTAAATCGGCTTTTAACTTTTCCTTATTCAACTAAAGCCCCCGTTATTTTAAGTGATGTTGGTTTAAAATAAAGTTTAATCATTTTCTAATTATGATCTTAAGCAAGAATTGATTTTATAGGATTTCTGTAATATACGTCCAAAAAGGAATATTAATTATTAAGGGTACTGATAAATAGAATATCGTGTCGATATCTTTTCTTACATTTTTTCTTAAACAAAAAAAGGTGATTAAAAAAAACAAAGGATACCCGATTACTGCCATATAAAACCCGATGAATACTATAGTTTTTGGATCAAAACCTAAAAAACCAATTAATAAAATAGTTCCTAATTCTATAAACGAAAAGAACCCAATTGCCCACCAAAACCACGTTGGTTGCTTCCAATGTTTTATTACAACCACCCCTAATTAAGATTATAACTTATGAGTTATATAAAGACGCAATGGGAACAATTTTTATTCCATTCTTGCGCCCTTTAACTGAAAAATTATAAGCTTTATCAACTTAATTCTATAATGTCTTGTTTGTTTCCATACTCAATAACTAATTTTATTTTTTCATCCCAAAGCGTTTTATTTTCATCAAACCGTGAAAATCCACCAGTTTTAAGCTGATAGGTACCATCGTTAGTCCTTTTTGCTTTAAAGAATTTCTGTTCACTTTCTCCTTCTTTTTGAAGGCTTAATGTTTCACCACCTATTTTGAATGATAAGGTAAGATTTTCTCCTGTGTAATCATTCTTAGATGTAATTTCTAACTTGTGGTTTGATTTAATCAAATTTTCAATATTAAAGTATGTTCCTGAAACACTATCTTTCACTTCCCAATTCTCAGTAGAAGCTTGTTGTGTAAAGGAAAACTCAATTTGCTTTTGACCATTCACGTTTTTACCTTCTTCTGAACATCCCGCCACAAAAATCAATACTACTGATAAAGAAAAGATACCGAATAACTTTTTCATTCAATCACTCCCTCTTTCTAATTTTTACACTTTATCCTAATAACAATTATTTCAAACCTCTGTTATTTTCACAAGGAGTTATTCCATTAAATGGCCCGTTCGTAATATAAGGTCAACCAGTAAAAAACTGGCTAACCTTATATTACGAACGGGCCAGTTTGTTTGGGACGGGTATATTTATGTGATAAGTGATTATGAATATGTAACAGAAATTGGCGATGAAATTGGGCAAGTCACAAAGTATTCGGA
>NZ_JBYQFJ010000032.1:0-31963 GCF_057836705.1 Virgibacillus carmonensis | reverse complement strand
AGTTGAATCTGATGACGATTCCATCGTTGAATTACCGCTCTTTTCCGTTTCATCCGTGGTATTGGTTGAATCTGGTGACGATTCCATCGTTGAATTACTGCTCTTTTTTGTTTCATCCATGGTATCAGTTGAATCTGATGACGATTCCATCGTTGAATTACCGCTCTTTTCCGTTTCATCCGTGGTATTGGTTGAATCTGGTGACGATTCCATCGTTGAATTACTGCTCTTTTTTGTTTCATCCATGGCAACGGTTGAGTCTGGGTTATCCGTCAAATCACCTGAACCAATGTCTGTGAGTAACTGTTGAAGCTTCTCGATACTCATTTGGAGATCATCAATTTCTTTTTGAATCTGCTCCATACTTGGTTCAGCTTGGGCAGAACTAGAAGATACAATTATCAATCCAACACTGAAAATCACAGATACAATAATAGCTGAAAAAAGTTTACGCATGTTGTTCTCCCTTCAATCCGGTTTTTCTTCAGTTCTAGGGATATGGAAAAGCACTCCTCATAACCGGCGTACTTTCCACTAATGAGTTTCCGCTATGCATTTCCACAATATGCTTTATCCCCCATACTTCTTCAGTCGATACCCTTCTCGGAATACCGTTTGAATATATTCAGGCTGCTTTGGGTCTTGCTCTATCTTGAGTCGCAAATTTTTAATATGGCTGTCCAGTGTGCGCTCCAGTCCGTTGTACAAATAGCCGTGAATATGTTCTATTAACTGTTGGCGAGATAAAACCTGTCCCGCATGCTCCATAAATACTTTCAAAAGAAGGAATTCAGTCCTTGTTAATACCATCTCCTTGTTACGAATCCAGGCTTTTTTCTCCTTCAGCTCGATCAGTAGTTCTCCCACCATAATTTTCTCATGCAAGATTTCGGGTTGCCAAGAACGACGTAGCAGAGCTCTAAGTCGTGCCAAAACCACTTTGACACGTATTGGCTTTTTCAAATAGTCATCAGCACCAGCCTCGAGACCGAGCAATATATTCCTTTCCTTGTTATTCTCTGAAACAATTATGATAGGGACATTGGAACGAGCTCTAAAATACTGGCAAAGCTCAATACCGTCCTTCTCAGGCAAATCAGTATCCAAAATCACGGCAACCGGGTCAATTAGCTCGAATACCTTCATTGCTTCACTACTCTTCTTCACAAGCTGAACACGGAATTGGTACTGTGTTAAATAATCCTTTATTAAATGTACGGTCCAGTTTTCATTTCCCACGATCAACACAGAGTTTCCTTCAATCCTATCCACCTCCCCTAACTTTTGCTCCTTTTCCACAACGGAAACCTCTAACACACCTCATTGATGCACCAAATAGTAACCTTCTAATCTTTTTCTCTCTTTGATAGACAGTAATCTAGTTTAAAGCGGGTGTGAAAATAAGTTATGAGTAATTTAATGAGTTTATTCTCTATTACTTCTCCATATCTAGTAGGTACTTTGCACTATTTTATATAAATGGTAAAAGGTAGTTAGAAGAATTGTCGGGATTCTATAAATTAACATTATGTGATCAAAAGTTTGGGGTAGAAGCTAAGTATTAAGAGAGCGTTTCTACTATTAAAAACTTTTTCAAACTAGCGACAGAAGACCTATGTGCACCCAATAAAAGTAATCATTGCTACTAAAGGATCAATTTAAAACTTTAAAAAAAACCAATGACTTAAAAACAGATCGTTCGTAAGATGATGGACAAACTTGGTGCTAGTACCCCAAAGAAAGTAAAAAAGAGCTCTTCCATTTAAGGAATAAGCTCTTCAAGTGGATTTAAAATATATCATTTTATTCAAACTTTACTCAGCTGATAATTCACTTTCTGTTACCCATTTATGATTTGTCACTTCTTCTCCGTCGGAGGTCGAATTGTAGTCAATCATATAAACATTTGTTTCAAAGGCTGATTCAATTTCAGCAGTAGCACCATCCATTCCGGCCATATGTGAAGCATCTAACGTAACTTCTGTTCCGGGTTCAAGCTCTTCCTCACCAGCGTCTTCAATTTCTTCATGAATTATCCATTTATGATTTTCTACTCTTTCACCACCGATTGTTGGTGTGTAAGAAACAACATAGGCTGTAGTATTGTACACACCTATTATGGTTGCTTCAGCTCCATCCATCCCATTCATGTGATTTGTTCGGATAGTTGCTTGACTCCCAACTTCATATCCTGGATTCCTTGCTTCCTCTAAATCGTCAGGAACTTCACCGGAGCTGGAATGGTTCATGTCCATATGTTCATCAGAACTGGACTCTATCTTTATGTTTTCCTCCGGGTTCTTTTCTTCATTATCACCTGAACATGCAACTAGCATGAGTACAGGGATGAGTAAAATAAATCCTATCATTATTTTTTTACTCTTCATCTTTTCCTCCTTCATTTCTGACCTAATTAAAGAGTATTCACCGACAAACTCAATATGTTTACTTAAAATTAATCGCCCAAGAAAGCCGGATTGATAATCCTTCTAATATCATTCTAGATCATTTGTTCATAAATTAAAGTACCTTTATACAAAGGAGATAACTTGCCACATAGAAAATAATGGCCATAAACCATCCTCTCTATTAACCCTTATATGAATAAAAGACACTATTTCAATCATTCCTTAACGCCCTTGAATCTTATGTGTATCCTTCTCCCTAGCAAGAGGCATTTCATAGATTTATTCTCCAAACAAATTAAAAATTGTTCCTTTTTTAGACCGATATCTTCTTCAAACATTTCAATTCCCAAATCACTTTCATATACATCGATTATAAATTGCCCAGATTCCTTTGGCGATTCAAATATAAAAGTAACAGGTAGTGCTAGTGTAGAAAAAACTAAGGATTCTTTATTAAAATTTACTATCACCAATACTCTTTTATCAGCTTTTATAGATGTTGCAAATAGCGAAGAAAATGAGGATCAAATTGGTATTTTTAAAGGGTTTAAAGTTGATGCAGTAAGTGACTCTTTTACTTTCATAAAAAGTATTCCCCATATATTAAACTCTTAAAAGAGGATACCAAGTACACTCAAGATTTAGCGATTTTAATTTAGTAGACATTGACGAGATTCTTAAAGGGGCCAGGATGAGTTATTAGGCTAGAAGGATGAAGAAAAATCTATTTTACGTTTTAATATTAATTCTTTTAGAAATAGTTACTCCAAAGAAACAGAAAATAAAAAGTTAACGGCTGAAGAAGTATTTAATGAACAAATAGTTAACGATACAATAACAAAACCAAAAATTACATTCATCCAGGTCCTCGATACCTATCTTTTTCAATAGCCTTTTTAACTTCTATTTCCTGTTCTATTTTTTCGCGATAAGGGATATGGAATTTCTTTTTTGTTTTCGTTTATCAAGGTTAACCATAAAAACAATAAATAGAACTAAAAACACTCCTCATAAGATGTTAGAAAACATATACCCCTTAGTTATTACTCAAATGTATCTAGAACCATTTACATAGAATTTTTTACTACAAAGGCACTATCCTTGTTCTTCTTTCTTCAACCTATGAAATAAATCTTTTGATTTATCATCCAGCCAATTATAATGAGTATTATTAGAATAATAATCCAAAAATTGCTCTTTCGACTTTCGTTCTTCCTTTTTGATACTATCAATACAGCCCCTACAATGTAGTCGAAAGTATTCCGGTTCCTTCCAGGAATATAACTTTTGTATGTTATGTCTGCTCCTGCAGTGGAAACAAACCTTACTCATACTTACATCACTCCTTCCTAACGATATACCTCAAACATTAAATTTAAATCACAATTTTCCATATTTTCAGTTAAGAAAACTTCTATTTTGTGCTCTATTCTTTTAAAATGGAACCAAAACGAAAAGAAGGGTTATTCTATGAGTTATTACGATCTTTGAAAAAGAAAGATCATTATTGTAATTGTTATAAATTATGATCGTTATGACTATATGATGCATGTAAAAAGAAAAATAATAAGAACTATTGTTGCTGCCGGTATTAATAAGGAAAGACTATTTTATGAAACTCCCGCTACGGGAGTTTCATATTGTGTTTAGCCGATTATATCCCTCTTTTAATTAATACTTATACATTCACCTAGCTTTATTCTGAAAAAGCTTTTGAATAATCCACAACACCTTTATTGAGTAAAAAAACGATTTCTGTAAGTTAGGGTAATTGGTTTTTTTATATGTTCCCGATGCACCCCTTAGTTGTCTCTCTCTTAAATAACTATCGCAATGACAGAAATTCTCTTCATCCATTTACCATTGACTAAATCGTCACCACGTTAGTTATTTATTTTTAATTTATTTTTCTAGTTTTTCTTTCTTAGTAGATGCTTCTGCATTTGTATCATCTGTGACAAGATCTCTAGTAGACTTTTTAAATTCTCTTAATGTTGAGCCAAATGCTTTCCCGATTTCCGGCAGCTTTGAAGGGCCGAAAATAATTAGAGCGATTATTAAAACTAGTATCAATCCTGGCATTCCAATATTTTGTAGCATAGTTTCCTCCTAGGATGCTTTGTCGTTCCTTCTAGACGTTTATGTTCATTTTTAGAATAGCTTTTTTTAGATCAATACTCTTAACAAGTTTTTAATCTTTGATTACAGTTATAAACCCTGGATAATAGATCCGGGTGCTACATATTTTTGAGATTATACCACCACTTAGAATTGATGCTCAATTTTATCTAATTTATATGGTTGTTCCTTCTAGACTTCACGCTATCAAGAGAGCCCGAAGAAAGAGTCCCTTTGTGCAGCACAGCAGCGCGCTCAGGCAGCCTTGCTACGGTTTCGGCTGAACAGCTTGCCGGAACGAGAACAGCAGTCGCGGCGTCGCCAACCTTCGGCCATATTTGTTTACCGGACTCGCTTAGCGGTGTAATGCCACCGGTAGCAAGAGAAAGTGCACGGGAAAGATTGTATTCATTGGACCACCCATACAGTTTTGCAGCGAGATGTGCCTTCTGTAGCGTATCGCCGATCCCGAATGGTGACCAGTGATCCGTAATACTGTCATTTCCAAGCATGATGTTCACCTTCTGCTCCTGAAGCAGTGGTATCGGCATAACGCCTTTACCGATTGGAGGATTTGATGCAATGGAAATACCTAGCGATGCAAGGCGATTTGCCATTTCAACGTCAGCTCCTGCTGTTAACGAGGCGAGAGAGAACGCGTGACTGATCGTCACCTTGCCCTGCAGACTAGCTTCCTCAGTCAGATCTGCCAATCTGCGAATTGCCTTCAATCCCGTTTCGCCGCTTTCATGAAGGTGAATATCAATTCCAGCTTTGTTGTCCACCGCGATTTGTACCATAGTTTGCAACGATTTCTCCATGTCTCCGTCAACTAAAGTTGGGTCTAGTCCACCAACATGTGTAGCTCCATGCTGCATGGCGTCGCGCATCAGTCCCTCTACATTTGAACGAAGCAAGCCATGTTGAGGAAAGGCAACGATTTCATATGATAGTTTATCTGAATAGTTCTCTAATGCACGCTTTAGGTTTTCAAGATTTTTAAGACCAACTACTGGATCTATATTGCAATGACTTCTGGCAGATGTTGAGCCGTAGCCGAGAATGAGCTCAATTAATTTTTCCGCACGCTCTTGAGCAGTTGGCAGTAGCTCCAAGAGCAGCGTCTGCTCCAATTCAATCATATCGAAAATACCGTTTTCTCTTGTTGCTGCCGCTTTCCAAGGGCCGCCATAATAGGTTTTATCCAAATGAATATGCATGTCTTTGAAAGAAGGGAGCAGTAGCATGCCTTTCGCGTCATAGCAATCAATCCCTTTTTCATAAGGGGCTGTAGTGTCAAGAATCTTGGTAATAGTTCCTTTATCCACTCGTAAGTTTCGCAATACGGTGTCGGTAGCGACGACTTGGCCCTTCTCATACTGATATCCACTTTCCACTCGAACATTCAATAGCATATAGGAACTGTTTTTCCCCGGTTTTTTGGTGTTATGTTTATCCTTTTTTTCCTTGGCATCCGCGCTTGCCGTCTCAGATGCCATTAATCCCATCGTACCCGGTACGCCGAGAACAACGGAAGCACCTCCAATTTTGCCCGCGTTACTTATAAATTTTCTACGGGTCAAACCTGTGTTTTCCTGATCCATTTGGAAGTCCTCCTCTTGTAAAGTTGTAATTTAGACAAACAATTAAAATAGCCTCCAGAAATAACTGCCAGGACAAATATAAATTGCTATTACACTATGAAAAAACTCGTTAGTTTCCACTTTCGCTTTGTTATCGATTCTTTTTAGCCCCTTCACACTTTTTGATATTTTCTGACACATTATCTATTCATTATTTATTCGTTTGTTATCCTTCATATCCCTGCGTGAAATTCAAAAATGGTGCGTTAGACTCATGGTTATACAGTTTTTTGTGTTACTCGTAAGTTGAATACATTCGAACTGGGTTTAGACATCGCACCATTAGCGAAATATTTCTGATCATAATCAAACATCTCCTCTGATTCAATCCAACTAAATGTCCTGGTAATCTTTTTTCTCAAGAAATGAAGGAACGATTTAATAAACAAGACCATATTAATCAAGCATTACTGAAACGCTTAGAAGAGCAAAACGAATACATAAACAAATCGATTAAAAAACGTGATGAAAAAATACTTTTAAGTTAATTGAAGAACCTTCTCCAAACGATCGTTTTTAAAATCAATTATTCAAAACTAAATTGTTCCGCAAAAGGGCCCGATTGTTAAATAAGAGATTTTACTTTTTTCAAAATGAAAAATAAAATTGTAATGAATTAACTATGTAACTCCTGATAATGTAAAATAAAATGTGAAATGTGAGGCATGTATGATGTGTAAGGGAAGCTTAGAAAAGTAAATTTGAAAAACTATGAGACGAGGAGTGTGTTTTTGCGATGACAGCTAATTTTGAACCTATGGAGTTTGAGATGGAAACCGATCGACTCTCACTAAGTATGTGGAGGGAATCAGATGCATCCTGGTATAGGGAACTTGTTGCCGAACGGGGCAGGGATATGCCGACTCTCAGTGCTGCTCGTGACGATATTATCATTTTACGTGATCGAGCATTGGAAAGCGGTATCGCATTACTCACCATTCGTCATCGAGATGAAGGAGATTATATCGGATACTGCGGATTAATTATTGGTCGTTCTTCTCTGGAAGAGCCGGAGATTGCCTACGAGTTATTCCAAAGAGTACACGGTAATGGCTATGCGACTGAAGCAGCATCCGTAGTCTTGGATGGTGCAATAGCCACCGGGCGCAGCAGGCTTTGGTCAACAGTGCGCTCCTGGAATGTTGCATCTTTTCGAGTGCTTGAAAAAATAGGATTTAAACGGGACCACAGCACGTGGGACGAGCGCGGCGAAATCGTTTGGAATGTTCGTGATCTTTAGATGGTTTGGTCAGCACTTTGTGTCTGCACAAACCCACCTACCAAACCCATGATTCAAGAAGTAGTCAGTGTAGGATTTTTTGAGAACGATAAAGGTATCCAGTATCCAAAAATTAATGTTGTTGAAGTTGGGGATATTTTAACAAATAGAGTCCTGCCGAATCATATTTTTCCTGATTAAAATGACGACTTTAATACCCAAGTTTATAGACCAGAGACAGGAAACTAGTAGACACATGTCAGCTTCTTGTATCCCTTTCAACTGCTTTAATATATTCTTGTTTTCCAACTCCCATATTTTCATACTTGTGCAAAAGCCCTTAAGGGGGCGACTCACATATTAGAAATGAAAATAACCACTCTAATTTCTCACCAAAGCAATAGGGTGGTTATTTTTTTGATCTACATGTAACCACTTAAACCTGCTAATAGTAGCTGGTTTTAAAGAGAATTCACATCTTAGAAACTAAAACGCAGCCGTCCAACCACCGTCTGCAGTGACAACTGTACCATTTACGAAACTTGATTCATCTGATGCTAAGAATAAAGCAACTGTTGCTATTTCTTCGGCTTGTCCTGTACGTGGCATAACAGCTTGTGCACGTTGCGTACGGCTTGCTCCAAATTCGTTAATGTTTTTCATGGAGGAAGCAATATTTGTTTCAACGCCGCCTGGTGCTATTGCATTGCAACGAATACCTTTTTCTGCATACATGTAACCAGTATTCTTGGTTATCCCAACAACTGCATGTTTAGATGCTCCATAAGCAACACCCGCATGCGCTCCGTTTAAACCACCAGTGGAAGCGGTATTAATGATAACCCCTTTTCCTTTCTCTAAGAAGATTGGCAATGCTTTACGTGTTGCACGCATGACACCCTTGGTATTGATATCGAAAATCAAATTCCATTTTTCATCCGTGATATCACCGACAGGTTCCATGGAGTCCATGATTCCAGCGTTATTTACAAGAATATCTAACGTTCCATACTCACTTACGGCAGTATCGATCATATTTTCAATGTCTGTTAGCTCTGCTACATTCACTTTTACCGCTTTAGCTGTTCCGCCATCACCAGTAATTTCTGCTACTACTGCTTCAGCACCTTCAAGGTTCAAATCTGCCAAAATAACTTTAGCACCCTCTTTTGCATAAAGTACAGATATCGCTTTTCCCATTCCAGAGGCAGCCCCTGTTACAACCGCTACTTTACCGTCTAATCTCATTATTATTTCCTCCTTAGTCTAGTAACAATTTAATTGAAAAAACTATCTTTTACACTTCTAGTTTAATATACTGGACTTACTAGCATCAATAATCAAAAGCAGTGACAAATGGTTAAAAACGTACATTTTTTAACACATTGTTTAGTTTTATATAGATACTGAACATATAGGTGGTGTTTTGTTTATGTCAATCGATCGGAGAATTAATAAATCGAAAAACGCGCTCAAAGAGGCACTACTTATGCTTATGAAGAAGACTGAATTCAAAAAAATAACCATTACAGAAATAGTTCAATCCGCTAACCTTAATCGTGGCACATTTTACAGTCACTATCAGACAAAAGAGAATCTATTAAACGATTTGATTGATGATGTCTTTTTGGATTTAATAAAGTCATACAGGTCACCTTATCTAGACGTTGAAGAGTTCTCATTAGATACGCTAACATCTTCCCAAATTAAACTATTTGAGCATATTGCATCTTTTTCAAACTTTTATACCGTAATTCTAAATTATAATGTTATCCCGGACTTTCATACCAGGTTATGTGATGTATTAAAACAACTTTCACGTTACGATCTCGAATTAATCCATTCAACCAAGGTAGATATTAATTTTCTAGCTAGCTACTCAGCTTATGCTCTTTATGGATTAATTATAGAATGGATAAATACTGGCTTAAAATATACGCCGGAGTATATGTCAGAGCAGTTAATTGAAATTCTATCTTATCAATCAGATAGAGCAGTATTTAAAACGCTACATACGCAAGAGACCCCAAATTACATTTTCTTGAATAGCACTTAATAAGGGAATTAGATAGTTATGTTAAAAATAACGAATAGGGAAAAGAGGGATTGAAAATGGATGTAAGATTTCCAATTGGGGAATTACAAGTTCCTAAGAAAGTAACAGTAGAAAATATTCAAGAATGGCTAAAGGAAATCGAAGCGTACACGATTAAATTAAGAGAAACTGTTGACTCATTAAGTGATGAGGAATTAAGCAGAACATATCGCGATGGTAGCTGGACGGTTCGTCAACTTGTTCATCACATTGCAGATTCTCAGTTGAACATGTATCAACGTTTGAAGCTTGCTTTAACAGATGAGATTCCAACAGTACCAGCTTTTGATCAAGAAAAGTGGGCTATTCAACCGGATACAAAGCTTCCTATAGAAAGTTCTATTAAAATGCTAGAAGGTATAAATGAGCGCATTGTATCTTTAGGATATAGTTTAACTGAAGAGCAATTAGATCGAGCTTTTACTCACCAGAATAACGGTAAAATAACAGTTGCAAAAAAAGTTGCAAAATTAGCTTGGCACGAAGAGCACCACTTAGCCCATCTAAAAATCGCATTATCAAAATAGCACAATATGTATGGAATTGGCTTATCGAACTTCGATAAGTCAGTTTTTTTAAAATAAGGATAATTACAGAAGTTTTATTCAACTAAAGGAGTGCTTGTCAGGAACAAGGGTGCATCCCTTATTGAAGTGACCCCATAAGGTTGCGCCTTTTTTCTGTAAAGAGTAAAAGGTTTCCAAAGAAAGAATATATCTATTTTCGGGGCGGTGAACCTGACCCTCGTGTCCCTATGCAAAGCCATAAAGCTCCCCCATTCGACGAAGCACTCTCTCAAAAAGCCCCTTTTCCGCATAGGATATCCATGCTCCTGACGTAAATCGTTCATCCCTAATCATTTTTGTTAAAATGGCTTTAATTAGTCGCTTATCTGCGGTTATAATTTCACGGTTCATCTCGTCAATGTCTGTAATAGCATATTCCTCTAATGTATCGGAGTAAGCTGCATCAAAAAATCCCACTTCATAAATACATTCAGCGAGCTCCCTCATCTCATTTGAATACTCGGTATATAGAAGCTTTGATTCGATTACAAAGGGGGTGTCTCCTTCCGTTAACCCCTTCTTATCTCTGGACAGTTTTTCGAAGTACGGCAAATACGCATACAACTTTTGATAGTTCAATATTATCACCTCCGCTTGGTAATGGGGTTAATTCTAAGCAGGTCTACCCGACCTGCTTAATAGGGTTTATTTTATAGCCAATGCTTGTTCTAAATCTTGAAGTAAATCTTCCACATCTTCAATTCCAACCGAATAACGAACCAATCCTTCTGGTATCCCTAGTGCTTTTCTTTCCTCTGGTGTACATTCTACATGGCTTGTGGTTCTGGCAGGTCCTACTGTTGTCTCGACTGACCCAAGATTTGCTGCACGGTTTGCATATTCCAATTTTGGTAACACGTTTCGGACAGTATCCATTCCACCTTTGAGCGCAAAACTTAACATACCACCAAAACCACTCATTTGTTCTTTTGCTATATCGTGATTTGGATGCGTTTTTAGCCCTGGATAGTATACTCCTTCGACTAAGTCGTGACTTTCTAAATACGTTGCAATTTTCATGGCACTTTCACATTGTCGTTTCACTCGTAAATCTAATGTTTTCATTCCACGTATCATTAAATAGGCTGCCATCGGATCCATCGTTGCACCATTAATTTCTCTGTAATGATAGATTGGCTCAACGAGTTCTGTTTTCCCGCAAACCACACCTCCTAGTGCATCAGCGTGCCCTCCCAGGAATTTCGTTGCACTATGAATAACAAGATCAGCACCTAGTTCCAGTGGATTTTGGTTAATTGGTGTTGCGAATGTATTATCTACAAATACAAGTGCCCCTGCTTCGTGACCTGCTTTGACCATTCGTTTAATGTCTGTTACTTTCACTGTTGGATTTGTCGGGCTCTCTAAATATAAAATGTTACATCCTTTTGCTACTTCTCTTTCAATTTGTTCGTGATCTCCTGTGTCACATAATTCTACCCCGATATTTAACTGCGGTAAAAACTCTGAAAATATTTTATTTGTGCCACCATATGTATCCTTGATTGATACAATACGGTCACCTGGTCTTAAATAAGTAGCTAGCGAATTACTTATCGCTGCCATCCCAGTTGAAAAACTTGTGGAATCTTCGGCGCCTTCTAGTATTTTCACCTTATCTTCAAACGATTGAACCGTCGGATTGGTGTTCCTCCCGTAAATATGTCCTTCTTTATTTCCAATAGCTACATCATACCATTCGTCTAAATCATCATAGTTATAAGCAACACTAAATACGGTCGGCACTTGGGTTGCACCGTGGACTCTATATTTCTTTTCCCCAGCCCATACTGATTTAGTAGCTTTTCTCACATCTTTATTTGTCATATGTTCACCCCGTAAATTATTTTTTTATATATAAATCTCTCGGGAAGTTTGCCAATGTCTCGCACCCGTTATCTGTAATTCTGATGGTTTCACTTATCTCGCATCCATAGTTGTCGTACCAAATACCGGGGATAAAATGGAAGGTCATATTTGGCTCGATAACTGTTTTGTCACCATTTCTAATACTGACTGTATGCTCGCCCCAATCAGGTGGATAACTTAGCCCAACTGAATACCCTAATCTCGAATCTTTGATTATCCCATGTTTTTTAATTGTTTCTCTAAATACTTCTTCTATTTGTTCACTTGTCATACCAGGTTGAGTGCGGTGAATAACCTCTTCTATCCCATAGTTAATTACTTTTGATAAATCTAGTAACTTTTCATTCGCTTCGCCTAATACCATTGTTCTCGCCATTGGGCTATGATATCGCTTATGACACCCAGCTATTTCGATGATAACGGGATCATTTTTCTCGTATCTTCTTTCCGACCATGTCATATGAGGTGCTGATGTTTCCTCTCCAGCAGGAATTAACGGTACAATAGCACTGTAATCGCCCCCGAATTCTTCAAAACCCTTTATTTGAGCTCTCATAATTTCAGCCGCCACGTCACACCCACGTACACCCTTGTTAATCGTTTCATATCCTACCTGCATTGCTTTCTCTACTATTTTCGCTGCTTTTTTCATATAATCAATTTCTTGATTGGACTTTACTAAACGAACCCAGTTGACTAATACACTGGCATCTTCAATTTTCGTTTCCGGCAGCATCCACATAAATTCTTTATAAAATCGTGCAGAAAAAAAGTGCGTTTCCATCTCAATACCAACCGTTTTTTGTTCCACATTTCGTTTGATTAAAAAGTCGGCTACAAAGTGCATTGGGTGTTTAAATTCAGATTGTACATAATCATCACTATAGGGAATGATAGTTTCCTCTTTTAACCAGGATGTTAATTTCGCACTATTTGCATCCATTTCTCTTCCAATCCATGTGGGATCATCTTCATCGATGGTCAAAATGATAAACTGCGGCACATAAAACGACCAAACATTATAACCGGTTAAATAATTCATGTTCGAAGGATTTGTAATAATTAATACTTCAATTCCTCTTTCTTGCATTTTTTGCTTTGTTCGGTTGATTCTCATTTTATATTCATCAATCGTGAAATCCATTCGACTCCCCCCTTTACTAATTTTATTAAATTAGGAAGTCTTCTATTACTAACATTTTTGGTAGCAAGAGAACAAAGAAGAAACGAATAAACTAAGGATATCCCCGTTAACAACTATAAGAAAAGCGCAAGGGCCCGTTAATTGCCGTATGCCCTGGAAGGCTCCGTATAAGATAAAGGAAACACGAAGAGCATAAGCGATTCGATGTTGACCTTATCGTAAGGAGGCGCCTGAAGGGCACTAGGCAATGGGCGCTGGAGCTAGACAGACTTTCGTTTATACTTTCTTTCCTCTGAACAAACAAAAAAATCACCATGCGAACGCTCACACGGTGATTTTTTCTTATTTATTAACAGAACGAGTCCTTCGATTTAGGTACAGATAATCCAAACATTGGTCTGAGATAGAGTGCTACAAATGTACCTGCTAAAGCTAAGATTCCCCAGACATATCCATGGAGACTGAACGAGGCGATACCGCCGAAGTATGCACCGATATTACAACCGAATGCAAGACGAGCACCATATCCAAGTAGTAGTCCTCCAATAATAGAGGCTGCTACATTTTTCAGGTTTATTTTCGTAAATTTGAACAATCCGCCTGCTGCTGAAGCAAGAAATGCCCCAAGTATAACGCCGAAGTTCAATACGGTAGTTGAATCTGCAAAAATCGATGACTGCAGTGCTTGTGCGCTGGCACCTTGCCAATAACCCCAAGAAGCTACATCGACGCCGAAGAACATGGCAATTTTAGAGCCCCATAATGCAAAAGCTGACGTGACGCCCCATGGCGTACCACGCGTCATTAATGTCAACGCATTAAGAACTGCTAAAGCAATCGCTGCTGCGAACAATGGCCATGAGCCGCGGAAAATTCGCTTCCACCCTTTTGTTGATGGTTTAGGTGCCATTCTTGGTGGACGCTTCTTTTTTTCTACAGCTAACGTGATCCACGTGATGACACCAAACAGCAAGATTGATATGGCCCAGGCACCACCATAGCCGAGTCCTGTTGAGGTTGCTAGAGAGATAGGTTCGAATGCTGGTAGCTCTTCCGTCCAGAATGGCAGATGGTAGGCTCCTATTGTTGCGCCAACGATAAAGAATAATAGCGTGATAAACATGACGGTGCGTCCGCCACCGACTGCGTAGAGCGTACCAGATGCACATCCTCCTCCAAGCTGCATGCCTATTCCAAATATGAAGGCACCAACTACAAGACTGACTCCAACGGGCGATACATAACCGGAGACGCCTCCTCCAAAGAATGAATAACCGAATGCTAGAATCGGAGCGAATAAGGTAACCGCTACTGCTAGCATTAGCATGTGTGAGCGTAGCGCCTGCCCGTTTCCTACAGACATCAACCTCCGAAACGCTGAGGTGAAGCCAAAACGTGCATGGAATAATGTGTAACCAAGCAACAATCCAATGACGAGTAAGATTGGCTGCGTAATAGCTTGTGTGGCCAATAGATAAATAAACAATATTGCGCCAACGACTAACCCACCAATGATTAAGCGCGTTTGTGGACTGTTTAGCTCAGCGCTTTCCCGTTGCACGGGGTCTTTCACTTCATCTATTGGTTGAACATTAACTGATGACATTTTAAAACATCCTTTCCTGATAAAAATAGTCGGAATTACTTTATAGTAAAGCTTAGTTGTTGGTGTGTCAAAGGAATAATTTTGAAAGAATTGTTTTACCCGATTACCCCCATTTACTTGGATATCCATCCATACTGAATATCAGGTAAATTCTCTTCATTTTCACACCCTCTACCAATCATTTCAAATCCATGCTTTTCATAAAAAAGTTGTGCTTTTACGTTAACTTCAAATGTGTATAACGTTAATCTGCCACTTGATTGTCCTTTAACCTTATCCAGGAATGTTTGACCAATACCCATTCCCTGATAATCTGTATGAATATACAGTTGGCTTATTTCCTTTTCATTATAGGCAATCATTCCAACTACTTTTTCATCCATTAATGCTAAATCTATTTGAAACTCTTTAGGTAGTATATGATTCAAAAAATAAACATGATTTTCAAACGAGTGAATTTCCTTCTGGCCGATAGCCTGTTCTTTACTATCCCGCCACATATCGACTGTTTGTTCAGCAAACTTGGAGTTATACTGGCTAATTTTGATGTTGTACTGGTTCAATACAATGCCTCCTCATAATCTAAAACAGTAAAACATACAGCAAGGCCGGCCCTGCTGTATGTTTCTAAAGCTATACTTTTTTAACTACTGGCCGTATTGGCAGTAACGTCCCGACTAATGCAATGGCTGCACATACCAGGAATATTTTTTCAAAGCCATATAGTGCGATTCCTGCCACACTGCTGAAAATAATCAGATCACAAACCGAATCGATAATAGACAACAGAGAAATCGTTGTAGCCCTTACATTCGATGGAATGATATCGTTGGCTAATTGAGCGTACACTGGATACCTTACTGTTTGGACAAAACGAAGAATGACCATTGCAGCAAGCAAGATCCAAAGTGTTTCTCCAAAATAGGCAACGAATAACAATCCCACTACTCCCATCCCACCCGTTACGTATAAAACCGTAATCCGGGAGATGCGGGTTGTTATCCAGCCGATTAAACGGGATACAAAAAAGCCTAGTATTGCTAACGCTGCAAAAACAAAACCAATTAAGTAAACTGGTAAGTCAGCATCACTGAGTAATTTATCATTAAAGACGTTAAATATAGCTGCCGTTGGAATGAAAACGAGCGTTATATTTAAGAACATCCAGAATACCTGCGGAGCTCGTTTAATCGCAAGCATTCCTTCTTTTACTTGTTTAAAAGGCTTTTCGCGGTAGTTCCCGACGTTAACTGGATTTTTAACAAAGAATAAAAGAACAATCTGAATGGACTGGAAAACAAGCCCCAGCAAAATGAGCAATATAAACTGCTCGTCGGCTAAATCTTTTGCAATAATGGCACCTATAATGAGGACAAAAACCATTACAACAAATTGAGCAGACTGAATGATTCCAAGTGCCTTATCCATCAAATTCTCTTCATTGGATTCTTTCAGAGATTCATAGATTAATGCCTCATCGGCGCCACTAAAAAACGTTACGGCAAATCCACTTAAAAAGCTACTCACGAAGAAGATGCTAGGCTCATACGCCCAAATCAATATTCCGTGGCTAACCATGCTTAGTACAGCACCGATCATAAAGGAAAGTTTCGCACCATAACGATCAGCAAACATACCTGTCGGAACTTCTCCGATTAATACGCCAGTGCTCCAGAAGAGCAATACCCAAAGAATGGATGCTTCCTCAAGGCCCCGGGCGAAATAAAACAACGCCAGAACGGGCTGTATAAATCGAACACTCCCGAATAATTCCGCCCAAAATAAAACACGAACATTTTGAAAAGCTAATGTACCTTTTTTCAATTTTTTATCCTCCTGCTTGACGTTTATCGAATGCAATAAACAAGCAGGAGTGAATGATTATGGAAAATGTGTTACGTACTTACCCTAATTTTTTCACCCCTACTTGTTGGTTTGAAAAAAATGTTACGTTGGTTTGCATGTTCATTTCCTCCTCGTCAATATGTAAGCATAATTATACAGAATTGGTTGAAAAATGAAAGACCTAAAATGGTCCCTGGCAAAAAAGCCACACAAGTGAACCCATTGCGGCTTTCCATGTTAAGGCTATAAAATGCAAGAATAGGACGATTTTTTTCAGATTCAGATTTTTCTAACTGCACTACGGCTGATTAGACTGTCTCTTGCTTCAAAATATTCTTTATAAAGATTGTCTACAAATTCTGCTGTACTAGTAATCTCTTTAATAGCACCAATGCCTTGACCGCTTCCCCAAATATCCTTCCATGGCTTGACGGCCTCTTCTCCAAAATTCATCTTAGATGGATCACTTTCAGGTAGATTGTCGGGATCCAATCCTGCTGATCGGATTGATGGTTTTAGATAATTTCCATGTACACCAGTGAAAAGATTGCTATAAACAATATCATCAGACGTACAATCAACAATTGCTTGCTTATACTCTTTTGAAGCACGGGCTTCATGCGTTGCAATGAACGGTGAGCCAATATATGCAAAATCAGCCCCCATCGCTTGGGCAGCCAGAATTGAACCACCCGTAGCAATCGATCCCGACAGAGCTATCGGACCGTCGAACCACTGCCTTATTTCTTGAATGAATGCAAAAGGGCTCTTCACACCAGCATGACCTCCAGCTCCTGCCACCACTGCAATTAGGCCATCTGCACCTTTGTCGATTGCCTTGTGCGCAAAAGTATTATTGATTACGTCGTGCAGAACAATTCCTCCGTAGCTATGCGCTGTGTCAACTATTTCCTTACGGGCACCTAATGACGAAATAATAATCGGAACTTTATACTTCACACACAATTCCATGTCGTGTTCTAACCGTTCATTTGACTTGTGAACAATTTGATTAATAGCAAATGGTGCAGCTGGGCGATCTGGATTTTTTGCGTTATACGCTGCGAGCTCCTCTGTGATTTCTGCCAACCATTCATCAAGTAAGGATGCGGGTCTAGCATTCAGTGCAGGCAATGATCCAACGATCCCTGCCTTACATTGCTCTATCACTAGCTTAGGATTACTAATAATAAATAATGGGGATCCGATTACAGGGATACGCAAATTCTGAAGTATTGACGGTATTCTTGACATTTGTTGTTCCTCCATTTTATAGGCATGTAATTTATGCCTGATATTATTTGTTAAGAACATGTACTCTGAAATTTAGTAAATGCAAGCAAAGCCTTATGATTTGCCCCTTTTACCATCAGCATTTCCTTTTATAATCATACACGTACTAGTTGAATGAGCAACAAGACTTCCTTTTTTATCATATACATGACATTCAACTAAGCCAATTGTACCCCCTTTTTTTATAATTTTACTTTCAGCCCGAAGCTTACCTTCCCAGATAGGTTTCATGAAATTTAACTTTAATTCCACTGTGGTGAATAGTTCATCGTCAGCCAATGAACTAAAGAAAGCATAACCCATAGCTAAATCAGATAAATCACATAGTACGCCCCCATGAAGTGTTCCCATTGGATTGTGTAACTTTTCTGAGGCCTCCATTTCCAATACAGCCCTTCCTTTTTCCACCTCTATTATTTCTATGCCTAGTAATTGAGCGATTGGTGGTCCGGGAATGTCTCCCGTTAACATTTTGTTTAATTGTTCTACATGTTTCATTTTAAGTCACCCCTTGTAAAATAAGATTTTTATTGCTCATGATTCAAGTCGTATCAATTTTAGAATGACCATTCTAAAATTATCAAAAAAAAAGTTAATCCAAGATCGACAGTGTGGTGTCGATAATATCTTCCATTTTTTGCTTGTCATCAGTGGTTTTCGCCAATACGCGTAATCCCACAAAAGAATTATGGAGAAACTTGGATAGTCTTTCCGCATCATGACGTTTGGATATTTCTCCCGACTTTTGACCGCGCAACAATAGCTCATACAGCAGTTTCTCTGTACTAGAGAAACTATCCATAACCTTTTCCGCTGCTTCTTGATCATGCATAGCCAACTCAACCGCTGTATTCACCGTCAAGCACCCGCTCGATCGTTGTTCTTTTCGATAGATCGCCATCTCCAATAAACGCCTAATGGCCAGCTTGACTGAATCCAGCGATTTTATTCGCTTCTCTATTTTGGCTTCCACCGTCTCACTATAGCGTTCCAATGCTTTCATGTACAACGCATGCTTACCTCCAAATGTATCGTAAATGCTTCTACGATGGATGCCCATATGCGTTACCAAATCTTGCATGGAGGTTTTTTCATAGCCTTGATGCCAAAAAAGTTTCATAGCTTTATGTAATACGGCATTCTCATCAAACTCTTTACTTCTAGCCATGCTTCCTCCTCCTTTACACAGCCTATACTATCATTTCTAGAACGATCAGTAAAGAAAGCGGTTTCGTATTGTTCGGCAACTGGACCCGCTTGCGGAATATTCAATTTTAATTTATTCGTATTTAAAGTATTACTCCTGAGAAATCACCTTTTAATACTTCTATTTCATTCTGATTTTTACAGATGAAGGTTGCCATAATAGCGGTTCTATTATTTTTTTGCTTTTCGTATTTTTCAATTTTTACATCACATTTAATTGTATCCTCTGTAAATACAGGCCTTAAAAACTCAAAATTCATATTACGGGCCAGTACGTTATAATCCCCACCTATTTTTGTTGGTAGAGTTGCCGTTAATAACCCTTGAACGACAAGTCTTCCCTTCTCATCAGGAGTAACATGATGTGAACCTTCATCACCCGAAACCCGAGTAAATAATTCAACTTCATCTTCTGTAAAACTCCGCTCAAATGTAATCACATCACCTTTATTTAAAGACAATTTAATTCCTCCCTTATTACATTTAGTTTATGTGTGACATATATCCAAATGCTGTTGTTCCATATACACATTTAAAATGTTTATTTAAATGTGTTAAATCAACAAAACCACATTCCGCTACTGCTGAATAAATATCTCCATTTTTTTCTATTAATTGCTTTGCACGTTCTATCTGATTAGGCACTTTCGAGTCTGTCAAAATAACGTTTTGAATTGAACTCTTGAGAAGATCATAATGTTAGTTGGAATTTTTCAAGATGAGGCACATAACATGGTGGTTTACTTAGCATATAGGGGTATTTTAGAATTTTGTATACCAGATTACATATTACGGAGTTTTTTCTCATGCTGTACATTTTTGCTGGATAGAAAATCGACTGTCTCTTGCGTTTCCCTTAATTCTACCTGCATGCCATCAAACTTTTTCTCAAGCCGGTCAAATCGATTATTCATGTGTTTTTCAAGTCCGTCGATCTTTTTATCCGTTTCTTCAAAGCGACTTTGCATCTTTTTATCAATTTGTCGAGAATGAAGTTCCAATGCACGTAATATTTCCTTTATTCCTGATTGCTCCATTATTTTCACCTCCAATTAAACCAATTATATCTGCTTTCGCTGCCTTTGAAAAGAAGATTTGTTGAAAACTCGAGAGAAGAGTGGGACAAGAGTACCTGTCCCACCATCTAGTCCCAATCACTCTTATATTGCAAAATATCCCCAGGCTGACAATCTAGTGACTTACAAATCGCCTCTAATGTTGATAATCGGATTGCTTTCGCCTTTCCATTTTTTAATATAGAAAGATTAGCCATTGTTATTCCAACGCTATTTGCAAGCTCTGTTACGCTCATTTTCCTTTTAGCCAGCATCACGTCAATATTAATTATAATTGCCATATTATTCACCTCAGACCGTTAGATCATTTTCTGATTTTATATCAATCGCATCTTTTAAAAGTTTTTGTAGAACAGCGGCAAAGACTGCAATCACAAACGAGGCAAAAATAATGACCATTCCGACTAGTATAATACCTGGAGCGTCATCTTTCTCTGCCATGAGAAAAAAGAGTGGCATGCCTGCTACATACAAGACACTTATTGCGGTTGCACAGTATTTTATAGTCTTTAAAGCTCTTACAGAAATTTTAGAGAAAGCTTTGTTCTTGTCGATATAGCTTAACAGTTTAAAAGCTTGATACAGGGCAAAGTAAAAAGGTATCGCCGCCGCATACATAACGATTAACACGAGATATTTCATATAAGCCATTTCTGGATACAATTCTGCTGCAAAATTACCGATCTCAGGCACCACAAATATGCACAGTACAAGAATTGGTATTCCCATAAGAATAACAGCTATCTTTAAAAAGAGTGTTGATCCTCGTTTCATTAAAAGCACCTCATTTATTAGTATAAATTTGATTTTAACATGTTAGTTTCATCATTTTCGTCACCCTAATGATTTTGTCCCTTAACCCGCTTTAATGTCGCTACGATAAGGAAGCTAATAATCACTAATAAAAGCCATGAACTCACTTTTCCTAGATGGACGAGACTCCATGCTTCGGTTTGGTATGGATATTCCCAAGCTCCAAAGTACGTTGCGATATTTTCGGCAATCCATATAAAAAAACCGATGAGCACAAAAGAAAGTGCGAGTGGCATACGGTATCGGTTTCCATCAATTTCGTATGTGACCCATGATTGCCAAAAAACGATCATAACAAGTCCAGATAACCACCAGCGGACGTCAATCCAATAATGGTGGGTGAAAAAATTCAAGTAAATCGCAGCCGCAAGAGGTACAACTACCAAAAACGGTGGCCACTGAACAAGGTCAACCTTTAACCTCCTCCAGGCCTGGCAAAGATAACTCGCTACACTTGCATACATAAAGCCGCTATACAAAGGCACTCCAAGGATTTTGGAATATCCCTCTTCTGGATATGACCAGGAGCCCATATGTACCTTAAAAAGTTCAAGTGCGAGACCAATAAGGTGATATAGTGTGATAACCTTCAGTTCATCCCGTGTTTCAAGCCCAGAACGAACCATCCAGACCTGCATCATAAGGCAGATGATAAGCAGCCAGTCATACCGTGAAAGGAAGGGTAGTGGCACAATTTGTGTGAAAGCAAGAGAAGCAAAAATAACGAGTGGAAACAAACAGGATAAGGCCTGCTCAAAGCCAAAACGTACGAGTTGTTTTGGTGCTATCATGATTTGTGCCTTCCATTTTTTAATAGTTAAATCCATGGGTAGCTCCCCTTTTTTTTATTTGATCCGTTGACATATTCCTACTTTATTAATCTTAGGTGTCTTCATCACTTCGGTATTCTAAAATATCTCCAGGTTGACAATTCAATGCCTTACAAATCGCTTCTAACGTTGATAATCGGATCGCTTTTGCCTTTCCGTTTTTCAATATAGAAAGGTTAGCCATTGTTATCCCAACGCTTTTTGAAAGCTCTGTTACACTCATTTTTCTTTTAGCCAGCATCACGTCAATATTGATTATAATTGCCATATCGTTCACCTCAGACCGTTAGATCATTTTCTGATTTTATATCAATCGCATCTTTTAAAAGTTTTTGCAGAACAGCAGCAAAGACTGCAATCACAAATGAAGCAAAAATAATGACCAATCCGATTAAGATGCCTGGTGCGTCGTCTACCTTTGCAAGAAGATATAAGAATGGCATCTCTAACACATACAAGATACTGATTGTGATTGCACAGTATTTTATAGTCTTTAAAGCCTTTACAGATAGTTCCGAGAAAGCTACGTTCTTGTGAATATAGCTTAAGAGTTTTAACGTCTGATACAAAGCAAAGAAAAACGGTATCATCGCTGCATACATCCCGACTAATAAGGGATATTGCAAATTAGTCAGCTCAGGAAGCTGCCAATATGGGGAATTCGGGTCAAATCTGGACAACCCAACTATACTCACAGCAAGCACTATTATTCCTATAGAAAAAACAACTGCTTTTAAAAAATTTGTTGAACCTCGTTTCATTAAGTACACCCTCTTTCTATATAAACTTACAACTGTCATCTTTAAAGATGGCAGCCGTTTTTATATGGCGTCATTCACCCGCTCAAATAACTGTTCACAGGTTGCTGTCCAATCGCTTCGGCAAGCATCTCCCCCGTGAAATCTGGAAAATACACATCCGAGAAATACAGCTCTGATTCAGCAGACTGCCAGAGCAGGAAATTACTTATTCTCATCTCCCCACCCGTCCGGATAATCATGTCGGGTGACGGCAGATCGCCCGTGTACAAATACTGCTGCATTCTTTCCTCGGTTATATCATCCACGGTAATCTTCCCGTTTCTTACTTCCTCAATCAGCGCTTTGGCGGCATGAATAATATCACCCCTGCCACCATAATTGAAAGCGAAATTGACGATGACACCGGTATTAAGCTCTGTAGAAGTAACTGCCTTTGCCAGCACTTCTCGGGTTTTATCGGGTAGTGGTTCCGTGTTTCCGGAAATTCGGATTTGAATATTTCTTCTCATAAATTCAGGAAGTTTTTTATTAAAAAATTTTACCGGCAAATCCATTAGGTAATTCACTTCATCAGTGGGTCTGGACCAGTTTTCTGAGGAAAAGGCGTACAACGTCAGAACCTTGATGCCAAGGTCCATACTGGCGTCAATAATCTCTTCCATTCGCTTTGCTCCCGCATAATGGCCTTCACTTCGGATTAGACGTCTTTTTTTACCCCATCTGCCATTCCCATCCATGATAATTGCCACATGTTCAGGACTGCTTTTATACATCCGATCTCACCACCTCAGTATTTTTCTAGTTCCAGAGCAAGCAACCGCACGCTAACCTCCTGAATAGTAAAAAGTAATCAATTGCCAGTCAATCATTAGAACACCCCTCATGTGTGGGCGATAATGCAGCATATGTTCAGTACATCAACCAACCGTATAAGCACCTCTCTTGTTTATTGTAAATTTGATTTTAACACGTGATTTATCGTTTTACAATAAATATTTATCATTTTTAATGATATTTTTATTGTTTAATTAGTTTTAGACAAAAATAAAAAGCATTCCTCATGCAGAAATGCTCTATAACTTTAAACTATTACTTATAACTTGTTGCGTTAGCTCAATAAGATCAGGCAGAAGTTCACCAATATCTTTTAAATCCATTTACTGCATGATAACTTCAAAATCTTCGTGCGTAGGCTCTTCCTCTGTGTAGGCAATCCAATACATATATTGCTTAGAAAAATCCTCCATAATATGTTTTACGTATGTTACCGCCTTTGCTGATTCTCCTAATACTTTTACTTCTTTTATTTTCGTATCACTTGCATTTTCCTCTGGCATGATAATCGTAACCGAAGGACCATCATCCCTGCCAAAAACCATAGTTTCCACATCCCCAAGACCCATTGACATGGTGCGGTCATTTGGACCTGCTATCCATTCTAATTTTCCATTACTATTCTTTAAAATAACTAAATCGGGATTATGGCTATTACCATATTCATGTCTATTTTTAAAAATTACGTAAACAAAATTCCCCTTAATATCATAATCAATAATTTCTTTATCCCTTAATTTGTTTTCTGACATGACATTGGTGATTTGCTCTTCCAATGACAGACTTTCTTCTGTGACAGTCGGCTCCACAGTAGGTTCCTTAGCCTCGTTTGAACAACCGAACAGGATAAAAATTAAGATAAACGCGAAATATAGTTTTTTCATGAAATCACCTCTTCTTATTTATTCTACGATATAAACAACAAAGGTTTCACAATATTTTTTCAACTATTCTGTCCTATCGTAGAACAAAAAAGCAATTCCAAACATCAAAATGAGAAAACTCTATATGTGGCCGAAGATACTCAAGGGAAGAATTAAAAGGATTTATTAATGAAAAAGGAATCAACTTTACTATTTTAGTGCCAGATGACGGGGAATCATACTCATTTTAGGAATCAGCACAGACAGGAAAAATTAGGATTTCCTTTTAATTCTTGCACCAATTACTGCATTAAAAGTAACGGACTTCTGACCTTGCCTTTAATTGTTAAAAAGATGATGAAATCCTTTATCACGAATTAACATCTGTTCAATTTTATGTTTTTCATTCATATTAGCTTCACCGGTCACCATTTCAACTTCTGATGAGTCACTGCCTTCTTTTTGGTACTTCAATTCTACTTTGAAATCATAAATTATCTCTTTAGATTCTGATTTCTCGTATTCAATGTTTTTTACCTTTAATTTGTAATCATTTCTTACCGGTTCAATCATTAATCCTGCACCGTAGTTATTATTTACAAAGTCCAGGTAGGACCTATCATCTGCAAAATAATCTTTATATAAGTTTTCTTCATATTGTACTAAATCTTTGAGTCCCTCACCTTCCAACGCTTGTTTCAATTCATCACTTGGACCTGTAAGGGCATTCTGTAATACAGCTTCAATTGTCCGTATATTCTCATCTTGTGTTTTCGTTTCTGTTTTTTCGGTACAGCCAACAATAACTAAAATAAGTGAAGCGAATAAAACGATTGCAAAAAATCTATACGTTTGTTTTTTCATATAATTCCCTCCTTACTTGTTTTACGGTCTAAACAACGAAAGGTTTCGCAATTTTTCAACTACCACGGCAGAAGGTATTCCCATTATTAATTAATTCCCTTCCCATAATCACATTATTTTTTCGGTTTTTACTTCTATTCTTCAAAACCCATCCGCTTCGTATCAACATACTATCCTATTTTTTATTTTCGCCAAAAAGTTGGACAGTCTTCCTTATCCAAAATATTAAATTCGATTATTTTTTCAAGTAATGAGAAATCAACCGGACTACCCCACTTGATACGTATCAGCTGCTTGGTGTGGTCATAGCCAGCCTGCACAATTTCATCAGAAAAACGATTAATCCCTGCAATTTCAGGGGCGACAGCCAAATGGTGTTTGGCTACGCTAAAGCCAATAATAAATGTCCCGTGATCGGTAAACATAGGCTGATTCCACGCAATTTTCGGCACTAAATTTGGGAATTTCTTGGTTACCCAAGCCAAAACCTCTTCCGTTCGGGCACGATGTTGCGGGTTATCCATACGCGCTAAATATTCAGAAAAAACTTCCATGTTGTTCCCTCCTAAAATATAAATTTCTTAGTCAACCATCTTCCAACTACTATTATTCCACTTCACAAACCCTGTATTAATTTTAACATAATTATCCAGAATTGCTTGCGAATTCAGTTAAAAACAAATCAATTTCCAAACTGGAGGTGAAAAGGTGGACTTGCATTAGCTAATTGCTACTGAATAATTTCGGGTTCAAATTACACTATCACAATGACTGCTATTACTCCAACAAAAAAACCATCAAAACAGCATACAGATTGATGGTCATTTTTTTGATGTTTTCATAGGAAACGAAACCTGTTATTAATAGCTGCTTTACTTTTATCGAATCATAAACCTAATCAATATAAACCTCAATTACATTCTCAATAGCAATTTCCTTTTCTCCCAGCTTCAATAAACCGGTACGTGCATTTATCACCTTAAGCTTCCCTCTGGCCATGCAATAATGGGGTTTATCATAGTATTTTATTTCGACAGTTAAATTATTATGGAGTGCACATTGAAGTTTCAATTCCATTTCATCAATTTGTTGTTCATCAAGAATAGGTTTTTCCTTGTGATCATCTTCTTCCCACATTTTCTTCAGCAACTCAATGTGCTCCGGCAGCATCATTGCCGTCCATTTTTTCGTGCCTCTATCGTGCAAACTCATTGCTAAGCCCCCATCCTTTTTTTGACTGATCCGACAGATAATATATTTTCCAGTCTAAATGTACTGATCGTTCTTTTGGTATAGCAATAAGCCATTATCATTTCATCATTGATTTTAAGAACGCGAATAATTCGCTGGGACGCCCGGTTATCCTTGGAAAGATAAATTATCTCAATTTTCCCCTTGCTTTGGATAGACCTTATTAGCATGTTTTTCATGAAATAACCTCCACATTTAGAACGTTTGTTCCTATTATAGCATAAAAAAATTCGATGGGAAGATAAACTTTTCACAATGGAAAATGTTTACACGAACTAACTGGCTAGAAATATATATGCAAAAAAATGCCTAACCTCCGCACGCTATCCGTTCAGCATTTTAGGGATTAGGCACTTACTATTTTTAATCAGGTTCCGCAAAAAGTTCGGTAAGGCTGGTTTGATGGCTCAGGTAATTTTGTATATTCTTCCTGTTCAGTAGAATGCGCGTAAGGATCTGCAAGTACGACCATTAGCCGCTCCATCACGCTGTAATCTCCGCTTTCCACTGCAGCTTCAAGCGCTTCTTCTACCCGGTGGTTGCGGGGAATAACCGCGGGGTTAGCGTTTTTCATCAATTGATAGGCCGAGGTTTTCGATTTTTCTTGTCTCTCCAGCCTTGCCTGCCACTGCTCATACCACTCCGTAAATTCTGGTGCGCCGTTCATGGGTGTGTCCTCTGGCTTATCTACCGTTAAGGCGCGAAACGTATTGGTATAGTCTGCCCGATGTTTTTCCATGATATGGAGAAGATCTTCAATCAATGATTCGTCCTGATCCTCTTCGTTCTGCATGCCAAGTTTTCGTCTCATTCCCTCCAGCCAGTGACTCTGATACAGCTCGTCAAATTTGGAATGTGCATCTTGAGCAAGTTCAACCGCATGGTCCTGATTTTCATGAAACAGTGGTAAAATACTTTCAGCAAAGCGAGCTAGATTCCATTGGCCAATTGCCTTCTGATTCTGGTAAGCATAACGGCCTTGAACATCAATCGAACTGAATACCGTTGCTGGGTCATATTCATCCATAAATGCACATGGTCCATAATCGATGGTTTCTCCACTGATGGTCATATTGTCGGTGTTCATCACTCCATGGATAAAACCAACCAGCTGCCATTTCGCAATCAATTCTGCCTGACGCTTGATCAATTCTTCAAACAGAGCTAGATATCGATCCTCGTTATCATCAATGTCCGGAAAATGACGCTCTATTGCATAGTCAGCAAGAACCTGAAGCTCCTCTACGGTGCCCCATTTTGCCACGAATTGAAAGGTACCAATACGCAGATGACTTGCAGCAACACGAGTTAGAATGGCACCAGGCAACTCGGTTTCGCGAATGACTGGTTCCCCGGTTGTCACAACAGAAAGGCTACGGTTGGTAGGAATACGAAGTGCATGCATTGCCTCACTGATGATGTATTCGCGCAGCATCGGACCAAGTGATGCCCGGCCATCGCCCCCGCGGGAGAATGGTGTTCGGCCAGCACCCTTAAGTTGAATGTCAAACCGCCCACCTGACGGGGTGATCTGTTCGCCAAGCAACACTGCCCGACCGTCACCTAACATGGTAAAATTCCCAAACTGGTGCCCCGCATAAGCCTGCGCAATTGGCAACGCCGCTTCAGGTATCTGGTTACCAGCCAAAGCTTCTATACCTTCATCGCTCTGCAGCTTCTGAGCATCCAGTCCCAGAGACGTTGCCAACGCATGATTGAAAATGACCAACTCTGGTGAGTCTACTGGCGTTGGTTCGGTGCTTTCAAAAAATATATCCGGCAGCCGCGCATAACTGTTATCAAAATTCCATCCCATTTCATTATTCTGTGTCATCATATCTCCTTAGGTATGTTTTGTCATAGTTCTATCTAGGTATATTCTTCTACAAAAACGAATAATTATATATTGTTTTTTACTTCGTACTTGTGGCTGATTCGCGCAATGATGAGCCCTAATCGCACGGTGTAGTGTTGGAATCGCGCAGCACACCTTGAAAATCGCGCGCTGACAAGGTTTCCGAGGTGTAACGTGCGATTTTCAGTTGCCGCTGCGCGATTTACCAGGCTAGTGCACGATAATTGAAACCCACCGCGCGATTTCAACGTAAAATCATCTATAAACTTCTATCTTCAACTGCTTTCTTTATTTCTGCAACAAACTTTTCCAGCTTCCATTCCTTAGAATCCTCTTCCCCATATTTTCTCACATTAACCGAATCATTTTCCAGTTCCTTATCCCCAACTACCACAATGTACGGTATCTTTTTCATTTGTGCTTCCCGTATTTTATAGCCGAGTTTCTCTTCCCGTTCGTCGAGCTCCACACGAATTTGGTTATGTTTTAATTGCTGCTTAATCTGTTCCGCATACTCCTGATGAATTTCATTCGATACAGGTATGACTTTCACTTGAACTGGAGCCAGCCAAACCGGGAACGCACCGCCAAAGTGTTCAATCAGAATACCGAGGAAACGGTCTATCGATCCAAATACTGCGCGGTGAATAACGACCGGGCGAACTTTTTCGTTGTGTTCATTGACATACGACAAATCAAATTTTTCCGGCATCTGATAATCCAGTTGAACTGTCGCACATTGATGGCTTCTGTTCAATGCATCCTGGATATGGATATCAATTTTTGGACCGTAAAATGCGCCGTCCCCTTCATTAATCGTATATTGGATTTGCATATCTTCTAAAACGTTCTTGAGCATCCCTTCTGCCTGATCCCATAATGCTTCTTCACCCATGCGCTTCTCCGGTCTAGTCGAGAGCTCGACGTGATAGTTGAATCCAAATGTACCGTACACATCATCTATTATTTTTAATGCTAATTTAATTTCGTTTTCGATTTGATCTGGTCTTACAAAAATGTGGGCATCGTCCTGGCAAAATGTACGAACCCGCAGCATGCCGTTTAATGCGCCACTGAATTCATGCCGGTGAACCTGACCAAATTCCGCCATCCGTATCGGAAGGTCCCGGTAGGAATGGAGTTTATCTTTGAAAATGAGCATGTGGCCCGGACAGTTCATTGGTTTCAACGCAAAGCTTTGATTGTCGACATCTGAAAAGTACATGTTTTCTTTGTAATGGTCCCAGTGCCCAGATTCCTCCCATAACCGCTGATTCATCATGATCGGTGTACGGACTTCCTTGTAATCGTATAAATGGTGGAGTTCTTGTAAAAAGGACTCCAGCTTATTTCGGATAACCTGGCCGTTTGGCAAATAAAACGGCATACCAGGAGCTTCCTCGGAAAACATAACCAGTTCCAGTTCCTTCCCTAATTTACGATGATTTCGGGCCTTCGCTTCCTCGACAAAATGAAAATATTCTTCCAGATCTTTTTTGGACGAAAAAGCAACACCATAAATGCGCTGCAACATTTTATTATTGCTGTCACCACGCCAATATGCGCCAGATACATGTGTTAATTTAAATGCTTTCACGAACCGAGTCGCCGGTAAATGCGGTCCGCGGCACAAATCAACAAACTCCCCTTGGCGATAAACTGTAACCGTATCGTCTACGGGAATATCATCCAGCAGTTCAAGCTTTAACGGATCATCCGCAAAAATTTCACGAGCCCCTTCACGAGTCACTTCCTCCCGCTTCACTTCCAAATTCTCTGCGATTATCCTGTTCATTTCTTTCTCAATCTTTTCTAAATCGTTCACTGTAAGATTATCCTGAAGATCAAAATCATAGTAAAAACCATTTTCTATCACAGGCCCTACCCCTAAATGAACGTCGCCATAAATCCGCTTAACAGCTTGGGCTAAAACATGTGTTGAAGTATGGCGCATAACTTCGAGTCCTTCTTTTGAATGAAGATCATACAGCTCAATGACTGCATCATCCTCGATACCGCGATTACGGTCATACATGACTCCATTTACCTGACCAGCTACTGACTTCTTTTTCAGACTTGGACTAATGGATTGGGCAATTTCTTCTAACGATATACCTTGCAGAAACTTCTTTTCGCTACCATCGGGAAACTGAATACTTATTTCTTTTTTACTCATAATCAAACACTCCTTTTTTGATATAAAAAAACAAAAAACACACCCATCCCTCAAAAAAGGGACGAGTGTGTGTCCGTTACCCGTGGTTCCACCCAACTTTCCATCACAGATAAAATTATGATGGCTTCGTTTAAGCTATATCGTTGCCTTATACGGTATTGGCTACTATGAGTTCACCAACACTGCTCAAAGGTGGTAAGTAATTTTCTCGTGTCAGGAAGCTTTCAGCCGTGACTTCCCTCTCTGTAAACCGTTAAAAATCACTCGTGTCCTTATCATCGCTTTCGTTATTTAATTTTAGAAAACTTGGCTTATCGCCAATCCTTAGTTGCACTTACGCAGCAAGAAAGGATTTATACTTTCTTAACTGCAAATAAAAAACACACAATCATCCCTAACCAAAAGGGACGAGTGTGTGTTTCTCGTGGTTCCACCCAACTTCTCACCACTATTCTAAAAAAGTGATGACTTCATTGTGCTGTATCGTAGCAGCTACGGTATTGGTTGCTGGCTTCACCAATACTGCTCCAAGGCGGTAAGCAATTCTTTCTCGGTAGGAAGTTCTAAGCCTTGACTTCCCTCTCTGTGAACCATCAAAAGAAACTCATGTCCTTGTCATCGCGTCATATTAATTTTTATTTACTATATAGGATTGACCGCATGTAGTCAATAGGCATTTACATTTTTTCAATTACATTATTCACTCGTCAACGTGAATGTCTCCAATTTACCTTCCCACTCGATTGTCACTTTTATTTCATCATTCTTATTTGTGATGGCACAACCCGAACAGCCGCCACCTGGTCTCGTTATTGGAAAGGTTACTTTGCTTGCATTCGACGAACTTTCGAGGCTGGTACTGCCAATTTGATAGTCAATATTTCTAGGTGGCGAGCCATCCCCTATGTAGCCTATGGTGTATTCCGATTCTTCACTGTTTCGACTATATATGTAGGCGATATATGTAATTGACCAATGATCACTTTGTCCAGTAAAGGTAATCGGTGTGGAAAAGAACTGCTTCATTTCATTTACATTGTTAGTCTTTAACGCCAATTTTTCACTGTTGAAAATCATTATGGTAGGATATTTGGTTATACTGAATATACTTTCGTAGTCCACATCACCTGGATTGCCTTCTTTTATAAACTCAAAAGAAATCGAATTCGGATTATTTCTCCAAATAGATTGTTCATCCGTAATACTCTCTTTGAAGTAACCTGGCGCCTTCTCATCAACAAAAACAACAATATTATAATCGTAATCGTCCGCAGGTTTTAACTTTTCAATCGCTTTTTCTTTCTGCGCGGAACAACCTACACAGAGAAAAAGCAGAATGATGATTAATGGTATAGATTTATTCATGGTTTCCCCTCTCACTGTTCGATTTTCACCCTAGATCACTCGGCTTAGTAGCATCATGATTATTTCATACAGAACTTAACTCAACTTTCGGAGACTGAAATAAGTAGATGATCCCTGAAATAGTTGAATAAGCCCGCAATCCATTATTGTAGTTGACACGAAATCTGTAAACTGCGACATAACTAAAAATCATGTTCAGTTCCCTGCAACCGCTGCGGAAAAACACTACGCGCACCTTAGGGCTTGCGCTGAGCCTCCTCGAT
>NZ_JBYQFJ010000031.1:0-33288 GCF_057836705.1 Virgibacillus carmonensis | reverse complement strand
GCCGATGGTAGTTGGGACTTTGTCCCTGCAAGAGTAGGACGCCGCCAGGCAACAAAAATAAGCGAAGATACGATATCTGTATCTTCGCTTATTTTAATTTCTCTTTTTAATAACAAATATTCCATCTATTTAAATACTGTATTATATTGTAAAATGAGTAGTATATTTAGATAATTGAGGTGTTCATAATGGGTGGATATATTGATCAAATTTTTGGAGAGCATTTTTCTATCATCATGATAAGGGTAGTAATTGCATTAGTTTTGTCAGGTTTAATTGGATTCGAACGCGAATTAAAAAATCATTCTGCTGGCTTCCGTACACACATTCTTGTAGGGGTTGGTTCCTGTTTAATGATGCTATTGTCATTATATGGATTTGAAGCATTTATCGAGTCATCTGATAACATTCGTTTTGATCCAGCACGAATCCCTTCCTATGTAATAAGTGGAATAGGATTCCTAGGAGCTGGTACAATCATGGTAAATGGGATGACGATACGTGGATTAACTACTGCGGCATCAATATGGACAGTTGCTGGGCTTGGACTTGTGGTTGGCGCTGGTATGTACGCAACCGCGGTATTTACAACATTAGTAATTTTACTTAGTTTAGTGTTTTTAAATAACTTTGATAAGCTTTTCAAAAAAGGATTATCCTCGAACTTAATTGAGATTGTAGCGTTACCAGGATTACAGATTAATAATATTGTATCTATTTTTGAATCTTTTGATTTAACGATTAAAAAGGTTGAAATAGAACGCGTAGACGAAAATATTCGTAACATCTTTATTAAGATTGACCAAAATGCTGGTTTAGACCGAATGGCATTGATTGAAGAGATTTCAAAAGTAGAACAGGTTAAAAATATTATTGAAAGAAATTAAGGCTTATTATATATACACAACTTGCACTTGTATCGACTAAAACTCGAGCAAGTGTATTTTTTATTCTTAATTTTTCGTTTTAATTCCACTTCTGTTGGCGAAAATAAGGTAGAACAATGTATTTGCATCTGCTAATTTTTTGCGTATAATATAAATAAAGTCAAAGATAGTCAAAGTCAATTAACAGAATTTACAAATGAACCCATGATATACTTTTATTATTAATACCATCGCTAATAGGATAACGAGGAGGAGCACTTTTGAGTAATATATCTGATATCATTGAACAACATTTAAAGAAGATATTAGAGGCAGCACGACAAGATGCTATCGAGATTAAACGAAGTGAAATTGCTAGTCAGTTTCAATGTGTTCCATCGCAAATTAATTATGTGATTAATACGCGTTTTACTGTGGAAAAGGGGTATATAGTAGAAAGTAAACGCGGCGGTGGAGGGTATATACGTATAATACGCATTAAATACCAGGAGAAGTCTGATTTAATCGATGAAATCATTGAAATGATTAGTCCAACTGTGACGCAGCAAGCATCGGTTGATATTTTAGAACGCTTATTAGAAGAAGAGTTAATTACAGAGCGTGAAGCTAAGATCATTCTAAGTGCGATGGACCGAAATGTTTTAGCATTTCAATTACCGCTTCGTGATGAAATTAGAGCACGGGTATTAACTGCGATGCTCACGACACTGAAATATTTGAATTCTTAAGGAGGGAAACTAATGGAATGTCAAGAGTGTAATCAACGTCCTGCATCCTTACATTTTGCACAGGTTATCAATGGAAATAAGACCGAGATACATCTATGTGAGATATGCGCTAAAGAAAAGGGGTATATGACATATCCAGAAGAAGGTTATTCTCTTCACAGCTTATTAACAGGACTTTTTAATTTTGATGCCGCGTCAATAGGTAAGCAAAATTCATCTACTACCAACAAACCTACCAAAGAAATAAGATGTCCTAAATGTGAAATGACGTTTTCCGAATTTAAACGTGTTGGTAAATTTGGTTGTGCGGAATGCTATCATACATTTTCAGATCATTTGGATCCTGTGTTCCGTCGCGTTCATAGTGGAAATACAAGACACTATGGAAAAATCCCAAAACGTCAAGGCGGAAATTTACACACAAGGAAACAAGTAGATGAATATAAAGCAAAATTAGGACATTTAATTAATAATGAGGCCTTTGAAGAAGCTGCTGAAATTCGAGATAAAATTCGTGAACTAGAAAAGGAAATGCATGGGACTGAGGATGGTGACCAAGTATGACGCTGCAACAATTTATGAATGAGGCAATTAGTCCATGGATGCGCTGTGACGGGCCAGATAGTGATATTGTGTTAAGTAGTAGAATTCGTTTGGCCCGTAATTTTGCCTATGCTGCGTATCCAATCATTGCTGAAAACGAAGAACTAGGGAAAATAAGAGACTTTTTTAAAAAGGAATATGAACATCAATCGTTTCAAGAATATGAGGACTTTCAATTTGTCCCGATGCGAGATTTGAGTGCTACGGAAAAACGCGTTTTGGTTGAAAAGCATCTAATTAGTCCGCATCTCGCAAAACATGCAGACACTGCAGCAACCTTAATTTCAAAAAGTGAACAGGTTTCTGTGATGATTAATGAAGAGGATCATATTCGAATTCAACTATATTTTCCAGGATTTCAATTAGATAAAGCACTCGAAAAAGCATTTGAATTTGATGATTGGTTGGAAGAAAAAATTAACTATGCATATGATGAAGCAAGAGGGTATTTAACCAGTTGTCCGACAAATGTTGGTACTGGAATGAGAGCTTCCGTTATGATGCACCTGCCAGCATTAACAATTACGCAGCAAATAAATCGCATGATTCCAGCTATTAATCAATTAGGGCTGGTTGTACGCGGGATATATGGGGAAGGCAGTGAAGCTGAGGGAAATGTTTTCCAGATATCTAACCAGATTACACTCGGAAAATCCGAAGAAGATATTGTGCAGGATTTACAGAGTGTTGTCGGGCAGCTAATTGAACGAGAAAGAGCAGCTAGAAATAAGCTGATGGAACAATCCAGTACACGACTTGAGGATCGTATCTATCGCTCTTATGGGGTATTAGAATACAGTCGGATTATTGAATCAACAGAAGCAGCTAAGTGCTTATCAAATGTTCGGTTAGGGATTGATTTGGGTATGATTAAACATGTATCCAGAAGCATTCTTAATGAATTAATGGTTCTAACCCAACCCGGCTTCCTTCAGCAATATGCAAAGGAAACGCTGACACCAAAGAAAAGGGATGTACTAAGAGCTACACTCATTCGTGAACGATTACAATTGGAGAAAAAATAGGAGGAAATCCATATGATGTTTGGACGTTTTACAGAAAGAGCTCAAAAAGTATTAGCACTATCACAAGAGGAGGCTGTCCGACTTGGACATAATAATATCGGTACAGAACATATACTGTTAGGCCTCGTCCGTGAAGGAGAAGGGATTGCCGCTAAAGCATTGCAATCATTAGGTTTAGAGATTGAAAAAATCCAACAAGAAGTGGAGCAACTAATCGGTGTAGGAAAACAACCAATGCAGACGATACATTACACTCCACGGGCCAAAAAGGTAGTTGAGCTTTCCCAGGATGAAGCAAGAAAGCTTGGCCACTCTTATGTAGGTACCGAGCATATTTTACTAGGCCTTATTCGTGAAGGAGAAGGTGTTGCAGCGCGTGTTTTAAATAACCTAGGTGTTAGCTTAAATAAATCTAGACAACAGGTTTTACAGCTATTAGGAAGCAATGAATCACAAGCAAACCGTCAAGGCCGGGGGGGGCAAGCAACCAATGCAAATACGCCTACACTTGATTCCTTAGCACGTGATTTGACTGCCATTGCAAAGGAAGGCAATGTGGATCCAGTAATCGGACGTGGGAAAGAAATTGAACGAGTCATTCAAATACTTAGTCGACGTACTAAAAATAATCCAGTACTTGTTGGGGAGCCTGGTGTTGGTAAAACAGCTGTGGCAGAAGGATTAGCACAACAGATTATTGATAATGAAGTGCCAGAGACTCTCCGTGATAAGCGGGTTATGACGCTTGACATGGGCACAGTAGTGGCGGGTACGAAATATCGAGGCGAGTTTGAAGATCGATTAAAAAAGGTTATGGAAGAGATTAGGCAAGCAGGCAATATTATATTATTTATTGATGAATTGCATACATTGATTGGTGCCGGTGGTGCAGAAGGTGCGATTGATGCCTCAAATATTTTAAAACCATCACTTGCTCGTGGTGAGCTTCAATGTATTGGAGCTACGACACTTGATGAATATCGCAAATATATCGAAAAGGATGCTGCATTAGAACGTCGTTTCCAACCAATTCAGGTAGATGAGCCGACACTCGATGAAACAATTCTAATCCTCAAGGGACTTCGTGATCGCTATGAGGCGCACCATCGTGTAACGATTACTGATGAGGCTATTGATGCTGCAGCAAATCTGTCGAACCGCTATATAACTGATCGATTCTTACCAGACAAAGCAATTGACTTGATTGATGAAGCTGGTTCGAAAGTACGGTTACGTTCCTATACGATTCCACCAAATCTAAAGGAATTAGAACAAAAACTTGAAGAAGTACGCAAGGAAAAAGACGCAGCTGTACAAAGTCAGGAATTTGAAAAGGCGGCCTCCTTACGTGATTCGGAGCAAAAGCTTCGTGAAGAGTTAGAGCAAACGAAAAATAAGTGGAAAGAAAAGCAAGGGCAAGAAGATTCAGAGGTTACAATAGAGGACATTGCAGCGGTTGTTTCTATCTGGACAGGGGTTCCGGTGGCTAAGCTAACAAAAGACGAAAGTGATCGCCTATTAAACATGGAAGACATTCTCCATGGTCGTGTAATTGGTCAAGAGGAAGCGGTTAAGGCTATTTCAAAAGCAATCCGTCGTGCAAGAGCTGGACTAAAAGACCCAAAACGCCCAATAGGCTCGTTTATATTCTTAGGCCCAACAGGTGTAGGTAAAACAGAGCTTGCCCGTGCTTTAGCAGAGTCTATGTTTGGAGAAGAAGATGCGATGATTCGTGTCGACATGTCAGAGTATATGGAAAAGCATTCTACGTCTCGTTTAGTCGGTTCACCTCCGGGTTACGTAGGATATGAAGAGGGCGGACAGCTAACTGAAAAAGTTCGTCGTAAACCATATTCTGTGGTACTACTTGATGAGGTAGAGAAAGCACATCCAGAAGTCTTTAACATTTTGTTGCAAGTATTAGAAGATGGAAGACTAACTGATTCGAAAGGTCGTCTTGTTGATTTCCGTAATACGGTACTCATAATGACTTCAAATGTTGGGGCAAGCGAGTTGAAAAAGAACAAACACGTAGGCTTTAATTTAGAAGAAGAGGGTCGAGACTACAAGGAAATGAAGGCTAAAATTACCGAAGAAATGAAGAAAGCATTCCGTCCTGAATTCTTAAACAGAATTGATGAAATTATCGTGTTCCACTCTTTAGAGAGGAAACACATGAAGGATATTGTAACACTTATGATTCAACAGCTTCAGCAACGTCTGAAACAAAATGAAATTGATTTTACATTAACTGATAAAGCTATTGAGAAAATAGCAAACGAGGGATTCGACCCCGAATACGGTGCACGTCCACTACGTCGTTCCATTCAGAAAAACATTGAAGATTTACTGTCAGAAGAGTTACTCAAAGAAACGATTGCTAAAGGTCAGAAAGTAAAAGTAGGCCTAAATAGTAAAGGTGAATTTATCGTTCTACCATAGAAATGGTAAAAGTTGCTGAAAAATAATCCACAAAAAGCTAGAGGGTAGGTCCTTCTGGCTTTTTGTAGTCTTTATAAAATAAAGATTCATGGTAAACTAGAGATGTGGCACAAGTATGGAAAAAAGTTTAACTAATTGATAGAAACCTGTAACTTTTACGTTATCTATTTCGTATAGAATAGATATACAGGGTTTGAAAGGGATGAATCATTTTGGCAAAACGTAAAGTTAAGAATGTATGCCAGGAATGTGGCTATGAATCTGCCAAATGGATGGGGAAATGCCCGGGGTGTAATAATTGGAATACACTGGTAGAGGAAATTGAGTCTTCAAGTAAAAGCAATCGTCATACTATTGGGGGTCCCTCTAGCTTACAAAGCAAACCTGAGAAGATAACAGCAATAGAATCAGATAAAGAACCACGAATTACCACACAAATGAAAGAGTTTAATCGGGTTCTCGGTGGCGGTGTAGTACCTGGATCACTTGTGTTAATTGGTGGTGACCCAGGGATAGGTAAATCTACATTACTATTACAAATCTCATCTCAACTAGCCAACAAGCAGTTGCCAGTACTCTATATTTCTGGTGAGGAATCCGCCAAACAAACAAAACTTCGCGCAGATCGTTTAGCGATTAAATCCGATTTATTGTATGTTCTTGCAGAAACAAATTTGTATGATATATCGAGTCAAATTTCCGAGTTAAAACCATCATTTGTCGTGATTGATTCAATCCAAACGATATTTAAAGAGGAAGTAACAAGTGCCCCTGGTAGTGTTTCGCAAGTACGTGAATGCACCAGTGAGTTGATGAAAATTGCTAAATCAAATGGCATTCCAATATTTATCGTTGGTCATGTAACCAAGGAAGGTTCGATTGCTGGGCCTCGTCTACTTGAGCATATGGTTGATGCTGTTTTATATTTTGAAGGAGAACGTCACCATACGTTTAGAATATTGCGCGGAGTAAAGAACCGCTTTGGAAGTACGAATGAAATGGGTATTTTTGAGATGAAGGAAGAAGGTCTTGTAGAGGTCATGAATCCTTCTGAAATATTCCTTGAGGAACGATCACGTGGTGCTGCTGGCTCAACTATTGTTGCCTCGATGGAAGGAACAAGACCGGTACTTGTGGAAATACAAGCATTAATTTCACCATCAAGCTTTGGTAACCCAAGACGAATGGCAACTGGTTTTGATAACAATCGTGTACCATTACTGATGGCGGTTCTAGAAAAGCGAGTGGGTCTTATGCTGCAGAATCAGGATGCATATGTGAAAGTTGCAGGTGGAGTTAAGCTAGACGAACCTGCTATTGACTTAGCGATAGCGGTAAGTATAGCGTCAAGTTTCCGTGACCAACCCACAAAACCAGATGATATTTTCGTTGGAGAAGTTGGCTTGACTGGGGAAATAAGACGTGTCTCACGAATTGAGCAAAGAGTTCAGGAAGCGGCTAAGCTCGGGTTTAAACGAGTTATCTGTCCAAAGAAAAATTTAGACGGATGGACACCACCAAGTTCTATTCAGGTTATAGGAGTGAATAGCGTCCAGGAGGCATTGGATGTCGGTGTTTTCCGATAATATGCACTTAACTTCCAAATTAATACAAATTGACACATAGATACTATTATGGTAAAATTTTATGTTTACTAAATTGACTGAAAATAGCGGTTATGCTATTCTTTAGGTACAGAATCACTAGTTATGCTTGATACGGGGTTATTATATAAAAAAATCGGTAATACTAAAGGACAGGAGGTGAAAATGGTGCTGAAAAAAATTGTGCATTTATTTTTTCTTATTGCAGGAGCAACCATTGGATATTTATATATCCCGGATATTATTAAATTGTTAAACTTCACTGATGCGAAGTGGGTGTCATCACCGTATTTGGGTTTATTGTTAGGTGCAATCATTCTATTTCTTATCACATATTGGGCAACAGACTATATCGTAGGATTCCTGCGATGGACTGAGGATACACTCATCAAATTGCCAGTAGGTGATTTGTTCTTTGGAAGTTTAGGATTAATTATTGGGTTAGTAATTGCATTTTTGATCAATATTCCATTAAAAGATATTCAAATTGAATTGGTTTCACAGGTCATTCCGCTATTTTTAACGTTTTTCTTAGGTTACTTTGGTTTCCAAGTCGGATTTAGACGTCGTGATGAGTTTTTAAATCTTCTGATGGTAAGTAGAAAAGATAGAGAACGTAAAAAGTCAGATGAAACAGAAACTACTGAAACAGTTCAGCCTAAAGCAAAAATACTTGATACTAGTGTAATTATTGATGGACGTATAGCTGATATATGTCAAACTAGCTTTTTAGAAGGAACAATCGTTATTCCGCAATTTGTTTTAGGTGAATTACAGCATATTGCTGATTCCTCTGATGTGCTGAAACGGAACAGAGGAAGACGTGGACTGGATGTTTTAAACCGAATTCAAAAGGAAATCCCAGTAAACGTTGAAATCTATGAAGGCGATTTTGAGGAAATTCAAGAGGTTGATAGCAAGCTGATTAAGCTAGCGAAAGTAATTGATGGTATTGTTGTTACCAATGATTTTAATTTGAATAAAGTTTGTGATTTCCAAGGTGTACACGTGTTAAACATTAACGATTTGGCAAATGCTGTTAAGCCAGTGGTTTTACCTGGCGAAGAGTTGATGGTTCAAGTGATTAAAGATGGCAAGGAGCAGAATCAAGGAATTGCTTATTTAGATGATGGCACAATGATTGTTGTGGAAGAAGGACGTAATTATATCGGCAAAACAATTGAAGTATTAATTACAAGTGTCTTGCAAACATCTGCAGGAAGAATGATTTTCGCAAAACCAAAATTACTTGAAAAAGCACAGTAAAAAGGGTATAACTTAAAAAGGAAACAAAAAGTGATAACAAGTTATGTTATCGCTTTTTGTTATTAAGAAAAGCGGAGGCGACCGTTTTGGGGTGAAACGCATAAGCGAAGAACCGAAGAGTGCAAGCTTTTAGCACTCAAAGTGTTCATTGCTTATGACGCGAACCCCAAGGAGCCGCAGCTAGACAAAAAACGTCAGAGACTATAAAACTGTGGAAGGGGTAACATCATGACAAACGATGTTCGTGTACGATACGCGCCAAGTCCTACTGGTCATTTACATATTGGAAATGCGCGTACAGCTTTATTTAACTATCTATACGCCAAGCATTTTGACGGTAAATTTATTATCCGAACAGAAGATACAGATGATAAGCGTAACGTAGCTGGAGGAGAAGAAAGCCAGCTTGAATTTTTGAAATGGCTAGGTATTGAATGGGATGAAGGCGCTGATATTGGCGGCGATTATGGTCCATACCGCCAAATGGAACGTCTGGATTTATATACGAAATATCTAAATGAACTTCTAGAAAAAGGCCTTGCATATAAATGCTATATGACCGAAGAAGAATTAGAAGAAGAAAGAGAAACACAGAAGGCTAATGGACAAGTGCCTAAATATTCGGGTGCTCATCGTGATCTCTCAGAAACACAAATTGCAGCCTTTGAACAAGAAGGACGTAAACCAAGCATTCGGATGCGTGTGCCTGTAAATAAAACCTATACATTTAATGATATTGTTCGTGGTGATATTGCCTTTGAATCAAGTGACTTTGGTGATTGGGTTATCGTGAAAAAGAACGGGATACCCACGTATAACTTCGCAGTCGCAATTGATGACCACTTAATGCGTATTACCCATATTCTTCGTGGTGAAGAGCATATTTCGAATACACCAAAGCAAATGATGATTTATGATGCATTTGGCTGGGAAGCACCAACCTTTGGTCATATGACATTGATTTTAAACGAAGAACGCAAAAAGTTAAGCAAACGGGATCAACATGTTTTGCAATTTATTGAGCAATATCATAATATGGGTTATTTACCTGAGGCAATGTTCAATTTCATTACGTTGCTTGGCTGGTCTCCCGTTGGTGAAGAAGAAATTTTTGACAAAAATAAGTTAATTGAAATATTCGACCCAGAGCGTTTGTCAACTTCTGCCGCTATTTTTGATCCGCAAAAGTTAAAATGGATGAATAATGAATACATTAAAACATTGGATCATGGTACGATTGTTGGGTTGACGTTACCCCATTTAATTGAGGCGGGTCGTTTGCCAAAGGAAATGGATGATAACAAAAAAGTTTGGGCTGAAAATGTGATTTCATTATATGAAGAACAGCTTCGATATGGTGCAGAAATCGTGGAATTAACCGAGATGTTTTTCAATCAAAAGATAAAGTATGATGAGGATGCAATGGAAGTTCTACGTGGAGAACAGGTTCCTGAGGTATTGCAGGTATATACCGATAAGCTTATTCATCTGGATGAATTTAATAAAGACACAATAAAAGCTGCAATTAAAGAAACACAGAAAGAAACAAAGCAAAAAGGAAAGAATTTGTTTATGCCAATACGTGTTGCAACTACTGGTCAGACGCATGGACCAGAGCTTCCCATGGCAATTGAGCTGTTAGGGAAAGATACGATTATAAAGCGACTTGATGAAATTCTACTTGAATTAAGAGCTTAATTTGTTCACATTCAAATAAAAATGTAATATAGTAATACTACAATATCGAACGCCTGAGAAGGAGAAGTAGAAAACCTCTAGCTTATATAGAGAGAATCATCATCCTGCTGAAAATGATTCTAAGTGATGTTTTCGAAATGCACCTTTAGAGTCTGTTATGGAAATATAACAGCGGTACTCTTCCGTTATTAGAGATAAAGTTGGGAGCTGTTATTTTTGCTCCAAACAGAGTGGAACCACGCCATAAGCGTCTCTGTGTAGAAATACACTTGGACGTTTTTTTATTTTGGTAAAACAAGGGAGGTACAATTTAAGAATGTTTAAGAGGATGAAGTCAGACATGGATGTTGTATTCGAACAGGACCCAGCAGCTCGAACTTATTTTGAAGTCTTTTTAACTTATTCAGGATTACATGCAATATGGTCGCATCGAATTGCGCATACTTTTTATAAGCGGAATCTATTTTTTATCGCACGTCTCATTTCACAAATTAATCGCTTTTTTACTGGGATAGAAATACATCCTGGAGCACAAATTGGCGATAGATTTTTCATTGATCATGGAATGGGCGTCGTCATTGGTGAAACATGCGAGATAGGGGATAACGTCACTATCTATCAAGGGGTCACCTTAGGTGGTACAGGGAAAGAGAAAGGGAAGCGACACCCAACGATTAAAAATAACGTTCTTATTGCAACGGGTGCAAAAGTATTAGGATCAATAGTGATTGGTGAGAATTCCAAGGTTGGCGGTGGATCAGTTGTGTTACACGATGTCCCGGAAAACTCCACTGTGGTAGGTATCCCTGGGCGTGTCGTTATTCAAAATGGGGAAAAAGTAAGACGTGATTTAGATCATCATAAATTGCCGGATCCAGTATCAGATCATTGCAATCAAATGGAAACGGAAATTCGCTTATTAACTGCTGAAATAGCAAACTTGAAAGAGGGGAATCATAATGACAATCACAATTTATAATACATTAACCCGCCAGAAGGAAGCCTTCATACCGCTAAAAGATGGAAAAGTTAGCATGTATGTGTGTGGTCCAACGGTTTATAACTATATCCATATCGGAAATGCACGCCCAGCAATCGTTTTCGATTCTGTTAGACGGTACCTGGAATATAAAGGATATGCAGTTGATTATGTGCTGAATTTTACTGATGTAGATGATAAAATCATTAAAGTTGCTAACGAATTAGGTGAAGAAATTCCAGAGCTAACAAATCGTTTTATTGATGCCTATCAGGAAGATGTCGCTGCTCTTGGGGTGAAAAAGGCCACACATAATCCACGTGTTACAGAAACGATGGATGAAATTATAACATTTGTTGCAACACTAATCGAAAAAGGCTTTGCTTATGAGGTAGACGGTGATGTTTATTTCAAACCTCGCTCTTTTAATGAGTATGGCAAGCTTTCACACCAGTCAATTGATGATCTCCGTTCCGGTGCGCGAATTCAAGTTGGCGAAAAAAAAGAGGATCCACTTGATTTTGCACTATGGAAAAAAGCAAAACAAGAGGAAATAGCATGGGATTCACCATGGGGAAAGGGGCGACCAGGCTGGCATATTGAGTGTTCTGCAATGGCTAAAAAATATCTCGGTGAAACAATCGATATACATGCAGGCGGCCAGGATTTAACATTTCCACATCATGAAAATGAAATTGCCCAGTCAGAAGCAATGAATGGAAAGTCATTTGCTAGGTATTGGATGCACAATGGCTATATTAATATTGATAATGAAAAGATGTCCAAATCACTTGGAAACTTTGTCTTAACAAAAGAATTGATTGAACAACACGATCCACGTATCATTCGATTTTTCATGTTGAGTGTTCATTACCGCAATCCCATTAACTTCAGCGAAGAACTATTAGAAGGTGCAAAAAATAGCTATGAGCGAATAAAGAACGCGTACGATAACTTAGAGCATAGAAAAAATACAAGTACAAACTTTGATCAACAGGTTGAAGATTGGCAAGCAAAAATCACAAACCTTAACCAAAGATTTGAAGATGCAATGGATGATGATTTCAATACAGCAAACGCAATTTCTGTATTATTTGATTTAACGAAAGAAGCGAATCTATATTTGAAATCGAAGCACACGTCAACAAAGGTTATTCAGTCGTTCCAGGATAGTATAGCAACTATTTTTGAAATGCTTGGAATCGAAATCAAGCAAAAGGAAGATCTGCTCGACGCAGATATAGATGCATTGATTCAGGAACGTATCGATGCTCGCAAGAACCGTGACTTTAAACGAGCTGATGAAATCCGAGATACATTAAAGGAGAAAAGTATCTGGTTAGAAGATACACCCCAAGGAACAAGATGGAAAAGAGGTTAATGCATGAATTTGGACGTTAAACAGCTGAAGAGTCTGGCATTAGCCTACATGGGTGATGCTGTGTATGAAGTCAGTGTTCGCGAGCACTTGATTCTTTCAGGACAAGTGAAACCAAACAATCTTCATAAAAAAGCCATTACATTTGTTTCAGCAAAGGGGCAGGCTAGAGTTATTTTATATTGGTTAGAAAGACAGATTCTATCTGATGAAGAAGAACGAATTGTTGCTCGAGGGAGAAATGCTAATTCTGGTTCCGTTCCGAAAAACACAAGCGTTCAAACGTATCGCTATAGCACTGCTTTTGAAGCACTAATTGGTTATCATTATTTAGAAAAAAATGAAGAGCGGTTGAATGAATTAATAGAAGAAGCAATTCAATTTATTGAGGAAGGGAGTGTCTGAATTGGATCAAGAAATCATTGTAGGAAAAAATCCAGTGTTTGAAGCGTTGAAATCGGGCCATTCAGTAAATAAGGTATTGATTTCCGATCAACTAAATAATAACGCTAGCAAAAAAGCCAATCAATTAGCAAAGGCCGCGAATACAATTGTGCAAAAGGTGCCAAAAAGTAAGCTTGATCAACTGTCTGAGGGTAATCATCAAGGAATCCTCGCATATGTTGCTTCTTATCAATATGCTGATCTAGATGATTTATTTGAAGTTGCATCCACAAGAAATGAAGCTCCATTTTTTATTATCTTGGACGAGCTGGAGGATCCGCATAATTTGGGGTCCATTTTACGAACGGCGGATGCAACAGGCGTACATGGTGTCATCATCCCTAAACGACGGTCAGTTGGTCTTACAGCGACTGTTGCTAAAACATCCGCTGGTGCCATTGAACATATACCAGTTACTCGAGTAACCAATATCGCAACGACCATTGAGGAATTGAAAGCTCGAAACGTATGGGTGGTTGGAACTGCAGCTGATGGTACAGAAGATTATCGCGCGCTTGACGGAACTATGTCGCTCGCGTTAGTCATAGGTAACGAAGGTAAAGGGATGAGTCGCCTTGTACAAGAAAAATGCGATTGGACTGTAAGCCTTCCGTTAAAAGGAAAAGTGTCTTCGTTAAATGCGTCTGTAGCATGTAGTTTATTGCTTTATGAAGTATACCGGAAAAGGTTTCCAATAGGGGATTAAATGATGGATGTACTGGTTGTAGACGGATATAATATCATAGGTGACTGGGATGAATTGAAGCGGTTGAAGGATATTGACCTTGAACAGGCTCGTAACCTTTTAATTGAAAAAATGGCTGAATATAAAGCATTTACTGGTTACCGAATCATTATAATTTTTGATGCATATTACGTCCCTGGGATTGCAAGTAAATTAAAAGAATATAGAATAGAAATAATTTACACCAAGGAACATGAGACAGCAGATGAGCGAATAGAAAAGCTTGTAAAAGAATTGAAAAATGTAGTAAATCAAGTATACGTTGCTACCTCTGACTATGCGGAGCAACGTACCATTTTTGGAAGAGGTGCTCTACGAAAGTCTGCCAGAGAATTGTATATTGAACTAGTAGATATGGAAACAGAAGTTAAAGAAAGCATTAAACAACACAAAAAGGCAAAAAAATACAGCAAAATTCCATTGACGGATGATATTTTAGAAAAGTTCGAAAAGTGGCGCCGGGGCAACGAATAAGGCACAAAAATACTGACATAACGCATTATCTATTCAGATTTCGTATTGACGATTTGGAAACAACTCCTGTATAATAATTCTATATATTGACAGGTTTTGTGTCGGGAGGTCTTTTTTGTGAATGTCAAGCAGCTAGAGACAGAAAACGATAACTTAAACGTGCTTGATGATGACGCTATCATTCATTTAATTCATGAAGGTAATAGCCGTGCGCTTGATTATTTAATTCACAAATATAAAAACTTTGTGCGAGCAAAAGCACGAACCTACTTTTTAATAGGTGCTGATAAAGAAGATATTGTGCAAGAAGGTATGATAGGTCTTTATAAAGCAATCCGTGATTTTGATTCGGACAAGCTATCTTCTTTTAAAGCTTTTGCCGAATTGTGTATTACAAGACAAATTATTACAGCAGTAAAAACGTCAACGCGACAAAAGCATATACCATTGAATTCTTATGTGTCACTTGACAAACCAGTGTATGATGAAGAATCTGATAGAACATTATTAGATATTATTGCGGGCTCGAGATCTATTGATCCACAAGAATTACTCGTAAGCCGTGAAAAATATACCGATATGGAATCGAAATTATCGGAATTATTAAGCGAATTAGAGAAAAAATCGTTGCACTTATATTTGGATGGTCAGTCTTATCAGGAGATATCTGTAGAACTAAAACGACATGTGAAATCAATTGACAATGCACTGCAACGGGTGAAACGTAAATTCGAGCAATTGATAGAATCACAAGAAATAACCTTGTAAACAAGCATTGACACAATATAGTAACAATGCTACATTAGTAGAAGTGAAAAAACCCTTAGTATGGGGTGATAGAATGAATAAAAAGGTAACTTTAGCGTGTGCAGAATGTTCGAGTCGAAACTATTCAACTAATAAAAATGTATCCACACAACCTAGCCGACTGGAAGTTCGAAAATATTGCAAAACATGTGGAAAACATACACTGCACCGTGAAACTAAATAAGACACATCCTTCTAAGTATAGTCTGGGGGTACTACCATGAAGCTTTTCCAATTTTTTAAGAATGTATCACGTGAAATGAAGAAAGTTAGCTGGCCCAAAGGGAAAGAGCTATCTAGTTATACGATTACTGTAATTGCAACCGTGGTATTTGTGGCATTGTTTTTTACGGTTATCGATCAATTGATTACGTTAGTATTAAATAATTTTTAATTACATTTTGAATAATAAAGCTATAGTTATGTTATAATGGAGATTAATAGCACTTTTTGAAAAAACCCGGCTTAACGGGTTTTTTAATATTGTAGAATTTTTTTAGAGCGGATGTCAGCAAATGTCCAGGCTAGCAGCTTGTCTGAGCCTTTCTGTCTAACTGCGGCTGCTTGAGGGTTCCGCGATATAAGCACTGAGCGTTCCGAGTATAGAAGGCGCACACTCAACGGTTCTTTGCCTATGCGTGACACCCTTGACTAGTCGCCTCCGCTTTTTCTAATAAAGGGAGGGAAGGGCAATTAAATTGTCCTGTTCAAATGGAGAAAAATTGGTATGTTGTTCATACGTATTCTGGATATGAAAACAAAGTAAAAATGAATTTAGAAAAACGAGTAGAAACAATGGGGATGGAAGATAAGATATTTCGTGTGATTGTTCCCGAGGATGAAGAAACAGAAATTAAAAATGGGAAAAAGAAAGTTGTTAAAAAGAAATTCTTTCCCGGTTATGTCCTGACGGAAATGATTATGACGGATGATTCATGGTACGTTGTTCGCAACACACCAGGTGTAACGGGATTCGTTGGCTCTAGTGGACATGGTTCAAAACCAACCCCATTATTACCTGATGAAGTAGAAACGGTTCTAAAACGCATGGGTGTTTCGGAAGCAGTAACCCAAATTGACTTTGATTTAAAAGAAAATGTCCGTGTGAATGATGGACCATTTGCGAATTTCACCGGATCGATTGAACATATTGATATCGATAAACAAAAAGTGAAGGTACATGTTAATATGTTTGGTAGAGAAACTCCAGTTGAACTAGATTTCTCTCAAATTGAAAAAATATAAGAAAAAGCAATCGTTTATGGCAAGCGATTTGAATAGTAGACAGACATTTCGAGCACTTCACTTAAGTGTTCTGCAGTCTCTTGACTATGATTTCGTAGCTAAACAAGCCGACTATGCTTTTCTTTTTACAAAAACTTGCATTCTTTTCTATTTCATGCTAAAATTTTTTTGTTATTCATGTCCTCGGCTTTCAGAGGTAAATGGCTAATAATGAGTGGGAGGGTAATAACCCTATTACCACATCACGGACTTTAAGGAGGTGTGTCTCGTGGCTAAAAAAGTAATTAAGATTGTAAAACTACAAATTCCAGCTGGTAAAGCAAACCCAGCACCACCAGTAGGACCAGCATTAGGTCAAGCAGGTGTTAACATCATGGGATTCTGTAAGGAATTTAACGCTCGTACGCAAGATGAAGCTGGTATGATTATCCCGGTTGAAATTTCGGTATTTGAAGACCGTTCATTTACGTTTATTACAAAAACTCCACCCGCTGCAGTATTGTTGAAAAAAGCAGCTGGTATAGAATCTGGTTCTGGTGAACCTAACCGTAATAAAGTCGCAACTGTTAAACGCGATAAAGTAAAGGAAATTGCGGAAACAAAAATGCCTGACTTAAACGCCGCTGATGTAGAAGCAGCGATGCGCATGGTCGAAGGAACTGCACGTAGCATGGGCATTACAATAGAAGACTAATACCTTTATGCTTTTCATATACGAGCTGGGTTGCGATAGTGGGATTCCATTTCTCGCAACCTTTTTCGTGAAAAAAGCGACAGAAAGTTTGTCGGGGTATGCTTTATAAAGGCCATGGCGCTTTTATAAGTGGGAGGTATTACCGTTATAACCACAATTAAGGAGGAAACAAAATGGCTAAAAAAGGTAAAAAGTATCAAGAGGCTCTTAAGCTTGTTGATCGTACAAAATCATATGATGTAAAAGAAGCTATCACTTTACTAAAAGAAGCTTCTAGAGCAAACTTTGACGAAACAGTTGAAGCAGCTTTTCGTTTAGGTGTTGATCCTAAGAAAGCTGATCAACAAATCCGTGGAGCTGTGGTATTGCCACACGGTACTGGTAAAACACAACGTGTACTTGTGTTTGCAAAGGGTGAAAAAGCTAAAGAGGCAGAGGCAGCTGGTGCTGATTTTGTTGGAGACCAAGAAATGATTAATAAAATCAACCAAGGATGGTTTGATTTTGACGTAATCGTTGCAACTCCAGACATGATGGCTGAGGTTGGTAAACTAGGTCGCGTATTAGGGCCAAAAGGACTTATGCCTAACCCTAAAACTGGAACAGTAACATTTGAAGTTGAAAAAGCGGTAAACGATATTAAAGCTGGTAAAGTTGAGTATCGTATTGATAAATCAGCTAACATCCATGTTCCGATTGGCAAGATTTCTTTCGATGATGCAAAATTAATCGAAAACTTTGTGGCAATCACAGAAACACTTGTAAAAGTAAAACCACAAGCTTCAAAAGGTATTTACATGCGCAATGTATCTGTAACGTCTACAATGGGTCCTGGTGTTAAAGTTGATGTATCAGAACACGCTCGCCGTTAACTCAAGGCTTGACTTTTGATTCGTAATTCGATATACTCAATTACGTTATAAATATGAATACGTTGTACCGTAGACAGTAGGTGCGAGAAATCGCTTAATTTCCTGCCGAGGTGTTTAAAAGGCAAATTAGATGAATCGTTAAGATTATCATTTGTATAAAAAACCTCCATGTCTGCATGGGGGTTTTTCTTATGGTTTAGACCCTTAATCCACAGAGTCCTAATTTTTTCTGTCCGGTATAATGATTTTTAACAGGAGGTGGAACAATGTCAAATGTTATCGATACAAAAAAGCAGGTTGTTCAAGAAATTGCTGAAAAGTTTCAATCTAGCCAATCAAGCGTATTAGTTAATTATCGTGGTCTTGATGTTGCTGAAGTTACAGAACTTCGTAAACAGCTTCGCGAGGAAGGCGTCGAATTCAAAGTGTATAAAAACACAATGACACGTCGCGCTGTTGACCAAGCGGAATTAAACGAATTAAGTGAGACGTTAGTTGGACCTACTGCTATTGCATTCAGTAAAGATGATGTAATTGCACCAGCTAAGATTTTGAGTAAATTTGCTAAGTCTCATACCGCACTTGAAATCAAGGGTGGCGTAATTGAAGGTCAAGTAGCATCACTCGAGCAATTAAGTGAACTTGCAGAACTACCAAATTACGATGGTCTAGTATCTATGCTTCTAAGTGTGCTTCAAGCACCTATTCGCAACTTGGCATATGCTACAAAAGCTATCGCGGAACAAAAGGAAGAACAACAAGGAGCATAATATTGCTGCAATGCAATTTATCGTTTCAAAATAAATTAAACGTAACCTAGGAGGAAATATAAATGACTAATGAACAAATTATTGAAGCAGTTAAGGAAATGTCAGTTTTAGAATTAAACGATCTTGTTAAAGCTATCGAGGAAGAATTCGGCGTAACAGCAGCAGCACCAGTTGCAGCAGCAGGCGGAGCTGGAGCAGAAGCGGCTGAAGAACAAACTGAATTTGACGTAGTACTTAATAGTGCTGGGGCATCAAAAATAAAGGTTGTTAAAGCTGTTCGTGAAATCACTGGTCTTGGTCTTAAAGACGCAAAAGACTTAGTAGATAACGCACCTAAAGCTATTAAAGAAGGCGTTTCTAAAGAAGAGGCTGAAGAAGTTAAAGGTAAACTTGAAGAAGCAGGCGCTGGTGTAGAAGTTAAGTAATTTTATAAGAGGGCTCGCCGTTATGCGGCGGGCTCTATATTTTCTTCTCTATAAAAAAACACAACAAAGTAGGTGCTGGAATGTCCGAGCATTACTTTTCAAAAAAACCCCAATCTAAAAGTTCACCCAAGACATGGAGTTATCGATTACGAGAAAAAGAATATGCATTTACAAGTGATTATGGTGTTTTTTCAAAAAGTGAAGTAGACTACGGTTCGCGTTTGTTGATTAAACAGTATACGGAACCGCAAGTTTCTGGAAATGTTCTAGATCTTGGTTGTGGCTATGGGCCGATAGGCATAGTAATAGCAAACACGTATTCGGATCGGAACGTTATGTTAGCTGATGTGAATGAGCGAGCACTTCATCTTGCTGAACAAAATGCTGTGCAAAACAAGGTTCATAATGTTGAATTTGTAAAAAGTGATCGTTTTTCAAATCTATCTGAGTATACATTTGCATCTATTGTTACGAACCCTCCAATCAGAGCTGGTAAGAAAGTTGTCCACGCCATGATAGAGGAGAGCAAACCGGCATTAGCTAAAGACGGTGAGTTATGGTTAGTCATTCAAAAGAAACAAGGTGCACCTTCGGCTAAAGAAAAACTTATCAATGTATTTGGAAATGTTGAAGTTATTGCGAAAGATAAAGGCTATTTTCTATTAAAGGCTGTTAATATTTGACCTTGCAATTTACTTATGATAACATAATAAAATGCTAATATGGACTTTCTTTGTCAAGAAGAATTTTCATTATATAAGAAACGTATATTTCATCGGTTTTCGGAGACAATGGTAAAGTGAAAAACTAAACACCTAAGGTTTTTTCTAAAAAAACCTTTTTTCTTTTTGAAAGTTGAAGGGAATACGTAGATCAATTGTGTAAGAGATATACTTAAACAGTTGATTTTTTGTGCCGATGAAAGGATAACTATCAAATAGGGTAGAAGTCATTGCATTACGTTTAACTTCAGGAAAGAAAGCTTGTGATTCTATGTTGCAAGTTTTGTTCTACTTTAAGAAAGAATAACTCTTATTGGTTATTGTATAAGAAATCTAAGGTTTTCGCCAGTAATTCATGGCAACAAGCCAGGTTTTTAACCGCATGTTTAGGAATGAATATTACTAAACAAAACATTCAAGAGCTTGATTTAGTAGGACGTCGTTAAGATCCGAGAAACAATACTATATTTTTAGTTTGTTTTTCTAATATAATAATCACTTTTCAACCAGATTCCTATAATTGAAAAGTGCTTGATTTGAGGGGTGAAGCAGTTGACAGGTCAACTAGTTCAGTATGGACGGCACCGCCAACGCAGGAGCTACGCACGCATCAGCGAGGTGTTAGAATTACCAAATCTAATAGAAATTCAAACCGCTTCTTATCAATGGTTTTTAGAAGAAGGTTTGAAAGAAATGTTCAAAGACATTTCCCCTATTGAAGACTTCACAGGTAATCTATCACTAGAATTTGTTGATTATAGTCTAGAGGATCCAAAATATCCTGTAGGTGAATCAAAGGATCGAGATGTAACGTATAATGCTCCGCTTCGCGTGAAGGTTCGTTTAATTAATAATGAAACCGGTGAAGTGAAAGAGCAAGAAGTGTTTATGGGAGATTTCCCACTTATGACAGACACAGGTACATTTGTTATTAATGGAGCAGAGCGCGTTATTGTATCACAGCTCGTTCGTTCACCAAGTGTCTATTATAATGAGAAAATTGATAAAAACGGAAAAAGAGGCGTTACTGCAACCGTGATTCCGAACCGCGGAGCATGGCTTGAGTTTGAAACAGATGCAAAAGATGTTGCTTATGTCCGTATCGATCGTACACGTAAGCTGCCTATTACAGTGCTATTGCGTGCTCTTGGCTTTAGTTCAGACCAAGAAATTATTGATTTACTAGGTGAGAATGAATACTTAAAAAACACCCTAGACAAAGATAATACAGAAACTACTGATAAAGCTTTACTAGAAATCTATGAGAGACTTCGCCCAGGTGAACCGCCTACGGTTGATAACGCTAAAAGCTTATTAGTTTCACGTTTCTTTGATCCAAAACGTTACGACCTGGCACATGTTGGTCGTTACAAAATGAATAAAAAACTAAACATTAAAAACCGTTTATTTAACCAAGTGCTTGCAGAACCAATTGTTGATCCGGAAACTGGTGAGGTGCTTGCGCAAAAAGGTGATAAGTTAGAGCGGAAGTTATTAAATAAAATCATTCCATACTTGGAGCAAGAAGAAGATAAAGTTGGCGAGCAAGCAGTTGTGCCTCAAGAGGGTGTTCTTGAAGATCCAATTAAGCTTCAGTCAATTAAAATCTTTGACCCAACTGACCCAAGTGGGGAACGTGAGTTGAACGTTATTGGTAATGCAGGTGTTGATAGAAGCATTAAAAATATAACGCCAGCTGATATATTATCTGCAATTAGTTATTTCTTTAACCTGCTACACCGTGTTGGTGATACGGATGATATTGATCATCTAGGTAATCGTCGACTTCGTTCAGTGGGGGAATTATTGCAAAACCAATTCCGAATCGGACTTTCTAGGATGGAACGAGTTGTACGTGAACGGATGTCTATTCAAGACACATCAAGTGTTACACCGCAACAGTTAATCAATATTCGTCCAGTAATTGCATCGATTAAAGAGTTCTTTGGTAGCTCACAGCTTTCGCAATTTATGGATCAAACCAATCCGTTGGCAGAACTAACACATAAACGTCGTTTGTCTGCACTAGGACCAGGTGGATTAACTCGTGAACGTGCAGGTTTCGAGGTTCGTGACGTACATTACTCTCACTATGGACGTATGTGTCCTATTGAAACACCTGAGGGACCAAATATCGGGTTAATAAACTCTCTATCAAGCTACGCTAAAGTAAATAAATTTGGTTTTATCGAAACACCGTATCGCCGGGTTGACCCTGATACTGGATTGGTAACAGCTCAAATTGATTACCTAACAGCAGATGAAGAAGATAATTACGTAGTGGCACAGGCAAATGCCAGATTAGATGAAACAGGTCACTTTATTGACGACGAAGTAATCGCTCGTTTCCGTGGTGAGAACACAGCTGTACCTCGCTTGAACATTGATTACATGGATGTATCACCTAAACAGGTTGTTTCAGCAGCGACTGCGTGTATCCCGTTCCTTGAAAATGATGACTCCAACCGTGCGTTAATGGGTGCTAACATGCAACGTCAAGCAGTGCCGTTGATGAAACCTGAAGCACCAATCGTCGGAACAGGAATGGAATATGTTTCTGGGAAGGATTCTGGAGCTGCAGTTATTTGTGAAAATCCTGGAATTGTTGAACATGTTGAGGCAAAAGAAGTTCATATCCGTCGAGTTTCAGAAGTAGATGGCAAAGAAGTAAAAGGTGACTTAGAGCGCTATCGTTTACAGAAATATATTCGTTCGAACCAAGGTACTTGTTACAATCAACGTCCAATCGTAAGTAAAGGCGACCGTGTAACAAAAGGTGAGATCCTGGCTGATGGACCGTCAATGGAAGATGGTGAACTAGCATTAGGTCGGAACGTTTTAGTTGGTTTCATGACATGGGAAGGGTACAACTATGAAGATGCGATTATCATGAGCGAACGCCTTGTGAAAGATGATGTATATACATCTATTCACATCGAGGAATATGAATCAGAAGCCCGTGATACGAAGCTCGGACCTGAAGAAATTACCCGCGATATTCCAAACGTTGGAGAAGAAGCATTGAAAGATCTTAACGAGCACGGAATCATCCGTGTTGGTGCCGAAGTTTCCGATGGTGATATCTTAGTTGGAAAAGTAACACCAAAAGGGGTTACCGAACTGTCAGCGGAAGAACGTCTATTACATGCAATTTTTGGAGAGAAGGCCCGCGAGGTCCGCGATACATCATTACGTGTTCCACATGGTGCAGGAGGTATTGTCTTAGACGTTAAGATTTTCAATCGTCAAGATGGTGATGAACTGCCACCAGGTGTTAATCAGCTAGTCCGTGCATATATTGTTCAAAAGCGTAAAATTCATGAAGGTGACAAAATGGCTGGACGTCACGGTAATAAAGGTGTAATTTCAAAAATTTTACCTGAAGAAGACATGCCGTTTATGCCAGACGGAACTCCAGTGGATATTATGTTAAACCCATTAGGGGTACCGTCACGAATGAATATCGGACAAGTGTTTGAGTTGCACTTAGGAATGGCTGCACGTGCATTAGGTATACATGTTGCAACTCCTGTATTTGATGGTGCAAGTGAAGAAGATGTTTGGCAAACGTTGGAAGAAGCCGGCATGCCAAAAGATGCTAAAACAATTCTGTATGACGGACGATCTGGGGAACCATTTGATAACCGTATTTCTGTTGGTGTTGCGTATATGATTAAACTAGCACATATGGTTGATGATAAACTCCACGCTCGTTCAACAGGACCATATTCACTTGTTACCCAACAGCCACTCGGTGGTAAAGCACAGTTTGGTGGGCAACGTTTCGGTGAGATGGAAGTATGGGCACTTGAAGCATACGGTGCTGCATACACACTACAAGAAATTCTTACTGTTAAGTCAGATGACATTGTTGGTCGTGTGAAAACATACGAGGCTATTGTAAAAGGTGACAATGTTCCGGAACCAGGAGTCCCTGAATCATTTAAAGTATTAATAAAAGAGCTTCAAAGCCTCGGTTTAGATGTGAAAATGCTTTCTAGTGATGAAAAAGAAATTGAATTACGTGAACTAGAAGAAGAGGAAACGGAAGCAGCTAGCAAACTTAACTTAGAAATAGAAGAAAAGTAGTAAAAGCAAAGGAGCGCTAAGTTTCGTGAAATAGCAAGTTTTACGGAAGTTAGCATCTCCGGCTTTATCATAAAAATTCTGTTCTACTCAAGGAAAGTACAGTATAAGAAAAACTTCGCCATTCGCTAGTAAGGCGAATGACGGGTTTTACTAATAATGGTAAATTCGGACACTAAAAGGGAGGTTGGCCCCTTGCTAGATGTAAATAACTTTGAGTATATGAAAATCGGTTTAGCTTCACCTGAAAAAATTCGCTCGTGGTCATACGGCGAGGTAAAGAAACCAGAAACAATTAACTACCGCACATTAAAACCTGAGAAAGACGGCTTATTTTGTGAACGGATCTTTGGACCACAAAAGGACTGGGAATGTCATTGTGGAAAATACAAACGTGTACGTTATAAAGGCGTTGTTTGTGATCGGTGTGGAGTAGAGGTTACAAAAGCGAAAGTACGTCGTGAACGTATGGGACATATTGAATTAGCTGCTCCTGTTTCACATATTTGGTACTTCAAAGGAATTCCTAGCCGGATGGGACTTGTTTTAGACATGTCGCCTCGTGCTTTGGAAGAGGTCATCTATTTTGCGGCGTATATCGTTACAGAATCAGGTAATACTCCGCTTGAGAAAAAACAGTTGCTTTCAGAAAAAGAATACCGTGCTTATTATGATAAATACGGTAAATCTTTTAAAGCCCAAATGGGAGCTGAGGCAATTCGAAAGCTTTTACATGATATCGACCTTGAAAAAGAGGTAGTTGGATTAAAAGAAGAATTAAAAACAGCTAAAGGGCAACGTAGAACTCGTGCGATTAAACGTTTAGAAGTATTAGAGTCATTTCGTAATTCAGGAAATGATACGTCATGGATGGTATTAGATGTATTACCAGTTATCCCTCCAGAAATTCGTCCAATGGTACAACTTGATGGTGGACGTTTTGCGACATCCGATCTAAATGACTTATATCGTCGAGTTATCAACCGTAACAATCGCTTGAAACGTTTGTTAGATCTTGGTGCGCCAAGTATTATCGTACAAAATGAAAAGCGTATGTTACAAGAAGCTGTTGATGCGTTGATTGATAATGGTCGTCGCGGACGTCCGGTTACTGGACCTGGTAATAGACCGCTTAAATCACTTTCACATATGTTGAAAGGGAAACAGGGTCGTTTCCGTCAAAACCTGTTGGGTAAACGTGTTGACTATTCAGGTCGTTCCGTTATCGTTGTGGGACCAAGTTTGAAAATGTATCAATGTGGGTTACCAAAAGAAATGGCGCTTGAATTGTTTAAACCATTTGTTATGAAAGAATTAGTAGGCAGAGGTTTAGCGCATAATATCAAGTCTGCTAAACGTAAAATTGAACGGGTTCATCCTGAGGTTTGGGATGTTTTAGAGGAAGTTATTCGTGAGCATCCGGTATTACTTAACCGTGCACCTACATTGCATAGACTGGGAATTCAGGCCTTTGAACCAACATTAGTTGAAGGGCGCGCGATTCGTTTACATCCACTAGTTTGTACAGCATACAATGCTGACTTTGATGGTGACCAAATGGCTGTGCACGTTCCGCTATCTGCCGAGGCACAAGCTGAGGCGCGTATCTTGATGCTAGCAGCCCAAAACATCCTTAACCCAAAAGATGGTAAGCCGGTTGTTACACCGTCACAGGATATGGTATTAGGTAACTATTATTTAACAATGGAGCGTGAAGATGCAGTTGGTGAAGGTAGTGTATTTAAAGACACTAACGAAGCGTTGATTGCATATCAAAATGGATTTGTTCATCTGCATACTAGAATAGCGGTTCAAGCAAGTACATTGAATAATAAAACTTTTACTGAAGAACAACACAATCAATTGTTGTTAACCACAGTAGGTAAATTAGTATTCAATGAGATTTTGCCAGAATCATTCCCTTATATTAATGAGCCAACAAAAAGTAATCTTGAAGTTTGCACACCAGCTCATTATTTTGTTGAAAAGGGTACAAATATAAGAGAAGAAATCAAAAAGCGCGATACTATTTTACCGTTTAAAAAAGGTATCCTGGGGGATATCATCGCAGAGGTATTTAAACGATTTAAAATCAGTGAAACGTCTAAAATGCTTGACCGTATGAAGGATCTTGGCTTTAGTTATTCAACAAAGGCTGGTATGACGGTAGGTATATCAGATATCGTAGTGCTAAAAGAGAAAGAAGTAATTCTAGTTGAGGCACAAACGAAGGTTGATAATGTTCAGAAACAGTTCCGCAGAGGTCTAATCACTGAAGAGGAGCGTTATGATCGAGTTATTGCAATTTGGTCGAAAGCAAAAGATGACATTCAAGCTAAACTAATGAAATCTCTAGATTCTAGAAACCCTATCTTTATGATGAGTGATTCAGGGGCAAGAGGTAACGCATCAAACTTTACACAGTTAGCAGGTATGCGTGGATTAATGGCAAACCCAGCCGGACGTATTATTGAGCTGCCAATCAAATCAAGTTTCCGTGAAGGATTAACAGTACTGGAGTACTTTATTTCGACACATGGTGCTCGTAAAGGACTTGCCGATACGGCACTTAAGACAGCTGACTCAGGTTACCTAACACGACGTTTAGTTGACGTTGCACAAGATGTTATCGTACGCGATGCAGATTGTGGTACAGATAGAGGCCTAAAAGTTTCTGCAATTAGGGACGGTGCTGAATTGATTGAGCCACTGATTGACCGCTTAATTGGTCGAACAGTATTTGAAACAGTTCGCCATCCGAAAACAGGCGATGTAATCGTTGAGAACGATACTGTAATCTCAGAGGACCAAGCAAAAACTATTATAGATTCTGAAATTGAGGAAGTAACGATTCGTTCCGCATTTACATGTAATACGAAACACGGGGTATGTCAAAAATGTTATGGACGTAATCTTGCAACTGGCGATGAGGTGGAAGTTGGTGAAGCAGTAGGTATTATAGCTGCTCAATCTATTGGTGAACCAGGTACACAGTTAACCATGCGTACATTCCACACTGGTGGAGTTGCTGGGGATGATATCACACAAGGTTTACCACGTATTCAAGAAATTTTTGAAGCGCGTCATCCAAAAGGGCAAGCTGTTATTAGTGAAGTCCAAGGTACGGTTCATGAAATCAAGGAAGTTAAAGATAAACAAGAGATTATTGTTCAAGGTGAAGTAGAACAACGGGCATATACAGTTCCTTATAACGCTCGAGTGAAGGTAGCGGAAGGCGAAGAAGTGATTGCTGGTCAAGAACTAACGGAAGGTTCCGTTGATCCAAAGGAACTTCTTCAAGTTCAAGGTGTTGATGGCGTTCAAACTTATCTCCTCCGTGAAGTTCAACGAGTTTACCGTATGCAAGGTGTAGAAATCGGTGACAAACACGTTGAGGTTATGGTACGTCAAATGCTGCGTAAGGTGCGTGTAGTTGACTCAGGAGATACAAGCGTACTACCTGGATCATTACTTGAAATCCATCAATTCAAAGATGCTAACCATGGTATTCTGAATGAAGGAAAACAGCCTGCCGTTGGTAAACCTGTACTACTAGGTATCACAAAGGCATCTCTTGAAACAGATTCATTCTTATCTGCAGCTTCATTCCAAGAAACAACTCGCGTATTAACGGATGCTGCAATAAAAGGCAAACGTGATGAGTTGTTAGGATTGAAAGAAAACGTTATTATTGGTAAACTTGTTCCTGCTGGTACAGGAATGCAGCGTTACCGTAAAATCAAAGCTTCATTGGACGATTTGAAACCAGAATCGGATGAAAACAAAGAAGCTGAGACTGAAACAGAAACAGTAAACTAAATTAAGTTAAACAAGTGATGTTATTGATTAGAAGCACCAAAAATAGTAAAAATTTAGTTGACATTAAAAAACTAGAATGATACTATATTCAGGGTGCTTCTGATTATACTTGTGGCTTTGGAGGATATACTGATGTCTTATGAAAAAGTAACCCAAGGACAATCACGTCTAATAATCGGAACGAAGCAAACACTTAAAGCCATGAAAAATGGTGAAGTAAGTGAAGTGTTTCTTGCTGATGACGCTGATAAACAGCTAACTCAAAAGATAGCTGATCAAGCTGAAGAGTTAGATATTACGTGTCACCATGTAGATTCCATGAAAAAGCTAGGAGCCGCTTGTGGCATAGACGTTGGTGCATCGACTGTAGCAATTAAAAAAAATTAGTTTTGGCGATAGATTTATCGCGAAAGCTTTGTTTTTTGCTAAAGAATGAACCACCTGGATATGTGGTATTACAAGAGCGAATAGATTCGATGGTTACTAGGCTTTATTTTGCTAGTAATTTGTAAATAAGAAGGGAGGACAACTATAATGCCTACTATTAATCAACTTGTACGTAAAGGTCGTGTAAACAAACCAAGAAAGTCTGACTCTCCTGCACTTAACAGAGGGTATAACAGCTTTAAAAAGAAATTCACGAACGAAAATGCACCACAAAAACGTGGAGTTTGTACTCGTGTTGGTACTCTAACACCTAAGAAACCAAACTCAGCACTTCGTAAATATGCACGTGTTCGTTTGTCAAACAACATGGAAGTAACAGCATATATCCCTGGAATTGGTCACAATCTACAAGAACACAGTGTTGTATTAATCCGTGGTGGTCGTGTAAAAGACTTACCAGGTGTTCGTTACCATGTTATTCGTGGAGCGTTAGATACAGCAGGTGTACAAGGACGCGCTCAAGGCCGTTCAAAATATGGCACAAAACGCCCTAAAAAATAAAACGACTAGCAGAGGCGACCAATTAGAAGTGGACGCATAAGTAAGGAACTAAAGAACGCGAAAATTTGACGTTCCAATGTTCATTGCTCATGACGGAACTTCTAGGAGCCGCATTTGCAGCTAGACAGATTGGTAGTAACTTAAATTAAGGAAAGGAGGGGGACATATGCCACGTAAAGGACCAATACCTAAACGCGATGTCTTGCCAGATCCACTATATAATTCAAAATTAGTGACTCGTTTAATCAACCAAATCATGATTGACGGAAAACGAGGAAAAGCACAAAAAATTCTTTATAATGCATTTACATTGATTGCTGAACGTAGCGGTCAAAATGCTATGGAAGTTTTTGAACAAGCAATGAAAAACGTAATGCCAGTACTTGAGGTGCGTGCACGTCGTGTTGGTGGATCAAACTACCAAGTACCGATGGAAGTACGCCCAGAACGTCGTCAAGCACTTGGACTTCGTTATGTTGTGAATTACTCACGTCTACGCGGAGAAAAAACGATGGAAGAGCGTCTTGCAAATGAAATTTTAGATGCCTCAAACAATACTGGAGCAGCAGTTAAAAAGCGCGAAGAAATGCACAAAATGGCGGAAGCAAACAAAGCCTTTGCTCACTACCGCTGGTAAGAAAAGCGCAAGCGTCATGGTTAGGCCCGAAAAGCTTAAGACGAGACTTTGTGTGATGCTTTTTGTCATAAAGAGGATTGACTTAAGATTTCGAGGGGCTAGGCGCTCGAGCTAGACAGGTAAGAAAAATCCAAAAAAGTTTTTTATAGGAAGGAGAAGAATACATGGCTAGAGATTTCTCCTTGGAGAAGACACGCAATATTGGTATTATGGCGCACATTGATGCAGGAAAGACCACTACTACTGAGCGTATTCTTTTCTATACAGGACGTATTCATAAAATTGGCGAAACCCATGAAGGTGCATCTCAGATGGACTGGATGGAACAAGAGCAAGAACGTGGTATTACAATCACTTCTGCTGCAACCACTGCCGCATGGAGAGAACACCGTATTAACATCATTGATACACCAGGTCACGTGGACTTCACAGTAGAAGTGGAACGTTCCTTGCGTGTGCTTGATGGGGCGGTAACAGTTCTTGATGCTCAATCAGGTGTTGAACCACAAACTGAAACTGTATGGCGTCAAGCTACAACATACGGTGTGCCACGTGTTGTGTTTATTAACAAAATGGATAAACTTGGAGCAGACTTCTTGTATTCTACTGGAACCTTGAAAGAACGCTTGGGTGCTAATGCACATCCCGTTCAATTTCCAATTGGTGCTGAAGATGACTTTGAAGGAATCATTGATCTTGTTACAATGGTTGCATATTACTATGAAGATGATTTAGGAACTAGAGCTGAAGCACGCGAAATCCCTGCTGAGCACAAAGAAAAAGCAGAAGAGCTGCGTGCTGGATTAATTGAGGCTGTTTCTGAATTAGACGAAGAATTAATGATGAAGTTCCTTGAAGGTGAAGAAGTTTCGAATGAAGAGCTTAAGAAAGCAATTCGTGAAGCTACATTGAATGTTGAGTTTTATCCAGTATTTTGTGGGTCAGCATTTAAAAACAAAGGTGTTCAATTAATGCTTGATGGTGTTATTGATTACTTACCTGCACCAACTGATGTTCCACCAATCGAAGGTATCGTACCTGGTACTGAAGAAAAAGTAGAACGTAAAGCGGATGATAAAGCACCATTCTCAGCTTTAGCATTTAAAGTAATGACAGATCCTTACGTAGGTAAACTAACATTTTTCCGCGTATACTCTGGTACTTTAAATTCTGGTTCTTATGTAAAGAACTCTGTAAAAGATAAGCGTGAGCGTGTAGGGCGTATCCTACAGATGCATGCTAACTCTCGTGAAGAGATTGCAACTGTTTACTCTGGTGAGATTGCTGCCGCAGTAGGCTTGAAAGATACTTCAACTGGAGATACACTTTGTGATGAAAAGAACGTTGTTGTTTTAGAGTCTATGGACTTTCCAGATCCAGTTATCGGGGTAGCTATTGAACCTAAAACAAAGGCAGACCAAGATAAAATGTCGATTGCTTTAGGTAAACTTGCTGAAGAAGATCCTACATTTAAAACAGAAACAAACGTAGAAACTGGCCAAACAATTATCTCTGGGATGGGTGAGCTTCACCTAGACATCATTGTTGACCGCTTGAGACGTGAATTCAAAGTAGAAGCAAATGTTGGCGCGCCTCAAGTTGCGTATCGTGAAACATTCCGTGGTTCTGCTGAAGTCGAAGGTAAGTTTGTACGTCAATCTGGAGGACGGGGGCAGTACGGACACGTTTGGGTTAAATTTGAACCAAATGAAGAAGGTGCTGGCTTCGAATTCCAGAACAAAATCGTTGGTGGTTCTGTACCACGCGAATACATCGGGTCTGTTGAACATGGTATTAGAGAAGCAACAGAAAGTGGTGTGCTAGCTGGCTATCCATTGATTGATATCAAAGCGACACTTTATGATGGTAGTTATCATGATGTTGACTCGAATGAGATGGCATTTAAGATAGCTGGTTCTATGGCATTAAAAGCTGCTAAAACAAAATGTAAAGCAGTTCTTCTTGAACCAATTGAAAAGGTTGAAATCGTTATTCCAGAAGAATACATGGGTGATATCATGGGAGATGTAACATCTCGCCGTGGACGTGTTGAGGGTATGGAAGCACGTGGACCTGCTCAGACTATTAAAGCGTTTGTTCCACTCTCAGAGATGTTTGGTTATGCGACAGCATTACGTTCAAACACACAAGGACGAGGAACATTTACAATGCATTTTGATCATTTCGAGGAAGTGCCAAAAAGCATCTCTGAAGAAATTATCAAAAAAAATGCTGGTGAATAATTGATTTTTTGAAGAATCTAACGTATAACTTTTATTGTAGTGTTATGAATTTAGCGCTGAATGAAACTAAAATACACTTTTATTTATTTAAAGGAGGAACTATAAATGGCTAAAGAAAAATTTGACCGCTCGAAAAGTCACGTAAACATTGGAACTATTGGACACGTTGACCATGGTAAAACAACTTTAACTGCTGCAATCTCAATCGTAATGCACAAGAAATCTGGTAAGGGTACAGTAATGGCTTATGACCAAATTGATGGTGCTCCAGAAGAAAAAGAACGTGGAATTACAATTTCAACTTCACACGTAGAGTACGAAACTGATAGCCGTCACTATGCACACGTTGACTGCCCAGGACACGCTGACTATGTTAAAAACATGATCACTGGTGCTGCACAAATGGACGGAGCTATCTTAGTAGTATCATCTGCTGATGGCCCTATGCCACAAACTCGTGAACATATCTTGCTTTCACGTAACGTTGGTGTTCCATCAATCGTAGTATTCCTTAACAAAACTGATATGGTAGACGATGAAGAACTTCTAGAATTAGTAGAAATGGAAGTGCGTGATCTATTAACTGAGTATGACTTCCCTGGTGACGATGTGCCAGTAGTAAAAGGTTCTGCTCTAAAAGCTATCGAAGGTGACGCTGATTATGAAGCGAAAATCGTTGAATTAATGGACGCTGTTGATGAATATATTCCAACTCCAGAACGCGACACTGACAAACCATTCATGATGCCAGTTGAGGATGTTTTCTCAATCACTGGTCGTGGTACTGTTGCAACAGGACGCGTTGAGCGTGGGGAAGTTAAAGTCGGTGACGATGTAGAAATTATCGGTCTTAATGAAGCACCAGCTAAAACAACTGTAACTGGTGTTGAAATGTTCCGTAAGCTTCTTGACTATGCAGAGGCTGGTGACAATATTGGTGCACTACTACGTGGTGTGTCTCGTGATGATATCGGACGTGGTCAAGTACTTGCTAAGCCAGGTACAATCACTCCACATACTAACTTCAAATCTGAAGTTTATGTATTGTCAAAAGAAGAAGGTGGACGTCATACTCCATTCTTCGGAAACTATCGTCCACAATTCTATTTCCGTACTACTGACGTAACTGGCGTTATCCAGTTACCAGAAGGCGTTGAAATGGTAATGCCTGGCGATAACATTGAAATGAGTGTTGAACTTATTTCACCAATTGCTATTGAAGAAGGTACACGTTTTTCTATCCGTGAGGGTGGACGTACAGTTGGATCAGGCGTTGTATCAACAATTCAAAAGTAAGTAATAAATCAAAAACAGGTAGCGTGACGACGCTGCCTGTTTTTTTGGTGTTTAAAGTTTCTTGTTATAAAGTAGTTTTAATAATACGGAGAAACCTTAATGCAAATAGTAAATAACACTGGGTAAATTATCGCTTTGAGCATTGCTTTGTGATTGTTGAGAGAATTAATATTTTAAGCGGACACTGAGTACGTTATTCACGAAAATCACTATGGAATCACTGTCTTTTTTCTAAATAGCAGATACTGTGTCCTCCATCATAAAGATTAAGACTAATTATTAACAAAGGCTGTTTTCTAAAAGATTGGGAGTTTTTATCAAAAAACTGAACAAGTAGTTAATATAAAATGCGACGTATGTGCTGGGTTGTTTTCCGCTTCGGACCGTTGCTTTCCTCGGGCACGGCTTCAGCCTCCTCGGAAGAAAACCACTTCCTGCGGGGTCTTCAGAC
>NZ_JBYQFJ010000030.1:0-34153 GCF_057836705.1 Virgibacillus carmonensis | reverse complement strand
CGAATGTTGAAATCCGGGAACGAGCGTTGATATAACGAAACGAATGTTGAAATCCGAGAACAAACGTTGATATAATTGGGTAATAGCTGATTTCGGGAACCAGAATTACACTTAATTTAGTTTAGTTGAGAAAATCATATGTGCTTTCTCAACTTTTTTGTGTGTTTCTCTAGCATAATTGGTAAAGATTTGTTTATAATGTATGATATGGTTATCGGCATAAAGAAATTTTAACTAATAATTTTACATATAAAGGGAGTGCATTACGTGAGCTTGAAAAAATATAGCCACGAGGAAATCTCGAGAATGTCCATGATTGAATTAGCAAATTTAATTTTATTGGATAAAAAGAAGGCAGTGGACTTTAGAGATATTTTCAAAAAAATTGCAGAACTAAAAGGATTTACGGAAAAGGAAAAAGAAATTAACATTACACAATTTTATACAGACTTAAATATTGATGGCCGTTTTATGACTACAGGCAAAAACCTATGGGGATTAAAGCGTTGGTACACCGTTGAGCAACGTGACGAAGAAGTTGCTGCAGCTCCGAAGAAAAAGAAAAAGAAAGCCGCTGTTAAGAAAAAAGCAAAAAAGAAAAAAGATGATTATGAAGAAGAAGAAGAAGAAGAAGAGCTGGACATTGTTGATGAGGATATTGAAGAAATGTCAGATGATCTAGACGATGATGATGATTATGACGAAGATGACGACGACGATTATGATGAAGATGACGAAGATGACGATGAAGAGGAAGACGAAAAAGAAGTTAAGAAAAAGGGTAAAAAATAACCAAAAGTAAACTTGACTTTTTTGACCCTTATGCTACAATTTTTATTGGGCTCGTGAAATTTACATTTACAAAGCGTTCCCCCTGAATAGTGGGGGAGCGCTTTTCTTGTTTTATTTGCAATAATATATCTAAAGTTTGAAATGATAAGGTTATAATAGAAAGAGGGATGCAACGTGACTAAATATATTTTCGTAACGGGCGGTGTGGTTTCATCGCTAGGTAAAGGAATTACAGCAGCATCTTTAGGACGATTGTTGAAAAATCGTGGGCTGAAGGTGACGATTCAAAAATTTGATCCATACATTAATGTTGATCCTGGAACAATGAGTCCATATCAGCATGGTGAAGTTTTTGTAACAGAAGATGGAGCAGAAACAGATCTTGATCTTGGTCACTATGAACGTTTTATTGATATTAATTTAAATAAATATAGCAATATTACTACAGGAAAAGTGTATTCTAGCGTTATAAAAAAAGAGCGTCGTGGCGACTATTTAGGTGGCACTGTTCAAGTAATCCCCCATATTACAAATGAAATTAAAGAACAGGTTTATCGTGCTGGTCAAGCTACTAAGGCTGATGTTGTTATAACTGAAATTGGTGGAACTGTTGGTGATATCGAATCCCTGCCATTTTTAGAAGCAATTAGGCAAATTAAGAGTGATATTGGTCGTGACCATGTCATGTACATCCATTGTACGCTAGTACCATATATTAAAGCGGCTGGAGAAATGAAAACAAAGCCTACCCAACATAGTGTAAAAGAATTGCGTTCATTAGGTATTCAGCCTGATGCAATTGTGCTGCGGACAGAACTGCCAATTAGCAAGGATATGAAAGAAAAAATTGCGTTATTCTGTGATATTAACGAGGAAGCAGTTATTGAAATGCGCGACGCTGATATTCTGTATCAAGTTCCAATCGCGTTGCAAGAACAACAGTTGGATCAGTTAGCCTGTGAGCATTTTGGCTTAGAGTGTCAACCAGCAGATATGGATGAATGGAAGGGATTAGTGAACAAGGTTCGTCATTTGTCAAAAACTGCTACAATTGGTCTGGTTGGAAAGTATGTCGAATTACCTGACGCCTATTTATCAGTTGTAGAAGCGCTAAAACACGCAGGCTATCCATATGACACGGATGTGTCTGTTCATTGGATTAATGCAGAAAAATTGGATAAAGAAACGATCAAACACGAATTATCACGTGTTGACGGAATTATTGTCCCAGGTGGTTTTGGTGATCGTGGAATTGAAGGTAAGATTGAAGCGATTCGCTATGCGCGTGAAAACAATATACCATTCTTTGGTATTTGTCTCGGAATGCAACTTGCAACAGTCGAATTTGCACGAAATGTCCTTAGCTTAGAGGGAGCACATTCAGCCGAAATAGATCCAAATACGCCATATCCAATCATTGACTTATTACCAGAACAAAAAAATATATCAGATCTTGGTGGTACACTTAGACTAGGTATTTACCCATGTAAATTACAAGATGGTACAAAAACAAAAGCAGCCTATGATAATGAAGATCTAGTGTACGAGCGCCATCGCCATCGTTTTGAATTTAATAATGATTTCAGACAACAAATGGAAGATAATGGATTTATTTTTTCAGGAACTAGTCCTGATGGTCGTTTGATTGAGACGATTGAAATAACAGACCATCCTTGGTTTATTGCCTGCCAATTTCACCCAGAATTTAAATCGCGTCCAACAAACCCACAAGCATTGTTCAAAGGGTTTATCGGTGCAGTTGTAAGTACGACTGAAAATAGCAAATAATAGACAACCACAAAACCCGCAGATAATATGCGGGTTTTGTCGGGTATATGTTGGTGAAATTTGGGTCTTGCTTCTTATGCGAAAAATCGGTAATAATTGTATACTATAGAGAGAAATTCGGGTAGCAGGGGACCTGATACAAGAGAATGAGGAAAGGTTAAGGATATACAAGATGAGAAAGCATATTTTAGTTGTAGATGATCAACCTGGTATTCGCTTTTTACTAGAAGAGGTACTAACAAATGAAGGGTATCAAGTAACAACAGCTAATACGGGGCAGGAAGCGTTGGATTATAATTATTCGTGTACATTTGATTTGATGATATTGGATTACAAATTACCAATCATAGATGGTGTGCAAATTCTGCATCAATTAAAAAATGAAAAGATAATGATTCCGGCTATTCTAATGAGTGGACTAGCTGAAGAATTAATGCAAGAAGCTGAGTCGTGTTCTTTGATAAAGCATGTATTAGCTAAACCATTTAATATCGTTGATGTATGTAATATAGTGAATGATATAATAGAGTAGAAAAACTTCTTAGCTACACTAGATAATCACTCTTTTGTTGCGACTTGATACTCTAATTGGTATTCTTATACTGTAGCTAAATTAATTAAAAATAGGTGGAACGGACTCATCTAAGAGGAGGATTTTTTCATGGCATTAGTTTCAATGAAAGAAATGCTCGAAAAGGGCAAAGAAAATGGTTATGCTGTTGGACAATTTAATTTAAATAATATGGAATATGCACAAGCCATTCTTCAGGCTGCTGAAGAAGAGAAATCTCCAGTGATTTTAGGAGTTTCTGAGGGTGCAGGAAAATACATGGGTGGCTTTAAAGTCGTTGTTTCATTGGTTAAAGCACTAATGGAGGAATACGGGACAACTGTTCCAGTTGCTATTCATCTTGACCATGGTTCAAGCTTTGAAAAATGTGCACAAGCTATTCAAGCAGGATTTTCATCCGTAATGATTGATGCATCAAGCTTGCCATTAGATGAAAACATAGCCCTTACGCAAAAAGTAGTAGAACTTGCACATCTTCACGGTGTATCTGTAGAAGCAGAACTTGGTCGTGTTGGTGGACAAGAAGATGATTTAATTGTTGAAGATGCAGAAGCGGCTTACGCTATCCCATCTGAATGTGAAAAACTTGTTAAAGAAACAAACGTTGATTGCTTTGCTCCAGCATTAGGATCTGTCCATGGCCCATACAAAGGCGAACCAAACCTTGGATTTGATCGTATGGAAGAAGTAATGAATCTTACAAATATCCCACTTGTATTACACGGTGGAACAGGTATTCCAACAAAAGACATTAAACGCGCGATTTCATTAGGTAGTGCAAAAATTAATGTGAATACGGAAAACCAAATATCTCAAGCGAAAAAAATTCGTGAAGTATTAGCTGAACAACCAGAACAATATGATCCTAGAAAATACATGGGACCTGGTCGTGACGCTATTAAAGAAACAGTTATAGGTAAAATGCGCGAATTTGGTTCATCTAACCAAGCGTAGACGCGAACACCAAGAAGCTGAAGCTAGAAATTAATGCACGAATAATGGACGAAAGTGAGGAACTTACATGAAATTTTTTATTGATACAGCGAATATTGATGATATACGTTCTGCTAATGCATTAGGTATACTAGCTGGTGTAACGACAAATCCAAGCCTAGTAGCAAAGGAAAATATTTCATTCCATGATCGTTTGAAAGAAATCACAGATGAAGTTTCTGGATCAGTAAGTGCTGAGGTAATTGCTGAAGATGCAGAAGGTATGATTGAAGAAGGTAAGGAACTCGCAGCAATCGCACCTAACATTACAGTAAAAGTACCAATGACGCTTGAAGGTCTAAAAGCTGTTAAGGCATTCAGCGATTTAAATATTAAAACAAATGTAACCCTAATATTCAATGCTAATCAGGCGCTTTTAGCAGCCCGCGCAGGTGCTTCCTATGTTTCACCATTCCTCGGCCGTCTTGACGATATCGGACAGGATGGTATGGATCTTATTGCAACGATTGCAGGTATTTTTGACCGTCACGGTATCGATACAGAAATTATTGCAGCTTCGATCAGACATCCTCTACATGTGACTGATGCGGCATTGAATGGTGCACATATTGCAACTATTCCATATAAGATTTTAGGTCAACTAGTAAAACATCCATTAACCGATCAAGGAATTGAAAAGTTTCTAGCAGATTGGAATAAGTAACGCAAACGCCCGAGAATGGGTGCCTGGCACCCTCGCTTCGGCTAAAACTTTCACTTTGTCCATAAAAGTAAAAAATTAGTAAATTTTAGGGAATGAAATTGGAAATATTGTACAACCTAAGATAACAAATCAAACATGAGTGTTCAAAAATATTTGAGCAGCCTCGAAAAGAGGGTATCTAAATGCAAAAAATGTTAGTTGAAGGTGGAAATCTTTTAAATGGAAAAGTTCGAGTTAGTGGTGCGAAAAATAGTGCAGTTGCGTTATTGCCTGCTGCCATATTAGCTGATTCAAACGTAACGATTGAGGGGTTACCAGAAATCTCTGACGTTTACACTCTCGGAGACTTACTTGAAGAAATCGGTGGGAAAGTCGAATGGGATGGTCAAAAGGTGAATATTGATCCTGAACACATGGTTTCCATGCCGTTACCAAATGGCAAGGTAAAGAAACTACGTGCATCCTATTATTTTATGGGTGCTATGCTAGGAAAGTTTAATCAAGCTGTAATTGGCTTGCCAGGTGGCTGTCATTTAGGACCTCGCCCAATTGACCAGCATATTAAAGGTTTTGAAGCACTTGGAGCTGTTGTTACCAACGAACAAGGAGCTATTTATATCCGGGCAAAAGAACTAACTGGTGCACGTATATATCTAGATGTTTCAAGTGTAGGAGCAACAATCAATATTATGCTTGCAGCGGTTAAAGCAAAAGGAAAAACAATTATTGAAAATGCAGCTAAAGAGCCAGAAATTATTGACGTTGCGACATTGTTAACCAATATGGGTGCCAAAATTAAAGGTGTTGGAACGGACGTAATTCGTATCGAAGGTGTTCCGACCCTCCATGGATGTACCCATACGATTATTCCAGACCGGATTGAGGCAGGGACATATGCAATCGCTGCAGCTGCGGCCGGTAGTGAAGTAGTGATTGATAACGTAATACCACAGCATTTAGAATCTGTTTTGGCGAAACTTCGTGAAATGGGCGTATCCGTTGAGGAAAGTGATGAACAACTATTAATAGCACCACGAGCACCCCTGAAAAGTGTTGATATCAAAACCCTGGTGTACCCAGGATTTCCAACGGATTTGCAACAACCGTTCACTACCTTATTAACGAAGGCTGTTAATACAGGTGTAGTTACGGATACTATCTATTCAGCAAGGTTAAAGCATATAGATGAATTGAGAAGAATGAATGCTTTAATCAAAGTGGAGGGTGGATCGGCAATCGTATCTGGACCTGTCCAGCTGGAAGGCGCCCGCGTAAAAGCATCTGATTTGCGCGCTGGAGCTTCCTTAATAATTGCTGGTTTAATGGCAAATGGAATTACCGAGATTACAGGTCTTGAGCATATTGATCGTGGATATGAAAAAATTACCGACAAATTGATTAGCTTAGGTGCAAATGTATGGCGGGAAGAAATGTCAGAACATGAAGTAGAACAATTTCAGAATTCTTAAAGTGACATCCCTGGCCTTTATTTTATAGGTCAGGGGATGTTCTTAATTTATAATTTTACCTAATATTCTAATAAATACATAAAAAGAGGGAGAGAATTCAATCATGGAAAGAAGTTTAACCATGGAAATAGTTCGTGTAACAGAAGCAGCTGCTTTGTCCTCAGCTCGTTGGATGGGAAGAGGAAAAAAGGAAGAGGCTGATGACGCAGCAACATCTGCTATGCGTGATGTTTTTGATACAATCCCGATGCAAGGAACGGTTGTAATTGGAGAAGGTGAAATGGACGAAGCACCAATGCTTTATATTGGTGAAGAGCTTGGAACCGGTGCTGGTCCAAGCGTGGATGTAGCTGTTGATCCATTAGAAGGAACAAATATAGTGGCACAAGGTACATGGAATGCACTAGCGGTTATAGCAATTGCTGACCATAAATCACTTTTGCATGCGCCGGATATGTACATGGACAAGCTTGCAGTAGGTCCAGAATCTGTTGGAAAAGTAAGCATTAACTATCCCACTCTCAAAAATCTACAAATCGTAGCAGAGGCAAAAGGAAAACATATAGAAGATCTAGTTGCAATTGTTTTAGATCGCCCTCGTCACGAGAAATTGATTCAAGAAATTCGTGATGCTGGTGCTAGAATCAAGTTGATTTCTGATGGTGATGTTGCTGCCGCAATGAATACAGCGTTTGATGATACTGGAGTCGATATTTTATTTGGTATCGGTGGCGCGCCAGAAGGTGTATTAGCTGCTGTTGCCTTAAAGTGTTTGGGCGGAGAACTACAAGGGAAATTAATCCCATCAAATGAAGAAGAACGTGACCGTTGTAAAAAAATGGGCATTTCTGATTTTGATAAGGTATTAACCATGGATGATTTCTGTGGTGGCGATGACGCAATATTTGCTGCAACAGGTGTAACAGATGGTGAATTGTTAAAAGGTGTCCAATTTAAAGGCACAAAAGCAACTACACAAACAGTTGTTATGCGAGCAAAAAGTGGTACAGTACGGTTTATCGATGGCGAGCACAGTTTACAAAAGAAACCTAATCTTGTAATGGAACCATAAATATAATAGGGACTGGGAAGCCACGTAAAACTGGCTTCCTTATCTATTAAACCCAACTTTTCAGGAAGCGACAAAAAATAGAGTTGAATCTTACTAGTGAAACAGGTAATATTGTAGATGTTTAATAGTGATACAGAATGGTTATTATAGTTGATACCGTAGTAAAGAAACTCCTACACTAGCTTCCGGCAATTCTTCCTATCTTCATGAACTTACCTTCATACTAGAAAAGGAAATCTCATCGTTTACATGGTAAGTCGGTCAATTTTATTATAGTTTATCAAAACAGATAGTTTCTTAAACAGATTGTAAAAATGAATAGGCGTGGTGATTTTATGGCTGAATTAACAATATCTCACTTAGAGACATTAACATTAAAAGAAATATATGCATTAGCAAAAGAGTACAAAGTCTCTTATTATGCAAAACTAACAAAACGTGAACTTATTTTTTCTATCTTAAAAGCTCAAGCAGAAAAAGATGGCTTTTTATTCATGAACGGGATTTTAGAAATCATTCCATCAGAAGGATTTGGCTTCCTGCGTCCAATTAACTACTCACCAAGTGCAGAGGATATTTACATATCTGCATCACAAATCCGTCGTTTTGATTTGCGAAATGGTGATCGAGTATCAGGAAAGGTTCGCCCACCAAAGGAAAACGAACGGTATTATGGTTTATTGCATGTAGATGCAGTAAACGGTGATGACCCTGAAAGCGCTAAGGAACGTGTCCATTTTCCAGCGCTTACAGCATTATATCCAGATCGTTTAATGAAGTTGGAATTAGAATCAAAAAGTTTATCTACCAGGATTATTGATTTGATGACACCAGTTGGATTTGGTCAACGTGGCTTAATTGTAGCGCCTCCTAAGGCTGGTAAAACGATGCTACTAAAAGAAATTGCAAATAGCATTTCAAAAAATCATCCAAATGCAAAGTTGATTATATTATTAGTTGATGAGCGTCCAGAAGAAGTTACTGATATCGAACGTTCCGTACATCCAAACGTTGATGTGGTAAGTTCAACCTTTGATGAAGTTCCGGAAAGTCATATTAAAGTATCCGAATTAGTACTAGAAAGAGCGATGCGTTTAGTGGAACATAAACGCGACGTTATTGTATTAATGGACAGTATCACAAGACTTGCTAGAGCATATAACCTTGTAATACCGCCAAGTGGTAGAACATTATCTGGTGGTATTGACCCAGCAGCATTTCATCGTCCGAAACGTTTCTTTGGTGCAGCAAGAAATATTGAAGAAGGTGGAAGTTTTACCATCTTAGCAACTGCGCTAGTTGATACAGGATCACGGATGGATGATGTAATTTATGAGGAATTTAAAGGAACAGGAAACATGGAATTACACCTGGATCGCAACCTTGCAGAACGCCGCATTTTCCCTGCAATTGATATTTTGCGATCAGGTACGAGAAAAGAAGAATTACTCGTTCCAAAATCACATCTTGATAAAATTTGGGCAGTCCGCAAAACGATGCAGGATTCACAAGGATTTCTTGATCGTTTCTTAAAACGTCTTAGGGCTTCAAAAAATAATGATGAATTCTTCCAGCAAATGGATGAAGACATGTCCAGACGTGGGACAAAGAAGTAGAAATAAAAAGCGATGGCGCTAGGAGCCGTAGCTAGATTAAAGTGACAGATTGAATTGTAGTAACTTATTGCAATCAAATCATTAGACTGGTATAATTGATTAATGTGAGTTTCGATAAGGTAAAAAACCTATGATGGCTCTTACAATAACTCTGTTTCCAAAGGATTCAGGGCAAAAAGGAGTGTAATGACATGAAAAAGGATATTCATCCGCAGTACAGAAAAGTAGTATTTCTTGATACAAGCTCAGATTTTAAATTTCTAAGCGGGTCAACTCAAAACTCGGAAGAAACAATTGAGTGGGAAGATGGTAACTCATACCCATTAATCCGTGTGGAAGTAAGTTCAGATTCACACCCATTCTACACAGGTAAACAAAAAGCTGATAAAGTCGGCGGCCGTGTAGATCGATTCAAGAAAAAATATAATATGAATTAAAAAGCGGAACGGGCTTGCTCAGCGACGAAAAGCATAGACAAGAAACCGTAGAGCACATGCCTTTCGTGCTCGGAGTGTTTATTGACTATGTCTCGAGTCGCTAGCCCGTGTAGCTGGATTGAATAAAAAGCGTAGGCGCTCGTTTATTGTCGTATGACCTGGACTACTCCGCATGAGATAAAGGAAACACGAAGAGTGAAAGCGATTCGGTGTTGACTTATCGCAAGGAGGAGTGGGAAGGTCAATAGACAATGAGCGCCGAAGCTGGATTGAAATAAAAAGCGTAGGCGACTGCGTTTTAAGAACAGACAAAATGTCTTATTTTGTCTGTTTTTATTTTTAAACAAAAATCTTTGTTCTTTCAACATGGTTGAGATCAAAGAATCGCGCAATAAAACTACATTATCGCGCGGTAACAGCAAAAATCGTGCGCTGGCGCAGTGAAATCGCGCAATAAGCAGTCATTTTAGTTTTGCTACTCGATTTTAATGGTTTATTGCGCGAATAGAGGTAATAACCGCGCGATTCCAATTAAAAGTAACCACTTAGTCTTTCCAGCTGAAAAAAATAAGCTTAAATTTCCAATACATAATTCAACATTTAATGATAAAATAAGGTAAAGAGAAACATCTGTGAAAGGAGACTCAGCTCATGTACGTAATGAAACAAAGTGGTTGGGTAGAAGTGATTTGCGGAAGTATGTTTTCAGGCAAATCAGAGGAATTAATTCGACGGGTCCGCCGCGCTACGTATGGTAACTTATCTGTACGTGTTTTCAAACCTGCGTTGGACAATCGATATGCAGAGGATTCTGTTGTCTCCCACAATGGAACTTCCACCATTGCAAGACCTGTAAGTAACTCACAAGAGATTCTTGAACATATAGATAGTAACGTGGACATCATCGGAATTGATGAGGTTCAATTTTTTGATGAAAGTGTTGTGGATGTAGCGGACGAGCTTGCAAATAAAGGTATTCGCGTAATCATTGCCGGACTTGATACCGACTTTCGCGGAGAACCGTTCGGACCAATGCCAAAGTTGATGGCCCTAAGCGAGTCAATTACTAAGTTAAACGCTATTTGCCCTGTTTGTGGGTCGCCAGCAAGTCGGACGCAACGTTTAATTAATGGTAAGCCAGCATCATATGATGATCCGGTTATATTGGTTGGTGCATCAGAATCATATGAGCCAAGATGTCGTCACCATCACGAGGTTCCATGTAAACCCAGTAATCCTATTCTAAAAACATTATCAAAATTAGCTAAGTAAAGAGTGCCTTGAGCGCTCTTTTTTTTTAGAGTAAAGAAAGTATAGAATTTTGGCGATTAACTGTCTAGCTCCAGCGCCTAGACACTCGAGACATAAGCAATTCGCTTCCGTGCGAGCAATGCACGCACACTGCACCGCTCTGCTTATGCTTGTCGTGTCTTTCAAGGCCCTTGCGCTTTTCTTAACTGTCTAGCTTCAGCGCCTAGACACTCGAGACATAAGCAGTTCGCTTCCGTGTGAGCAAAGCACGCACACTGGACCGCTCTGCTTATGCTTGTCGTGTCTTTCAAGGCGCCCTGAGCTTTTCTTTTGTATTCGGTAATATATTGTTTTCGATTTCCCTACCATAATCCTAATACGGTCAAAAGGTCACGGTCAGGAAAAAATAAGTATATTAGAGGTTTCTGTTGTCCAGTTTTTCTTAGTATAGTTATCCCTCAAATGAAACATCCTAACCATAATTAGAATAGATGTGGAAGGTAGGATGAATGAATGAATGTAGCAGACATCATGACGATTATAGGATTTGTGACAGTTGCAGCTGTCGTGGTTGTGTTAGTAATAATTGGGATATATATATATTCTGTTGACCGAACACAGAAGCAACACCCAGTTCTACGTAATTATCCCGTTGTAGGTAGAGCACGCTATTTTTTCGAAAAAATTGGTCCTGAGCTTCGCCAATATTTTTTTAATAATGACAATGAGGGCAAGCCTTTTTCTAGAAGGGACTTCCAGCACATTGTGAAAAAGGCAAAATATAAGCGTGACGTAGTTGGCTTTGGTTCACAACGAGATTTTGAAAGTGCGGGTTATTATGTACGGAATTCCATGTTTCCAAAACTTACAGAAGAGTTGAAAATGGATATGGAAACTAAAATAACAACAGGTCGCTATCTATTAATTAAGGATCCCTTATTTACAGAAAGGGAAGAGCGTCTAGAAAAACATGAGTCAAGTGCTTATTTATTAAAGGAAGAAGATGCAATTGTTATCGGGCCAAACACAAAATATCCGTTCAAGTTGCTTGGTCAAATTGGTATGTCTGCCATGAGCTATGGTTCACTCGGAGATCGGGCAATAACCGCACTTTCGGAAGGGTTAGGAATCGCAAAAGGTACATGGATGAATACTGGTGAAGGTGGATTATCGGATTATCACCTTAAGGGTGGTGTCGATATCATCATGCAGATCGGACCAGGTTTATTTGGCGTTAGGGATCCTGAAGGAAATTTTGATTGGGATGAACTGTTAAATAAAAGCCAAATCCCTCAAGTAAAAGCATTTGAGGTCAAATTGGCACAAGGTGCAAAGACACGAGGTGGGCACATTGATGCTGAAAAGGTTACCGAAGAAATTGCAAGAATTCGTAAAGTGGAAGCCTTCAAATCAATTGATAGTCCAAATAGATTTACCGAATTCGGTGACATCCCATCACTATTCGGATTTATTGAACGTATCCGCGAAGTTACCGGCAAACCAGTCGGACTGAAAATAGTTATCGGCAGTAAGCATGAAGCGGACGAACTAGCTAAGCATATAAGAGATTTAGATCAAAGCCCGGATTTTATCACTGTTGACGGTGGTGAAGGAGGGACAGGAGCTTCCTATCAAGAACTCACAGATAGTGTTGGATTACCGATTAAATCCGCACTTCCATTGGTTCAAGCTGCATTGAAAAAATATGGTGTTCGTGACCGTGTAAAAATTATCGCTTCAGGAAAGTTATTCTCTCCTGACAGAATAGCAATTGCGCTTGGAATGGGTGCAGATCTTGCTAATGTTGCACGTGGTTTTATGATAACAGTTGGTTGTATTCAAACATTGAAGTGCCAGTCAAATGTATGTCCAGTAGGTGTTGCAACAACAGATCCGCATTTACAAAAAGCCCTTGTCGTCGATGAAAAGAAGTGGCGTACTGCAAACTATGTAATCACCATGCGAAAAGGTTTATTCCGTATTGCAGCTGCAGCAGGGCTGGATTCGCCAGTGCATTTTTCATCTGAACATGTCGTGTATAAAGATGAAAAAGGAACAGTTTCGCAGTTGGAGGATGAGGCATAGAGCCGGGTGCACTTTGGGGCAGTAGTAGGAACATAGCTGTAGAACATAATTAAAGATACAAAAGTCGTCTAACAAAGTCACCTTTGACCTACATCTTTTCGTATACTATAATTATACTGGTAATCAGAAAGAGGTGGCCGGATTGTTAGAACGTTTACAATCGTTAGAAGATCGTTATGATAAATTAAATCAAATGCTTAGCGATCCTGAAGTGATCAATGATCTAAACAAATTACGTGAATATTCCAAGGAGCAATCTGGACTTGAGGATGTCATCCAGGTTTATCGTGAATATAAGGATGTAAAAGAACAGTATGATGATGCCAAAGTTATGCTTGAGGATAAGCTTGACGATGAAATGCAGGCTATGGTTAAAGCAGAAATTTCCGAACTGGCAGAAAAACAGGAAGAACTAGAAGAAAAAATAAAAGTACTTCTTTTACCTAAAGATCCAAATGATGACAAGAACGTTATTATGGAGGTCCGTGGCGCAGCTGGTGGTGATGAAGCAGCATTGTTTGCGGGTGATTTGTACCAGATGTACTCGCGTTATGCGGAGGTTCAAGGCTGGAAGACCGAAGTTATTGAGGCCAGCACAACTGGTGTTGGTGGATACAAGGAAATTATTTTCATGATCAGCGGTAAGGGTGCCTATTCAAAACTTAAATACGAAAATGGTGCACATCGCGTACAGCGTGTTCCTGAGACAGAATCTGGTGGACGCATTCATACATCAACCGCTACAGTAGCTGTTTTGCCGGAGACTGAAGAGGTTGAGGTGGAAATCCATGAAAATGACATTCGTGTCGATACCTTTGCATCAAGTGGACCTGGTGGCCAAAGTGTTAATACTACCATGTCTGCTGTGCGTCTAACACACGTGCCAACTGGTGTTGTAGTCTCCTGCCAGGATGGCAAATCACAGATTAAAAATAAAGAAAAGGCGATGACAGTATTGCGAGCACGCGTTTATGATAAGTTCCAGAGTGAAGTGCAAGCTGAATATGACGAGAATAGAAGGTCAGCAGTTGGTACCGGCGACCGTTCTGAACGAATTCGCACGTATAATTTTCCGCAAAACCGCGTGTCTGATCATCGAATTAACTTAACCATTCAAAAGCTTGATCAAATTTTAACCGGAAAATTAGATGACTTTATTGATGCGTTACAAATGGAAGAACAAACGAAAAAGTTAGAGCAAATCGGTGAATAACATGGAAAATGAAATGAAACAATACGAAGTCCTGCAATGGGCTTCTCTTTTTTTAAAAAAACATCAAAGGGAAGCACGTATTGGGGAGCTGTTACTGCAGCATTATTTGGATATGCCGCGTTCGTCTTTTCTTGCAAATATGCGCGAGACACTTCCTGTGGATATTGTGGATAAGTTTAAAAAGTCTCTTGTCCTCCATGCAGAAACAGGGATTCCCCTCCAACATATCACTGGAGTGGAATCTTTTTATGGCAGAGAGTTTTTCGTAAACAAAGATGTGCTTATCCCGCGTCCTGAAACGGAAGAATTAATTGAACATGTTATTCAATCTGCACCAGACAAACATTTAAGTCTGGTTGATGTGGGAACAGGGAGCGGTGTTATTGCGATAACGTTGGCTCTGGAACTGCCAAATGCCAAAGTGTATGCAACAGATATATCGAAACGGGCTTTGAAGACTGCTATACAAAACGCAGAAAAACTAAACGCTACAGTCACTTTTTTACAAGGAGATTTTTTGCAACCGATTAGTAAAAATGAACTACATCCCGATATCATTGTTTCCAATCCTCCTTATATCGCAAAATCTGATGAACTTTCCTTGTCGGATACGGTAAAAAGGTTCGATCCACATCTTGCACTATTTGCGGATGAAGATGGACTTGCGGCATATAAACAAATTATCCACAGTATTCCATCTAGCGTAAAAATAATAGTTTTTGAAATTGGTCATCACCAAGGTCAAGCAGTAACCAAGTTAATAAAAAATAAATATCCAGAAGCTGATATAGCAGTAATAAAAGACATTAATGGGCACAACCGAATAATTTCAGCAAAGATCTAAGACTTATCTCCTGTGGATAAGTCTTTTGTCAGACCAAACTAAAGTTGATCCCCAGCAGCGTAAAGTCGATCCACTCCACCCCTCCCACCCAAGACGATTCATCCGTTTGAAATTTTCTTATACTTTTAGTAGTTTACTAGTTTAAAATTATCCACGCCCGCCCATACTGTTAAAAACAAACGGTTGAGGGGGAACGAACAATGAAGAAGGTCATATTTTTTGTACTTATATTTTTTATTATATTTTTATCAATGCCATTAAATGGTGTAAGTAAACAAATGGACGACAAGATGGGTTATCAGGTAATCCCGGATGATGCAATCCGCTTACGAATTCTAGCAAATAGTAATGGAGATCGTGATCAAGATGTTAAACGATCCGTACGTGACGCGGTTAATGCAAGTATCTCTAAATGGGTAAAAGATATTTCGGATATCAATGAAGCGCGGGAGCTAATACAGGCTCGACTTCCTGAAATAAAATCAATTGTTGCAGATACATTAAAGAAAGCGGATAAGGAACAGGTATTTGAAGTAAAGTACGGACCGAACGTATCATTTCCTACAAAATTATATGGTTCTTATATCTATCCAGCTGGAGAATATGAAGCAGTCTTGATTACACTTGGAGAAGGAGAAGGAGCAAATTGGTGGTGTGTACTTTTTCCACCATTATGTTTTCTAGACTTTGCGAATGGAACATCTGTCGCGTCTGTAAAAGCTGGTGAAGTAGAACCTACGGAACAAAAGGAGGAACCTGTTGAGGCAAAGTTTTTTCTATTTGAATGGTTAGGCCTGTCATAATGCTAGTCCACCGTGCATAACATAGTTTTATAGATTGAAACTAGTAAATGGAGAGGTGAAATAGATGGAATTGATTCTAGCAAAAGACGTATCAAATGCGAGATTAGACCAATTTTTAGTAAATAATCAGGATGTGGATAAGTCCCTGCTACTAACGGAAAAAGGCTATGTGGTTCAGATTAATGAGCAAATCGAGGGTTGTTTCGTCCTTGATGTTATGGAAGATGGCGTTCACTGGTTGAAAAAATTACATGTTACCAAGCAGGCAGCACACGGATTACCAGTTATTATTGAATCTATTTTAACCATTGCTAAAGAAAACCAGGCGACATGTGTGTATGTCCACAGTCAGCAACCATTAGTGGATATTTTATTAGAATCATTACAGTTTCGTCCACAAAAAAATGCAACAATTGTTAATATACCAGAAAATAGTAACGGCCATTGGTGGGCATATGACGTGTCATAGTGTTTAAACACAAAACTTGTTAACAATCCGTGGATAAGCTGGGGATAATTCATAACTTATACACATTTTGTCCACAAAAGTGAAACGTGTCAATCATTGCTTTTGCGAATTCTATTATCATCGATTAAACTAGGTGGTAGAAATGAGGTAGCAACGATGACACATACAGTACGATGGAATCTACATGATAATGAAAAAATAAATAGTAAGGTTATTCAAGAGGCAGCAAGATTCCTGCGAGACGGGATGACGGTTGCTTTTCCCACTGAAACAGTATATGGGCTTGGTGCTGACGCAACAAGTGAAAAAGCGGTTGGCAAGATTTTTAAGGCGAAAGGTCGACCTGCGGATAATCCATTAATTGCTCATGTTGCAACAAAAGCACAATTAACAGCTCTTGTGGATAACTTACCTGAATCTGCAGCAAAACTAATTGACGCTTTTTCTCCAGGTCCAATCACGTTTGTTTTACCAAGTAACGGCACATGTGCAAAAAATGTAACTGCTGGTTTATCCACAATTGGAGTTCGGATTCCAGATCATCCTATAGCCTTACAATTGTTAAAAGAAGCGGATATTCCCATTGCAGCGCCAAGTGCTAATATTTCAGGCAAGCCAAGTCCAACAACTGCCGATCATGTATGGTTTGATTTAAATGAAAAAATTAGTGGTTTGATCGACGGAGGCTCGACTGGTGTTGGCTTGGAATCAACAGTAATTGATTGCACGGCTGAAATCCCAATAATTCTACGCCCGGGTGGAATTACGGTGGAACAAATTAAAGGGGTTGTTGGTGTTGTTCTTGTTGACCCCGCTTTAGCAAATGGAATTAAACCGATAGCACCTGGCATGAAATATACGCACTATGCTCCAGAAGCACCATTGTGGTTAGTTGAAGCCTCAGTGGGTAAATTTCAGGAGATCATTGACCATGAACAAGAAAATGGAAAAAAAATTGGTGTGATGGCAAGTGACGAAAGAGCCAACATGGTTCAAGCAGATCAAGTAATTCAGCTGGGATCCCGTGATGATCTAGCTGAAATTGCCATTAATCTTTACGATGTATTACGCCAATTTAAGAATGCAAACATTGATCTTATTATTTGTGAAGCATTCCCTGAAGAAGGTATTGGGCAAGCGATTATGAACCGCCTACAAAAAGCAGCTGCTAACTATATAAAGTAAGCGTATTACGATCATAAAAAAAGCGACCACCTAAGTGATCGCTTTTTTGACTATTTTTGTGCATTCACTTTATAGGATATCGCTTAACAAGCCTTCATCTGATTCCGCGTCTTCAGATTCCAGAACGTTATCAAGATCTAGGTCTGCACCCAAACCTGCACCAACATCAGCACTTGCAGAATCTGATTCATCATCGCTTTCAACAGATCCTTCTACATTTGTGCCAACTTCTAAGCCAGTGCTGTTATTTCCTTCTTCATCAAAATCTAGCACGTTATCAAGATTTAAATCTAAACCTAAAGCTGAACCAAAATCGAAACTTGAGGAATCCCCTTCACTTTCTATACTGGTGTTAACGTCAGCTCCTGTTTGGACAGTTGTGCCATCCTCTGCTGCTGAAACCGTACCAGTAGATGCGATTCCTAACCCTAAAGTTAATGCTAATCCTGCTGTTGTGATTGTTTTGAACATGAAAAATTCCTCCTTTTTTATTTCGTTCACTAAGCTTACGAAATCCACCTTCGACATGGATCACTATTTTTCGAGATTGAGAATAAAGACTCAGACAGCAAGCGATTTTTCAATCGAAATTACTAGGAACTAATGCCTAATATTATTCGACAAGATTCGCGTGTTACGATGCATCGCCCGAATTCCGCATCATATTCCCGTTTGGACTGGCATACATTTTATGGACGAGTCTTAGGAGGATGGTTGATGATTGAGGAACAGGTAGGGGAATTTGTGTCTTTAGTGTTTATGGCATTTGCACTTGGGATGGATGCGTTTTCTGTTAGTTTGGGGATGGGAATGCAGTTGATCCGTTTAAAACGAATTGCATACATAGGGATAGTTATCGGTGTTTTTCATATGATCATGCCCTTTATCGGTATCATGCTAGGAAAAGCTATTTCAGGCCAAATTGGAGATATCACTATCTTTATTGGAAGCCTTTTATTGATTGTAATTGGTGCTCAAATGTTTTTCTCAGCTTTTAATCATGAAGCAAAAAAAATCATCCAACCTACTGGAATTGGTCTAATTCTTTTTGCGATAAGCGTTAGTTTGGACAGCTTCTCAGTTGGTTTAAGTCTTGGCATGTCTGGTGTGAAAACCTTTATTGCATTGCTTCTCTTTGGTGGTGCAAGCATGGTGTTAACATGGGCTGGAATGATGCTAGGAAAAAAAGTACACGGTTTTCTCGGGGGATATAGTGAAATGTTAGGTGGAAGCATTCTTTGTGTCTTTGGCATTCTTTTACTTTTTAATTAGATATGGTTGTTCACGCTCAAAAATTGGTTTTATTTTTTCTGACAGTGACCTTCTTTCTATGGTATAGTTTGAACAAGAGTCATTTAAGAGGATGTTCAAAAAGTCACCAAATGATAAAAGGCGAATTTCTTCGTTGGCTTGTTTTTCCGGTTCTCATGTAGGAATAGCCTACATTCCGATCCTCAAAACTACGCCGCCTCGAACTTCTTGTTTCTAATTTGCCGACTTTTTGAACACGCATTTTAAGATATTACCCGGAGGTTACACACTATGAACATCTTGTTTATTTGTACTGGAAATACGTGTCGAAGCCCGATGGCCGAAGCGTTAATAACCGATAAACTTCCGCATGCTGCTGTTCAGTCTGCGGGTATTTTTGCGGGTCTCAATCAACGGACAAATCAAACGGCAATTGAAGCACTTAATCTAAAAGGAATCAAGTTAAATCACCGTTCACAACCAGTTACAGATAAGTTACTTCATTGGTCAGACCTTGTGTTGACGATGACTACCCAACATAAACAGTCATTGATATTGCAACATCCTAAATTTCAAGAAAAATATTATACCCTAAAAGAATATGTATCCGATTCAGATAAGGAAGTGTGGCAGGAGCTTAAAGCTGCATATGCTGACTATCAAGAAAAACGATCTACCTTTATTCAGGAAAATCAACATAAAATGGACCAAAATACTTTAGAACAGCAATTAGCCAAGTATTTACACGTCGATTTACAAATGATACAGCGACTGGAATCAAGTCTGATTAATTACGATATTTCCGATCCTTTTGGTGGAGATATGCAGGTTTATCAAGCGACATTAGAGGAACTAGAAATGTACATTGATCAGCTAATTAAAAAAATCGAAAAATAAGTCAAAATGGTGCATAATAGAGTTACAGGAATTAATGGATAAGGAGTGAGTTAACATGAAAATAATTTTAACAGCAGACCACGCAGGAATGATCATTCGTAATGAAGTAATCGAGCTTCTAAACGAATTAGAAATAGAATATGAAGATACGGGTTGTGATTGTACAAGCTCTGTAGATTATCCGGATTATGCTCTTCCTGCTGCGGAACGAGTTGCAAGTGGTGAATTTGATCGCGGGATTTTTATTTGTGGCACTGGAATTGGCATGTCTATTTCGGCAAACAAAGTAAAAGGGATCCGTTGTGCACTTGTACATGACGTCTACAGCGCTAAATTAACCCGTCAACACAATGATTCAAACGTGCTTGCAATGGGTGAGCGCGTTATTGGTCCAGGCGCAGCCCGCGAAATTGCAAGAACATGGCTAGAAACGGAATTTGACGGTGGCCGTCACGCCAACCGTATTGGAAAAGTTACCGCTTACGAAGAAAAATAAGGTGTCAGGCACCACCTGAATTTTAAATTGTATGGAAATAGGTGATTGCTCGTGATCGATTTACATCAACAAGTGAAAGATAACATCGATGCTCTTGTAAATGAATGGATAACACGTGATGAGCTTAACCCTGGTGATTTTTTCGTCGTTGGATGTTCAACAAGCGAAATTGCGGGGGAACACATTGGCACATCTGGAAGCGAGGAATTGGCTGCCATTATTTTTGCTGGTCTAATGGACCTGAAAAAGGCAACCAATGTCAATCTCGTTTTCCAGTGCTGTGAACATTTAAACCGGGCATTGGTGATGGAACGCGAGGTATACAATTCGTATCATCATGAAGAAGTATCTGCCATTCCAGCACGGCGGGCAGGCGGTTCTATGGCTACTTATGCTTTTAAAAACATGATTAAACCAGTTCTTGTAGAAAAAGTTCAAGCACAAGCGGGTGTAGATATTGGAGATACCATGATTGGCATGCATTTGAAACATGTTGCGATCCCTCTTCGTTTTTCACAAAAGTTGATTGGGCAAGCGCGTGTAACAGGAGCCAAGACACGTCCAAAGTTAATTGGTGGGGAACGAGCTATATATACCAATACAACAGAAAATAAAAGCTGTAATTAATTTTGAACTATAGGAGGTTCTACATATGGAACATGTGAAACAGGGAGATCAGGAATTATATCAGGCAATACAAGATGAAAAAAAACGTCAACATGACAAAATCGAATTAATCGCTTCAGAAAACTTTGTATCGGAAGCAGTAATGGAAGCGATGGGATCTGTTTTAACGAATAAATATGCGGAAGGCTACCCGGGTAAACGTTATTATGGTGGCTGTGAGCATGTCGATGTAGTGGAAAACTTAGCACGAAACAGAGCAAAACAGTTATTCGGAGCAGAGCACGCAAACGTTCAACCACACTCCGGGGCACAGGCTAATATGGCGGTATATTTCACTGTACTAGAGCCTGGTGATACAGTTCTTGGCATGAACCTAAACCACGGCGGACACTTAACACATGGTAGCCCAGTTAACTTTAGCGGAACGCTTTATAATTTCGTTGATTATGGCGTAGAAAAAGAAACAGAACAGCTTGATTATGATGTTGTGTTGAAAAAAGCACAGGAAGTAAAACCGAAGCTAATCGTAGCAGGTGCAAGTGCATATTCCCGTCACATTGATTTCGCCAAATTCCGCGAAATCGCCGACGCTGTTGGAGCTTATTTAATGGTAGATATGGCGCACATCGCTGGCTTAGTAGCATCTGGCTTACACCAAAGCCCAGTAGAGTACGCAGATTTTGTAACAACGACTACACATAAAACACTTCGCGGACCACGTGGCGGCATGATTTTATGTAAAGAAGAATTTGCAAAAAAGATTGATAAATCGGTATTCCCTGGTATGCAGGGTGGACCGTTGATGCACATAATTGCTGCAAAAGCAACGTCATTCAAGGAAGCGTTGGCAGATGATTTTAAGGTATACTCAAAACAAATTATTGAAAATGCAAAAATGTTAGGTGAAGCATTGACGCGTGAAGGGGTTCGCATCGTTTCAGGCGGCACCGATAACCATTTGTTACTTTTAGATGTGAAGACACTTGGATTAACAGGTAAAATCGCTGAGAAAGTACTGGACGATATCGGAATCACAACAAATAAAAACACGATTCCATTCGATGCGGAAAGTCCATTTGTAACAAGCGGCATTCGTATTGGTACAGCCGCAGTAACAACCCGTGGATTTGGCAAGGAAGAAATGGAAGAGATCGCCTCAATTATTTCATTTACATTGAAAAATCACGAAGACGAAACAAAATTAAAAGAAGCGGCAGACCGTGTGTATACATTAACAAATAAACATCCGCTTTATGCATAATAAATTGGCGCTCCTAAATGGGGCGCTTTTTCTTTTAACCAGGAAATCGAGCGGTGGTGATTGCTTATCGTTCGAAAACTAATTGAAATCGCGCACAAGCAGTAAGTTATTCGCGCATTAAACCTGGCAATGCGTGATTCGAGAGGTAGGTTGCGCGATTCTTGTATTTACCGAGCGATTTGAGCACCTAACTGCGCGATTGCAAAATACATCATCAAAAAACAAAATCCGACCCATACTTGAAAGACTGTCGATTTTTCAGTACAATTTTATAGATGCAAGAAATTTGAAGGAGTGGTCGGCAAAATGGGAAAAGTACTCGTACTAGATCATCCGTTAATTCAACACAAATTAACGTACATAAGAGATAAAAATACAGGAACGAAGGAATTTCGGGAACTTGTTGATGAAGTAGCAATGTTAATGGCTTTTGAAATCACGCGTGATCTTCCTTTACTAGATAAAACAATTGATACACCAGTAATGGAGACGAAAACGAAGGTACTCGCTGGGAAAAAGATTGGCTTAATTCCAATTCTTCGCGCAGGGCTTGGGATGCTCGATGGGATGTTGAAGCTGATTCCAGCCGCCAGGGTTGGTCATGTAGGATTATACCGTGACCCAGAAACCCTTCAGCCGGTAGAATATTATGTGAAACTTCCTTCAGATATTGAAGAACGTGAACTAATTGTAATCGATCCAATGCTTGCAACTGGTGGATCGGCGTGTGATGCTATTCAAGCATTGAAAAAACGTGGTGCGAAACAAATTCGTTTTATGTGCTTAATCGCCGCACCCGAGGGCGTGGAAAGACTAAAAGAAGAACATCCAGATGTTGATATATATATTGCAGCACTTGATGAAAAGTTAGATGAAGATGCTTATATCATCCCAGGACTTGGTGATGCAGGTGACCGTTTGTACGGAACAAAATAATCGACGGAGTGGCTAATAGATGAATAAACGGATTAAAGTAATGACGATATTTGGAACAAGACCGGAAGCAATAAAAATGGCTCCACTTGTTTTGGAGCTAAAAAAACGCAAGCGTGAAATCGAACCAATTGTAACAGTTACAGCTCAACATCGAGAAATGTTAGATCAGGTTTTGGAGATTTTTGATATTACACCGGATTATGATCTCGATATCATGAAACCACGGCAAACGCTCGCGCAAATTACAACGCGTGCATTAGAAGGTTTAGATGATGTGATGAAAGAAACGCAACCAGATATTGTGCTTGTACATGGTGATACAACAACAACTTTCGCGGCATCTCTAGCAGCTTATTACAACCAAATTGCGGTTGGTCACGTGGAAGCCGGACTACGCACATGGGATAAATATTCCCCGTATCCGGAAGAAATGAACCGCCAGCTGACCGGTGTTATGGCAGATCTGCATTTTTCTCCAACAGAAAAGTCAAAGAAAAATTTGCTGGATGAAAATAAGCCTGAGGACCGTATCTTTGTAACAGGTAATACCGCAATCGATGCATTAAAAACAACGGTAGATGCTTCGTATCATAGCCCGATTCTTGAAGAACTCGGTGATAAACGCTTAGTACTTATGACAGCGCATCGCCGTGAAAACCTTGGAAACAACATGAAGCAAATGTTTCGAGCGATCAAACGCCTAGTCGAATCTCATGATGATATCCAAGTGATTTATCCAGTTCATTTAAATCCTGTTGTCCAAGAAACAGCTGCAACTATCCTTGGGGATGATAAACGAATTAAGTTAATCGAACCGCTCGGTGTAGTTGATTTTCACAACTTTGCATCTCGCGCTCATTTAATTTTGACAGACTCTGGTGGTGTACAAGAAGAAGCTCCGTCCCTCGGTGTGCCAGTACTAGTCCTTCGCGACACAACTGAACGTCCAGAAGGAATCGATGCTGGAACATTGAAGTTAGCTGGTACTGATGAAGATACGATTTTCAATTTAGCAAACGAATTATTATCAGATAAAAGTAGCCACGACAAAATGTCGAAAGCCTCTAATCCATATGGTGATGGAAAAGCGTCTGAGCGAATTGCGGATGCGATTGTTGGATATTTTAACTAAGTTTTTGATGAAAGTGTCGCCAATTAGATTGGTGGCACTTTTATCTTTGAAAAATTTCCGTTGATAAGGGGCGAGCGTTGATATCCAGAAATAAACGTTGATATCGCGAAACAACTTCTCTCTAAAAAACTAAAAGTTACACATCCCCGCATGTATGTTTTCCTCCTTTTTTCAAAAGCTATAAGAAAAAGGGGGACGTCACAAATTATGCGATTACTTACCAGTTTCACTCTAATCATAGCACTCATCCTCACCGCACAACCAATTCCAACACATGCTCTAGAAGAAGAAAAGCTCGTGTCCATCATTATTGAAGTGGAAGGTGATCCTGAAAAGCGCGAGGAATATTTACATACTTATTTTCCATACGTGGAAGTGGTCGCAACCTTTGACAAGTTGTTCAATGGTTTAGCACTGAAATCTTCTCCTCGTAATCTTACAGATATGGGTTCACTTGATTTTGTGAAGGCGGTCCATCCCGTTCGAACATACGAGGCAACAGCTAAGCAAACCAAAGCCCTGCCTAGTGCGATTACACCAAACAACCTCAACAATACACGCTATACAGGCGAAGGAGTGAAGGTGGGTGTGATTGATACCGGTATTGACTACAGTCACCCTGACCTGGATGTCAATTATGTTAGCGGTTATGATTTAGTAGACCTTGATGAGGACCCAATGGAAACATTGCAGAAGCAAGGTATTCCAACGCTGCATGGTACACATGTGGCAGGAATTATCGCAGCCGATGGGGAGTTTAAAGGTGTTGCGCCGGATGCGGAACTTTACGCTTATCGCGCACTCGGGCCCGGAGGTAGTGGGACATCTATTCAGGTGATCGCTGCACTGGAACAAGCGATTGCTGATGGTGTTGATATTATCAATTTATCACTTGGTAATTCTGTCAATGGTCCTGATTTCCCTACAAGTGTGGCAGTGAATCGCGCGGTGAAATTAGGCGTGGCCGTGGTCATCGCTAATGGTAATTCAGGTCCGGCAAATTGGACAGTTGGTTCTCCAGCAACTGCATCAAAAGCGTTATCTGTCGGGGCTTCCACCTACCCGGAAAAAATTCCCTACCTTTACGATACGCTTCAGGACAAGTCGATTCAACTCCATGCAATGAGCGGCGCACCGGCATGGAACTTCACCAAGGACTATGCTATAACCTCTATTAATGAAAGTAATCTGCGTGGAAAAATTGCGGTAGTGGAGCGCGGTAAAAAGATTCCTTTTTATGAAAAGGCAAAAGTGGCACAAGACAAGGGTGCAGCTGCAGTCCTCATTTACAACAATGAGAAGGGGAGCTTTAATGGATCTGTCGACAGTCAACAAAACCCAATTCAAATCCCTGTCGCTTCTATTTCAAAAAAGGCAGGTGAGTGGCTAATTAACCAACTTCAAGAAAAAACCCTTTATATGGAAACTAACTATCAAGAAGTTCCAAAGACCATTGCATCATTCAGTTCACGTGGCCCTGTTACAGTGAACTGGGATATCAAGCCGGATGTTGTTGCACCTGGAGCCAATATTTTGAGCACGATACCAAGTGGATACGCAGTCTTGCAAGGGACAAGTATGGCGGCACCACATGTGGCAGGAGCCTTAGCTTTAGTAAAAGAGGCGCATCCGAACTGGACAGTCGATCAACTAACAAATGCATTAAAGACAACCGCTCAACCATTTTACGATGAAAGTGGTGAAATCTTAGAACCAATTGCACAAGGGATGGGGTTGATTCAACCTGAGGCAGCTATTCAAACCGATACCATTTTACATGAGCCCTTGTTATCCCTTGGAAAAGTTGAACAGCATGCAGATGAGAAAAAAGTAAATTTAACAGTAGAGAATACTTCTAATGATGCACAAAGTTATCACTTTACCATTCCAAACCAGCAACGAGGTCTAAGGTGGCACTTGCCGCGTGAGTTTACTGTTGAACCACATGGAAAAAAGTCTGTACCGATAGAAGTGGATGTAAACTCAAACTGGTTGGATGAAGGAATCCATCAGGGTTATCTAGCACTGAACAGTGAAAGTAAAAAATATCAATTACCTTATTTATTTCTAAATAAAACAGGGGATTTTCAAAAGGCAATGGGGCTAGAATTCACATTAAAGGCCTTTTCAGATGATACGTACGTTTACCGCATGTATGTGACAGATGGAGTTGAGCATTTAACAGTTGATTTATACAATCCAGATACTCTCGTTCACGAGAAAACACTATTTGAAATTGACGAACCAGTTGTAGGAATGAATGAGGGTTATTTGGATGAAAAAGAAGTGAATGTTTCTGGTAGATATAAGGTACTTGTAACTGTAACATTAAGCGATGGAACCTATGATAGTTATTTAACGGAATTACAGCTGACGGAATAAATAATCGTTCACAAAACCGTCACGCAATTACACCCACTTATCCTTTATACTAAAAGTAGAGTGTTATGGGGAAGTGTATATCGTGTGAAAAGTTTATGCAGAGTTTGTCGCATAAAGCGCGCATATACGCTTCCTAAAAACTGAGAAAAATACCTATTTTTCCTATTGTATTTTATCTCACAAACTAATTGACAACACTCAACCGCTATTGTACACTTGCGTAGTGTGGAATGATAAGGTTTTCAGTATACTGCAATAATTATGTTTTTATGTCGTCTTGACAGTGCATAAGCATAGAAAATCTTTCTACAAAAGAACTGATTTTTCTTACATATTCGCGTAAGGATGAATCAAACCATCTGGGTAATAAACCTACTTCTAACCGGTAGCAAATTTGTTGGAATATTTCCTGGATAAGATGCAACAAGCTCATCATAAGAACCTACTATTTTAAAGGTAGAATTCAGAGCTATCATTGACGGGGGCATACTAAATCATGAAGCAATATGAAAATATGATACCCCGGCAACGCAAGTGGATGCTCTACCTTCTCGCATTATTGGTACTTGGAGCAGGGTTCACCCCCTTTCTTAGTATCTTCCTCGGACTTCTTTTAGGATCTATAGTTAGTTTTTATAATTTATGGATCTTGCAAAAGAAGGTTTACGACTTTGGAGAGGCCGTAGCAAAAAAGCAATCCGCAAAAGGACTTGGTACTGTATCGCGCTTGGCTGCCGTCGCGTTAGCAGTAATCATTACACTTCGTTTTGAAGATTATTTTCACGTCACAGCCGTAATAATTGGTTTAATGACATCTTATATCGTCATTATGATAGATTTTATGGTGTTCAGATTTAAAGATTAGTGCTTGAGAGAGGGGTGAATAACGTGAACCATACAGCACCAATAGTAGAAGATGTATTAGGGATATCCTGGCTTGATTTTAACTTGTCTAATGTTTTAATGATTGCGATCGCTTCCACAATTGTATTCATTCTTTCCGTTCTAGGGGCAAAAACATTACAAATGAAACCGACTGGCACTCAGAATTTTATGGAGTGGGTCGTTGATTTCATAAAAGGCATGATTAACGACACGATGGATTGGAGAACAGGTAAGATTTTCTTACCGCTAGGGTTGACACTTATCACATACATTCTTGTCAGTAACTTAATGGGGGTAGCATTCATGGCAGTGTTCGGCCATGATCTATGGTGGAAATCGCCTACATCTGATCCAGGTGTAACACTATCACTAGCAGTAATGGTTATCCTATTAACACATTTTTATGGTATCAAGTTAAAAGGTGCGAAAGAATACGGTAAGGATTTCTTAAAACCGTTTCCGGTATTCCTGCCTATTAAGATAATTGAAGAATTTGCAAACACCCTAACACTCGGTCTTCGTCTATTTGGTAATATTTATGCGGGAGAGGTGTTACTGGGGTTATTAGCAGGTGTAACAGCTTCTGGCATCTTAGGCTTCCTTGGTGGTGCAATACCAATGTTGGCATGGCAAGGATTTAGTTTGTTCATCGGTGGAATTCAAGCATTTATTTTCACCATGTTGACTATGGTTTACATGTCACACAAAGTAAGTAGCGATCATTAAGATTTAGTAAAAATTGTGTATTAACCTAGCTCAGCAGCATGGCTGTTGTGGCAGGAAATAAAACTAAAAACATACTTCGAGGAGGATTTATATTATGGGATCATTAGCAGCGGCAATAGCAGTAGGACTAGCAGCATTAGGTGCTGGTGTAGGTAACGGTATGATCGTATCACGTACAGTTGAGGGAATTGCTCGTCAACCAGAACTTAAAAGCCAACTTCAAACTACAATGTTTATTGGTGTAGGTTTAGTTGAGGCAATGCCGATTATCGCAGTAGTTATCGCACTATTAGTTATGTAATAAACAGAAGCGCAAACGCCTGTTCGATGTCGACTTATCGTAAGGAGGCTAATGGGCGTTGGAGCTGGACTTTAAAAATGGCGGAGAATGTCTACCAATAGAATCTTCGCCCTTATTTTTACACTGATAGGAAAGTATAGTTTTTTATGGATATCAGTATAAGTACAACTAAGGCTTTCGCCATTAAAGCTTGGCGATAAGCCAAGTTTTCTAATACCCCTGATAATTGAAATGAAACATTAAATAAATAGGTAATGCCCACAAAGTTAGGTGAAAGGAGTGAATTCTGTGCAAGCATTCACTGGGTTTTCTACACTAAATGCTGCAATTGGAGGGCTTCATGTCGGTGACATGCTAACCCAACTATTCTTCTTTATCGTATTATTATTCTTGGTTAAAAAATATGCATGGGGTCCTATCATAGGAATGATGCAAAAGCGTGAAGAATATGTAGCAAATGAAATTGAAATTGCTGAACAAAACCGTGCTGAAGCAGAGCAAGCGTCTAAAGCAGCGACAGAACAGTTGCGTCAAACGAAAGAAGAAGCACAGAGAATCGTAGAAGATGCGAAAAACATCGGTGTGAAGCAAGAGCAGGAAATCATCGAGACTGCACGTAAAGAGGCAGAACGCATCAAGATTTCAGCTCAAGAAGAAATTAAGAATGAAAAAGAAAGAGCCATCCAAGCATTACAAGATAAAGTGGCATCTTTATCCGTTCTAATTGCAACCAAAGTTATTGAAAAAGAAATTAATGCAGAAGATCAGGAAAAACTGATCAATGAATACATTCAAGAGGTAGGAGAAGAGCGATGAGTGAAGCAGTAGTTGCTAAACGTTATGCTGAGGCTCTTTTTCAACTTGGATCTGAAAAATTGACACTGGATAACTTAGAAGAAGAAGCTGGTGTGATGCAAGAGGTATTCGCGCAGAACAAAAAGCTTCTAACATTCTTAATGCATCCGCGTGTGGAAAATGATAAGAAGAAGCAGTTTGTCATGGAAGTGTTTCAAGGATTTTCTGCCGATATGATAAACACAATGAAATTACTTGTAGAACGTAATCGCGTAGAACTTTTGCCATCTATTGTGGAACACTTTATCCGCTTATCAAATGATGCAAAAGGGATTTCTGAAGCAACCGTATATTCTGTTCAGGCATTATCGGCCGAAGAAATTCAAAAACTTAGTAATACATTTGCAAAACGGTTTCAGAAAAAAGCAATCAAGCTTGTAAATAAAGTTGATCCTTCGATTATTGGTGGTATCAAACTTCGCATGGGGAACACGATTTATGATGGTTCCATTAGTGGAAAACTGAAACGCATCGAACGGAGTATTGTAACTGCAAACAAATGATGATAGGGGTGAAATGGTATGAGCATCAAAGCTGAAGAAATCAGTACGCTGATTAAACAGCAAATCGAAAATTTCGATTCTGATATTGAAGTAAGTGACGTCGGAACCGTTATTGAAATTGGTGACGGTATCGCACGTGCTCACGGTCTTGACAATGTCATGTCTGGAGAGCTAGTTGAATTTTCTAATGGTGTAATGGGATTAGCACAAAACCTTGAGGAAAGTAATGTTGGTATTGTTATCCTTGGACCGTATACAGGAATTAAAGAAGGCGATGAAGTTCGTCGTACAGGTCGCATTATGCAAGTACCTGTTGGAGAAGAGTTGCTTGGACGTGTTGTTAACCCATTAGGACAACCAATCGATGGTAGAGGTCCTGCTGAAACTACAAAATCACGCCCAATTGAAGCAGCTGCACCAGGAGTAATGGATCGTAAGTCAGTTGACGAACCACTGCAAACTGGTATTAAAGCAATCGACGCAATTGTACCAATCGGACGTGGACAGCGTGAACTAATTATCGGTGACCGTCAGACTGGTAAAACAACTGTTGCAGTAGATGCTATCATCAATCAGAAAGATCAGGATATGATTTGTATATACGTAGCAATTGGCCAAAAAGAATCAACCGTTCGTGGAACAGTTGAGACATTTCGCCGCTATGGTGCACTAGATTATACAATCGTTGTATCAGCAGGTGCATCTGATCCTGCTCCATTATCATACCTTGCTCCATATACGGGTGTATCAATGGGTGAAGAATTCATGTACAACGGGAAGCACGTATTAATCGTGTATGATGACTTATCAAAACAGGCGGTTGCATACCGTGAACTTTCCTTATTATTACGTCGTCCACCAGGTCGTGAAGCATTTCCAGGTGACGTATTTTACCTACATTCACGTTTACTAGAACGTGCAGCGAAGCTAAGTGACGCAAAAGGTGGCGGTTCGATGACTGCACTACCATTTGTTGAAACACAAGCAGGCGATATTTCCGCATATATCCCGACAAACGTAATCTCGATCACAGACGGACAAATCTTCTTACAATCAGATTTATTCTTCTCAGGTGTTCGTCCAGCAATCAACGCAGGGTTATCGGTATCACGTGTTGGTGGATCTGCACAAATTAAAGCAATGAAAAAAGTTGCTGGTACACTTCGTCTAGATTTGGCCTCTTATCGTGAGCTAGAGGCATTCGCGCAGTTTGGTTCTGACCTTGATAAAGCAACACAAGCGAAACTAAACCGTGGGCAACGTACTGTTGAAGTACTAAAACAAGGCTTACACAAGCCGTTAGTTGTTGAAAAACAAGTAATGATTATCTATGCATTAACAAAAGGTTTCTTAGATGATATTCCTGTAGAGGACATCACCCGTTTCGAAAGTGAGTTCCATTTATGGCTTGATCAAAATGGCAAAGAAGTACTTGCGACTATTCGTGATACAGGAAAGCTGCCAGAAGCGGAAGATTTGAATAATGCAGTTGAAGGATTTAAGAAAACATTCTTACCAAGTAATTAATAATAGAAGCAGCGTGGATCGATTGCGGCGGCATTCGCGGTTAGACTAGATCAGCGGATCTTGCACCAAATCGGTCACTACTGTGCTAGCTAATGAATTAAAATGCAAGCAACCTTTGAATGAAAGGGTGGTGAAAAAGCTTGGCATCACTTAGAGATATAAAAAGTCGTATTGATTCAACCAAAAAAACGAAAAAGATAACCAAGGCAATGCAAATGGTATCTGCTTCAAAATTGAACCGGGCAGAACAAAACGCAAAATCTTTTGTACCTTATAGTGAGAAGATACAAGAAGTTGTGGCGAATATTGCCCAGAGTACTAGTGCAAGTCATCCTATGCTACAATCACGGGAAGTGAAAAAGACAGGGTATCTTGTCATCACATCAGACCGTGGTTTAGCTGGAGCCTACAACAGTAGTGTACTTCGTAAATTATACAAAACAATAACGGCTAATCATCAGTCCAAAGATGAATATACCGTAATTGCTGTAGGACGTATCGGTTATGAGTTCTGCAAAAAGCGCAATATGCCAGTAACAAAACATATTATTGGTATTGCAGATCAGCCAGACTTTGCAGAGATTAAAGAATTAACATATGACACGGTGCAAATGTTTATAAATGAAGAAATTGATGAGTTAAACATTTTCTTTAACCACTATGTGAGTGTTATCTCACAGGAGGTTATCCAGAAAAAGGCTCTTCCACTTACAACAATCCAAACTGGAAGCAGCAATACAAGTCAATATGAATATGAACCAGATCAAGAAAAGATCTTAGAAGTGCTTCTACCACAGTATGCAGAGAGCCTTATTTATGGCGCGCTGTTAGATGGGAAAGCTAGTGAACACGCGGCGCGAATGACCGCAATGCGTAGTGCTTCTGATAATGCAGATGATATTGTCGATGATCTATCATTGTCGTATAACCGTGCACGTCAAGCGGCTATTACACAGGAAATCACAGAAATTATTGGTGGGGTAGCGGCATTAGAATAACACTTGACCAATTGATAAGTTAGTAAGGAGGGAAATCGATGAGTACAGGACACATTACACAAGTCATGGGACCGGTAATCGATGTTAAGTTCGAAGACGGAAATCTCCCAGAAATTTATAACGCTGTAACTGTTACGGTTAATGCGGATTCAGATGCAAGCTTTTTACTTACATTAGAAGTCGCACTTCATCTAGGTGACAACTCTGTTCGTACAATTGCAATGCAATCAACTGATGGTGTTAAGCGTGGAATGGAAGCAGTAGATTTAGGTCGACCAATTACGGTACCGGTTGGGGAAGATACACTTGGCCGCGTATTTAACGTATTAGGTGACAATATTGATCTTGATGAACCAATGGACGCAGGTATTCGTCGCGATCCAATTCACCGTGAGTCTCCTAAGTTTGAAAACTTAGCAACGGAAACAGAAATTTTAGAAACTGGAATTAAGGTAGTTGACCTTCTAGCACCTTATATTAAAGGTGGTAAAATCGGTTTGTTTGGTGGAGCCGGTGTAGGTAAAACTGTATTAATCCAAGAATTAATTAACAACATTGCACAAGAACATGGTGGTATTTCAGTGTTCGCAGGTGTTGGTGAACGTACGCGTGAAGGTAATGACCTTTATTTCGAAATGAGCGATTCAGGAGTTATCAAGAAAACAGCTATGGTATTTGGTCAAATGAACGAGCCACCTGGTGCACGTATGCGTGTAGCATTAACAGGCTTAACTATGGCTGAATATTTCCGTGATGAACAAGGGCAAGACGTTCTGTTCTTCGTTGATAACATTTTCCGTTTCACACAGGCTGGTTCAGAGGTGTCTGCATTACTTGGACGTATGCCATCTGCTGTTGGTTACCAACCAACACTAGCAACAGAAATGGGCCAACTACAAGAACGTATTACCTCAACAGATAAAGGTTCAGTTACATCAATCCAGGCGATTTACGTACCTGCCGATGACTATACTGACCCAGCTCCAGCAACAGTGTTTGCGCATTTAGATGCAACAACAAACCTGGATCGTAAACTATCTGAGCAAGGTATTTATCCAGCAGTGGATCCGCTGGCATCAACTTCTCGTGCACTTGACCCTGAGGTTGTTGGGAAAGACCATTATGAGGTTGCAACAGAGGTTCAACAAACGTTACAAAAATATAAAGAACTACAAGATATTATTGCAATTTTAGGTATGGATGAACTTTCTGATGAAGATAAACAGACTGTATCCCGTGCACGTCGTATTCAATTCTTCTTGTCACAAAATTTCCACGTTGCTGAACAGTTTACTGGACAAAAAGGGTCTTATGTACCTTTAAAAGAAGCTGTTAAAGGGTTCAGAGAAATTCTTGATGGACAACACGACGACTTACCAGAGGATGCATTCCGCTTGGTTGGACGTATTGAAGAAGTAATCGAAAAAGCAAAAGGAATGGAATAAAACGACACCATGGTATATATGATTAACTGGTTAAGAAAACCTTTATACCAGTTGGACTTAGTGTGAGTTCAAACTCAAATCTTTGTTTCGCATATATATCAGTCGCTAGGAGGGGTTACATTGAAAACACTAACTGTGAGTGTTGTTACTCCTGATGGTCCAGTAATGGAAGATAGTTTTGAGATGGTAAGCTGTAAAGCAGAAAACGGGGAGCTTGGTATTCTTCCAGGACACATCCCTTTAGTCGCTCCATTAACCATAAGCGCTGTTCGTTTAATGCGCGGAAACGATGTGGAACGAATCGCTGTCAGTGGCGGATTTCTGGAAGTACGCCCAGATAAAGTAACAATACTTGCTCAATCTGCGGAAAAACCTTCAGAAATTAACGTGGAGCGTGCAGAGCAATCTAGAACACGCGCTGAAAATCGCCTACAAACCAAACAAGACGATATCGACTTCCAGCGGGCAGAATTAGCACTCAAACGAGCAATGAACCGATTGGACATTACTCGTTAGCATGAAAAGTCTCTCATTATGGATGGGAGACTTTTTATATTATGGATTCGAAATATCAACGCTCGATCTGGTATATCCACGTTCGATTAGGGATATCAACACTCAATCTGGTATATCAACGTTCGATCAGGGATATCAATGCTCAATCTGGTATATCAACGTT
>NZ_JBYQFJ010000029.1:0-35789 GCF_057836705.1 Virgibacillus carmonensis | reverse complement strand
CGATGATCGGAACCATTTTTAAGTTATTTTTGGCTAGTTATGTCCCAGCCTCTTTAAAACAATACATGCAAAAAGGACAATTCTATTAAACGTCTAGTTAATCAATCTTTTCTTCTTTCACAACGCTATATAACATTTCTGCTTCGTCTTTTCGTACAACTTCCTTTAAATCATTTATTTTGATTGTTACGAGTTTCTGACCAAACCGGATGATGAGCTCATCCCCTTTTTCTACAGTCGAGGACGCTTTTGATTTATTACCATTAATTGTAATTCTTCCTTGCCCCGCTACTTCTTTTGCTAATGTTCGTCTTTTAATTAGTCGTGATACTTTCAAAAATTTATCTAATCGCATGATTTTCACCCTTTTCCTTTTGCTTGATTCCAATAGTTATCCATCTCTTCTAATGATGCATCGGCAAGCTGTTTTCCTTCATCTGCAAGTTGTTTCTCTATATACCGAAAACGCGACACAAATTTTTGATTGGTTTGATTTAATGCTACCTCTGCATTTATTTTATAATACCTTGCTAGATTTGCAATGACAAATAGTACGTCACCAAACTCTTTCTCTATTTCGCTATCATCTTTATTTTCAATTGCTTCCTTCACCTCGGCAATTTCTTCTTCTAGCTTTTGCCAAACTGGTTCTGGATTGGCCCATTCGAATCCAACCTTTGCTGCCTTCGTTTGCAGCTCCGAGGCTTTTGAAAGTGATGGAAAGCGTTTCGGAATTCCATCTAAATAAGATGGTCGTTCATGGCCCTTTTCTTCTTGTTTTATCGTGTCCCAGTTTTTATACACTTCTGAAACAGAATTTGCCTTTATATCCCCAAACACATGAGGATGACGGTGAATCATTTTGTCTGTAATCGATTGAATAACATCGTCGATCATAAAATAGCCATCATCCTCACCTATCTGGCTATGCAGCATGACTTGCAACAAGATATCGCCTAATTCTTCAATAATCCCTTCATCGTTCTGTTCATCTATCGCACCTATTAATTCATAGACCTCTTCTATTGCATATTCCCGCAATGTTTCATGTGTTTGTACTTGATCCCACGGGCAACCACCAGGGCCGCGTAATGTGCTAATTACTTCTTTTAGTCGATTAAACGTATGATTCAGCATGACTGGTGGAGCTGGAGGCACGTATACACTCGTTAGGTTCCCTACCTCAAGTGCATGATCAAGTTCCTCAAGCGGAATAGTAGTAATTTTTTCTGACGTACTACCTGCCGCTTCGACAACTTTAATTGGATAATCTGATGGAAGATCTTCTAATAAGGCAAGCTTTACATTTGAAGCAATAAACCGATCATACACCTGGCAAAATACAAGATGTTGACGATAATTTAATTGGCTACGGTCAAATGATGTCCCATCAACAAACTGGAACCCCTCAATTGGATCTATTTTTAATGCTGTAAAGAGATCATCTAAATAGCTTTGCCCTCCTATTATTGTAACAGGGATATCTTCTTGTTCTAGTAATAGTTGTACGGTTTTTTCGGCTAGCATCGGGTGTCCTGGTACTGTATAGATGACGGGGGTATCCATTGCCTTTTTCAGTAACTCTTCTACTATTTTTACATATACATCTTCAAATTGTTCATTTTTCTCATAATAATGATCAAAGGCTTCAAACCTAACGCCTTCTTGTTTCAACGAATCAATAACAGAATGATCACTTGTACGTGTGTAGATGACCTGTGTGTCATTAGTTAGTTTTTTATATACACCAAGAGGCAATTGATTGATGTCCCCCGCACCCAGTCCAATTACTTCGATTTTATTAGCCATGACTGTTCCTCCCTCTTTGAATTCGTAAGATAAAAGATGCATACGGAAGCATCCATAATTGCTTTTCAGTAAATGCACGGAATTTTAGTAGTAGTAACAAATAAATAATTGCACCTGATAGTGCTACAAATATAACATAAACTAGTAACATGAGCCGGTCCGTGTGAAAACTATCTGGAATAACCAAACCTATCCCTTCAACGTAAATACCCATACCACCGCTAGCCAGCAGTAGTGCACGCCATCTTATTTGTCTAAAAAAGAATAACTTCGGCAATTCTTTTTGCAATGCTTGAAATACTAGATAACATAAGAATAATAGTGCCATAACAGTTGCAATAGCACTTCCTGTAATGCCGAACAGTGGGACCAAAAGTATATTAATGAACCACTTTACAACGAATGCAAGAATTATGAAAAACGCTGTACGCTTCATTCGGTTTAAGCCTTGTAAAATAGATGTTGCAGTTATAGCTAGTGAGCAAAAAATAATCGCAAGCATTAAAATACGAAGGCTTTCTGTTCCACTTTGATTTTGAAATAAAAGCCTATTCGCCTCCGGAAAAATGAGAATGATTCCAACAGTCGCTCCAACTGTCAGAAAGAAGCTAAACGATAAAGCGCTTCTTGCAAAGTGGTATGTTTCCTCGGGGCGTTGCTTTAATTTCCCCCCTGATAAGTTCGGAATTAGGGCTAAAGCAAACGATGATCCCAGTACTGTACATAGCTGTATTAGTGGTTGTCCTCTATCAAATATACCCTTTTCTTCCATAGCACCTACTCGTGTCAGACCAAAATCTTGTAATCCTTGAACAAGCGTAAAAGCATCTGCCAATTGAATAACTAACAATGTCATATGATTTAATGAAGCGATCAATCCAAAAAATACTAGCATCTTGCAGTAATAATTCCATGGAATGGTATATTGATCTGTCGACCACGGTGCTTCTTTCATAAAAAATATTCCTAAGATTATTATTGCTGCGATCGATCCTGCTATAGCAGCACTTGCACCTGCTTTACCTATTGCATAGATATTCCCCTGACCATTAAAGAGTATGATAGCAGCTGTGAGGATAATAAACACACGGATTAATTGTTCACCAACCTGTGAAAGGGCAGTTGGCCGCATTTGGTACCTGCCCTGAAACACTCCGCGCATTAATGCAGTGAACGGTATTAACAAAAACACAAACGCAGTTGCTTGAAGTGACTTCGTGAGATTTGGATCGCCCATCCAGTTTGCAATACCCGCTGCATTAAAATAAATAAAGCCAAAAATAAAACCATTAATAATCAATAGAATACTAAATAACGGTATGTATAAGCTTTTCACGGAAATTGGCTTTCCTTGTGAGCAAAATTCATTTGTCATCTTTGAAATAGCGGATGGAAAACCATATAATGCCAGGACAAGTGCCATCCCGAGAAAAGGATAAATCTGTTGGTAAATATAAAATCCGATATCGCCTGTTAAATTTTGTAGCGGAATCCGGTACCCAGCACTTAACACTTTGCTGATGAGCCCTGCAACTGTGAGGATTAATGCCCCTTTCACCAGATGATCTGATTCATTTCCGTTCATGCTATGTCAAACGCCTTTCTATAAAGTCTAATTTTTTTCATTATAGCAGACTAAAAAAGCGAAGGCGACTGTTCTGGGGTGACACGCATAAGCAAGGAACCGTAGAGTGCTGCTCTTTGCACTCGGAGTGTTCCTTGCTTATGTCGCGAACCCCAAGGAGCCGCAGCTAGACTAAAAAAGCGAAGGCGACTGCTAAGAGACGTACAAATAGATAGAACTGTGAAAGTACAGTGGACTTTCCGTACATTCATCTGGACTAACTATTTGCTAGTCGCTAGGAGCTGCAGCTAGACTAGAAAAGCGGAGGCGACTGCTAAGAAACGTACAAATAGATAGAACTTAAAACAAAGAAAAAAGACCAGTGAAATACTGACCTTTATCTTCCTTTATAATTATTCCATTTGTTTTGCCAAAAAGCTTGAGGCAGTTTCAATTCCTTTTTGTTCAACATTACTAAGTTGCTTTCCATCTCTTGCCACCATAATTACACAGCCTATCGGGTCACCATTAGCAATAATTGGACTTATACAATAAGATGATAGCTCTTCATCTTTATCTTTTACAATTTCAACCTTTTTTGATTCTGTTTCAAATAATTGGGAACGGTTTTCAATGGCTTTTTCTATTTGTTCACCAATGCTTTTATTTAAGTAGTCTTTCTTCGACTCCCCCGCAACCGCAATTATTTCATCCCGATCAGAGATTAACACTGGTTGATGTAAGGAATCAAACAATGCTTCTGCATATTCTTTTGCGAAGCTTCCTAATTCATTTATAGGTGAATATTTTTTTAGTATAACTTCTCCTTCACGATCCACAAATATTTCTAAAGGATCTCCTTCACGAATACGCAATGTTCTTCTTATTTCTTTTGGAATAACTACCCTGCCTAAATCATCAATTCGACGCACGATTCCTGTTGCCTTCATTCTAATGTAGCCTCACTTTCCTATGATGATCATTTCTGGTTCAATTTCCACTTTTACATAGAACTTGAAGAAAACACCAGTTATAAATTTAGTATGATTCATATGGCAGAAACTATGCATTAAAAGTAATTTTTAATCGGTTCGGTTAACACTTGCTAATTGTTCCATAAACCTTGTTGCTATGTTGTAACGTGTATGCTCGACGTCTTTCGACCACTGGATTATGACTTTCAACTTTTTATTATCTGTTCCAAGCTGAACTCCACGTCCAAATTCATTTGCAAGTGTAAACAATTTAGAACCATCAAGCTGTTGACTGCGGGTTTCGTCAACAATTAGTTCCATTTTTTTATTCTTTTCTGTAATTGACTCAACACGCTCATTTCTAGCATGCATCTTCATAGATGATACATCAAATAAATTTGCCACTTCTTCTGGATAATCTCCAAAACGATCGACCATTTCCTCCCGCAAATCACCAAAGTCTTCACTGGATGTCAGCGTTTGGAAACGTTTATACATATCAATTTTTTGTTTTTCATCTTTGATATAGGTATCTGGGATATAGGCGTCAATTTTAAGTGCAAGCTCTGGTTCAAACGGTTTCATATCGATGACATCTTTGCCAAATTTTCGTGCTTCTATGGCGTCCGTAAGCATTTGGGAATACATATCAAATCCAACTGAATCAATAAAACCATGTTGCTGAGAACCTAACAAGTTACCCGCTCCACGAATAGATAAATCTCGCATCGCAATTTTAAAACCTGAGCCCAGCTCTGTAAATTCTTTAATTGCCTGTAAGCGTTTTTCTGCAATTTCCGTCAGAACCTTGTCTTTTTTATAGGTGAAATATGCATAAGCAACTCTATTTGAACGCCCAACGCGTCCACGTAATTGATAAAGCTGACTTAATCCCATTCGATCGGCATCGTATACAATTAATGTATTAACATTCGGTATATCTACACCTGTTTCAATGATGGTCGTGCTAACTAGAACATCAAACTCCCCTTCTAAAAAACCAAACATGACATTTTCTAGCTCAGTTTCATTCATTCGTCCGTGGGCAATTGCAATTTTCGCATCCTCTACTAGAGACCCGATTTCACGAGCAATCGAATCAATGTTTTCTACACGATTATAAAGGAAAAACACCTGTCCACCTCGGGACATTTCTCGTTCGATTGCTTCTCTAATAAGAATTGGATTATACTCCAACACATATGTTTGAATCGGAAATCGATTTTCTGGTGGTGTTTCGATCACAGATAAATCCCGAACTCCAAGCATAGACATATGAAGAGTACGCGGAATTGGTGTTGCAGTTAACGTTAGCACATCAACATTTGTCTTCATTTGTTTAATTTTTTCTTTATGTTTTACACCAAATCGCTGTTCTTCATCAACGACTAACAATCCCAAGTCGCGGTATACTACATCCTTTGATAATAAACGATGGGTACCAATTACAATATCAACTATTCCACTTTTCAACCCAGCGGTAGTTTCTTTGAGTTGTTTTTTAGTTCGGAATCGACTAAGTAATCCGATAGAAACAGCTTGATCCTGGAAACGTTCGCGAATAGTTTCGTAATGTTGTTGCGCAAGTATGGTTGTTGGAACTAGTATGGCAACTTGTTTACCATCTGCAACAGCCTTAAATGCAGCCCTAATTGCTACTTCTGTTTTACCATATCCGACATCACCACATAGTAAGCGATCCATTGGTCGCTGCTTTTCCATGTCTTGTTTAATTTCCTCAATACATCTAATTTGATCCTCTGTTTCTTGATAAGGAAAAGCAGCTTCAAATTCACGCTGCATCTCTGTCTCTTCCGAAAATGCATATCCTTTTTTTGCTTCACGCTCAGCATAAAGCTTGATCAAATCGTCTGCAATATCCTCAACGGATGATTGAACTTTTTGTTTAACCTTTGCCCACTCACTGCCACCTAATTTGTATAGCTTTGGTTCTTTTCCCTCTGAACCAACAAACTTCTGGACTAAATCTATTTGGTCTATGGGTACAAAAAGCTTGTCATCACTTGCATAGCGAATCAGCATATAATCTTTGTGCATATCATTCATTTCAAGCGTTTCAATCCCAATGTATTTACCAATACCATGGTTTGCGTGTACCACGTAGTCGCCAATTTTTAATTCCTGATAGCTTTTAATCCGTTCAGCATTGGATATCTTTTGTTTTTTTCTAACCCGCTTTGTTTTTTTCTTAAACAACTCATTTTCTGTGATTAATACCAGCTTATGCATTGGCAGTTCAATCCCACTACTTATGTTACCTATTGCAATCGTGGGCTTATCAACTGGTAATTTTAATTTTTTTGCCATGGTTGTTTCAATGTCATAGTCTGCAAAAATGGAGTGAACCTTTTCCATGCGTTTTTTATTTGGCACTAGGATGACAACAGACGAATCACTCTTCGTCCAACGTTTTAACTCATTTTTAAAAAGGTGCATTTGACCATGGAACTCTTGCATCGAACGAGATGATAGATTGATGATATTTTGTGGCTGTGTATTCGGAATATGCCGCATAAATACAGACATATATATTCGTGGCTGTTCCATTTTTTTCCATACCTCATGCCAATCAAAAGAGAATTTGCTGTTTTGCACCATCTTGTTCGTTTCAAGCAAGTTGCTGTACCACTCAGCTTCTTCAGTATCAATGTTCGTAGCTGTTTCCTGAATTCTACTCATTTCATCCAAGATAACTAACCCATTTTTTGGTAAATAGTCTAACAAACTAGCAGGATCTTTGTAGAGAAATCCAATATATTTGTACATTTCTTGAAAATGTTCGAGATTTTTTAATCGCTCAAGGTCGTGGTTTAGTGCTTCTGATAGTGTTTCCTTCGCATCGTTTGATTTTAACTTCTTGAGGGTTTCTGCTAATTCAGTTTCTATTCGTTTCGCACCTGAAAGTAAATCCTCTTCCGTTAACAGCAACTCTGTTGCTGGCCCGATAGTAACCTTTTTCTTTTTATCCAATGAGCGCTGAGTTTCAGCATCAAAATAACGTATCGAGTCTACCTCTTCATCGAAAAGCTCAATCCGAATAGGATGAGATTCGGTAATAGGGTAGATATCAATAATTCCACCACGACGACTAAACTCACCCGGGGTTGTCACCATCGTTTGACGTTCATACCCCATATCTACAAGTGAGTTTAGATACGTATCTATATCAATATCCTCCCCCAGCATAAAGTGAAGTTGATATTTTTCCCAATAGCTTGTTGGTGGCAAAATCCGCTTCAATGCAGTAACAGGGGCGATCAAAATTCCTGATTTCTTTTTCGACCACTCCGTCAGCGCTTCAATACGTTGACTTCTTAATTCTGGGCTAGCAATTGCAATTTCCGATGCAATTAATTCATTAACAGGGTATAGATGAACATTTTGATCACCCATAAACTCTGATAAATCATCATATAATTGTTGCGCTTGGACGAGTTGGTGTGTAATCAGCAATACAGGTTTGTTAATAGATTCCTCAATAACTGAAACAAGCAAGCTCCTGGCTGAACCTGAGAGCCCCGCTACAAGTTGTTCCTGCATTCCAGATTCAATTCCGCTAATAATAGACTGTATATCGTCCGTTGATTGTAAAAATGTATCAATACCTTTCAAAGTAAAAACCCCCAAATGTTGTGTAAAAAGCGAAAGTGTATGGTTAGCAATGATTGATATATTTCCTAAAACGGCAATCGTACAGCCAATTTACAATTACTCCCGCTCCCGACGACAGTTACAACTTCCCATACTATGTATAGTTATTTCTGTATTGCCAAGCGCAAAAATGCTTTGGTTTGAGAACCAAAGCTTTGCTCGACTATTCTATTGTATAAAAAAATCAAGTTCGTGATAGTGTGGATTCTGTCCTAATGCTGCTTCACAATTCTCGCAAATTGTCTTGATTTGGACATCTCCATTTTGCTTAAATTGTATCATTTCTTTTTGTTCATCAGCTGACAATTTATCAATACCAAGCGTTGCGGAATCAATAATTGGTTGATCTATTTTTCCAACCTCATTCCCGCAATGTCTACAAGTATAGACAATAGACATAAAATACCTCCTCGAATAAACATGGGGTATCCTAAAGTTTATCCGAAATGTGGAATTTTATACCCAATCGTGTTAAGGGAAAATTCTTGTAATCTAGACACTATGTTATTCCGCTTTTCTTAATTATATTCATTCATAACTTCTATAAACGGTTTTTCTAGCCAGGCTTCAAAGACGTCTGCAGCTTTTGTTACACTATCCTGTACATCGTCTTTTTGTTCTTTTGGAAAAGAACCCAGCACGTAATCAATTACGGGTTGTGGTGTATCAGGTCGTCCGACACCGATTCTAATCCGTTTGAACTCTTTCGTGCCTAGATGGTTAATGGTTGATTTAATCCCATTATGGCCTCCAGGGCCACCTTTTTGACGTAACCGAATTTTTCCAGTTGGCAGATCTAAATCATCATAGACAATAACTACATCCTCTGTTGCGATATCATAATAATCCATTAGAGGTCTGATTGCTTCACCTGACAAATTCATATACGTTTGTGGTTGAAGTAGCAGCACCTTGCTACTTCCAATATGTTCAAGGGCATAGTTGCCATTGAACTTCGATTTATTTAGGTCAAATGAATGACGACGTACTAACTCGTCAATGACCATAAATCCAATGTTATGGCGAGTTGTACGATACTTTTTGCCTGGGTTTCCAAGTCCAACTATACACTTCATCAATATGCTACTTCCTTTATTTAAAAATAAACTACTATCCTACATACAACAATCCCTCCTACTTAAGAATGCATCTATCTCACTCTATCTCACAGGAGGGCTAAGTTGTATTATATTTCATTCATCTTCTATTTTTATTCCTTGTCGTCAGGTTCTGCTCCTACTAATTCCGGCTCAGCGTCTTCATCTGTCTCTTCGTCTTCATTATCTCCTGTATCTGGTGGAACAACTGTTGCAACAGTTGTTTCTGGATCATCAATAAATTCATAATTTTTTCCTTTTGGTAAGTCAGCAATTGCGATACTGTCACCAATTTCCAGTTTAGATACATCTACTGAAATCTCCTCTGGAATATCACCAGGTTTCGCGCGTACTTGCAATTCATGCATTGGTTGCTGTAATACGCCTCCGTCTTTTGCACCTTGAGCTTCTCCTTCTAAATGAAGTGACACATCAACGTCCATTTCTTCAGACATATTTACAATATAGAAATCTACATGTACTAATTCATCTTTAATCGGATTCATTTGATAATCATGTAGCATGACATCCACAGAAGAATCATTTTCAATATTTAATGAAATAATTGCGTTTCTACCTTCATCACGAACTGTTTTCAATAATTCAACACTATCTACCGCTATGGACTTTGATTCCTTTTCTTTCCCATAGACTACTCCAGGAACATGTCCAATTTCTCTCGTGTTTTTTAGTGCTGAGCGCTCTTGACTATTACGTAATGTTGCTTTTAATTTTACTGCCATTTTTTTCACCCTCCATTATTTGCAAACTTAGCATCTGCCAAGCTTAAATCTCTTTTTTATTTCGTATTTAGTAAAAATATCGAATTGAATTGCTACTCATTATTATTTCCCGTATTCATTTACTTTTAAACCTCTAATCGAATAGTATGCTTACTGATTTCATTTCATGAACACGTATAATAGCTTCACCAATTAATGGTGCTACAGAGAGTTGTGTGATTTTATCAATATACTTGTCCGTTTCTAAAGGGATAGAGTTTGTTATAACTAGCTCTTTTATTCTTGAGTTCTCGATACGCTCAATAGCTGGTCCCGATAACACCGGATGTGTACAACAAGCGTATACCTCTGTTGCCCCGTTTTCGACTAAGGCATTAGCAGCAAGTGTAATCGTGCCTGCTGTATCGATTATATCATCAATCAAAATTGCTGTTTTCCCCTCAATGTTACCAACGATATTCATAACCTCTGCAACATTTGGACGTGGTCTGCGCTTATCGATGATACCAATTGGAGCTTTTAGACGATCCGCCATCTTCCTTGCACGTGTTACACCACCATGATCTGGTGAAACAACAATGATGTCATCAAAGTTTTTCTTTTCGAAGTAATCAGACAGAATCGGCACACCTTGCAAATGATCGATTGGCATATCGAAAAACCCTTGAATTTGCGGTGCGTGTAGGTCTAATGTGATCACGCGGTCTGCACCAGCAGTTTCCAATAAATTCGCAAGAAGTTTAGCTGTAATAGGTTCTCTAGAACGAGCTTTGCGATCTTGACGTGCGTATCCATAGTAAGGCATTACAATGTTAATTGACCTAGCCGATGCACGTTTGCATGCATCAATCATAATAAGTAATTCCATGATGTGTTGATTAACTGGTGAGCATGTTGACTGAACAACATAAACATCACACCCGCGAATGCTCTCTTCAATATTAATCTGTATTTCGCCGTCACTAAACGCAGCAACAGTACATTCACCAAGAGTAGTTCCAATATGAGTTGCAATTTCTTCTGCTAATTTACGGTTTGAGTTCAACGTAAATACCTTCAAAGATCGATCTTTATAGCCTGATGTCATGAAAAAACCCTCCGTTAATCTTTTTTTCTATTCTTTAACCTTCTTGCGTATCCTTCTTTATTTTCCTGCCGTGCACGTCCAACAGATAAGGAATCCTCCGGAACATCTTTCGTAATAGTGGAACCAGCCGCTATAAACGAACCTTTACCAACCGTTACGGGTGCTACTAAGTTTGAATTACAACCTATGAAAGCATCATCGTCAATTTTTGTTAAATACTTATTTTCACCATCGTAATTAACCGTGATTGTTCCACAACCAACATTAACGTTTGTTCCAATTTCTGCATCACCAATATAACTCAGATGAGAAACTTTACTTTGATCGCCTATAACCGATTTTTTAACTTCGACAAAATTACCAATTTTTACTTCATTGCCTATCGAAGCTTTTGGTCTGATATGTGCGTATGGTCCAATATTCACGCGAGCTCCAATTTGACTATCACTCGCAACACTTTGGCGAATAACCGTATCTTCTCCTACAGAGCAGTTTGATACCTCTGAATGCGGACCAATCTCGGCATTGCTTTTAATTGATGAGTTTCCAGTAATAATAGATCCTGGATGAATAAGTACATCTTGTTCTATTATAACATCTGGACCAATATATGTGTTGTCAGGGTCAATAATCGTTACGCCATTACGCATATGCTTTTCGTTAATGCGCTTTTTCAACACTTTTTCTGCTTGTGCTAGTGCCACACGGTCATTTACACCTAACGTTTCTTCATCATTTGGGGTTAAGAATGCAGACACCTTTTCATCTTTACGACGCAAGATTTCTATTACATCTGGGAGATAATATTCTCCTTGTGCGTTATCGTTAGATACCTCTTTTAAAGCTTGAAAAAGTGCTTGATTATCAAAACAATATGTACCAGTATTTATCTCGTTAACTGCTAGTTCAACTTCATTCGCATCTTTTTGTTCGACAACGCGCTCTACTTCATACTGATTATTTCTAATGACACGACCATACCCAGCAGGATTTCCCACCTTCGTTGTTAAGATTGTGGCCTTTGCATTTTCTTTTTCGTGGTGGTTAAAAAGCGCTTGAAATGTTTCATCTGTAATTAACGGTGTATCGCCACAAACAACAATCGTCGTTCCTTCTTTATCCTTCAATATTTTTTCCGCTTGTTGCACTGCGTGTCCAGTCCCTAATTGTTCCTCTTGGACAATAAATTTACTTTCTCCGCCAACCTTCTCTATAACAGCTTCAGCTCCATAGCCTACTATTGTCACAATTTCCTCTAAGCTTACGGTTTTGATTTGATTCATTACATGTTGTACCATTGGTCGGCCCATAACTGGATGAAGTACTTTATATAATTTCGATTTCATTCTAGTGCCCTGACCCGCTGCAAGAATAACAGCATACCGATTTGTCATGAAGTAACCTCCGTTCTGATTATCCATTATGAATATATCTCAAAAGGCAAACGATTTCAACAGATACAGACAGATGAAGACACTTTTTGCGAGGTGTTATTTTTTTCCTGAAGCTAATAAAAGGTATTAGTATTTGGTAATTATCTGTCTACATACGGCTCCTAGCTAGAAAATAATTAGTCCTGATGATTGTGTGTAAGTTCAATGTACTTTCATAGACCTATTATAGTTGTACGCCACTAAACAGTCATCTTCGCTATTATAGAACAATAGCGCAAACGCCCGTTTATTGCCGTATGACCTGTGCCCACGCAAAGTGGCGGTTTTAACCGAACATTCCTTCCGATCTGAGATAAAGGAAACACGAAAACGTAAGCGATTAAGGACGTTCGACGATTGTCGAACTGTTATCGTAAGGAGGTGCCGAAGGACACGAGGCAATGGACGATGGAGCTGGACGTGACTGATGATGTCCCTCACTTATCCACGGTGTTCCATATTTATAATTTCCTAAGTAATAAAAAAAGAAGGCTAATCTGCCCTAGATTAGTCCCCCTTTGTTGTCGTTATGTTATTTTAGGAAGCGCCGGCTTCTTCAAATTCAACCTCCGCTTCGCCCACACGTCGATATTCTTCTAATACTGCATCCTGAATTTTTCCACGTGTTCCTGAATTGATTGGGTGTGCGATGTCTCTAAACTCGCCATCAGGTGTGCGTTTGGATGGCATTGCTACAAATAATCCATTATTTCCGTCAATTACGCGGATATCATGTACCACGAATTCCTGATCTAACGTGATGGAAGCAATTGCTCGCATTCTGCCTTCTGTATTAACACGGCGTAGTCTTACGTCAGTTATTTCCATGATGTTTCACCACCTTTTCCCTTTTGAACTTACTTACCATAATTCTACAAAACATAGATAATTCCTGCTTAATTTTAAAAAAAATTAAAAATTTAATTAAAAAGGAGAAAAACATGGACGATTATCAACCAATTTACTGTTTTTCCCCAATAAAAAAGATAAAACCTCGAAAGAAAGATTTTATCTATTGACCTTATTTCGCCTGAAAATTACCAGGGCGGACATCTATTTGTTTTTGTTTTAAATCAACATGTGTAATTTTTACTAAAGATAAATAATTTTCAACAACACGCTCATCTTCTTCATCATCCGCTTCTGCTAAAACGGCAATCCCTTTAACATTAGCATTAAATTCTGCTAGCAAACTCACCATACCATTAATAGTGCCACCTGCTTTCATGAAGTCATCAATAATACAAACATTTGCACCTTCCTTCAAGCTTCTTTTCGGAAGAACCATTGTTTGAATTTTTCTAGATGATCCAGAAACGTAATTAATACTCACAGATGAACCCTCTGTAACCATTGGATCACGCCTGACAATTACAACCGGAACATTCAAAAAGGATGCAACTGCATAGGCTAAAGGTATTCCTTTTGTTGCAACAGTTACAACGGCCTCAATAGCAGATTCAGTAAATCTTGATGCAAAAATACGACCAATTTGTTTAACCAATCCGGGGTCTCCCAGTAGATCGCTCATATAAAGATAACCACCTGGCAATAAACGCTCAGGGTCTTCTAGAGTTTGGCATAGATCACTAATGAATTGATTGCTTTTGTTCGCAGCATAGTCTGGAATATATTTTACTCCACCTGCAGCGCCAGCAATCGTTTCCAACCGCCCGATTCCTTCATCTATAAAGACTCGATCTATAATATCTAAATCTTCGCTAATAGATGATTTCGCAGCATCATATAGCGTAGAAAAATGTGGTAAAGATATATGTTCTCTAGGATTTTCCAGAAAATAATTTGTTAATGCAACTAACCGATCACTTCTTCTCATGTCCACACCTCTAAAACCGAATATTTACTAATAAATATATCATTTTTATACGTGTTTTAGCAAGTGTTAGCATGACCGATTACACGAACGACATATACCTCATCACAGAATCCCCGAAGACCGTTGTTTATTCGAACAGCTTTATGTTGATGTTCAACTAGCCCAACAATTGTGGGTCCGCTTCCACTCATGAGAACACCCCTGGCACCAGCTTGTATCATCTTTTCCTTTATACGTTGTACATTAGGGTATAGCGATGTAGTTACCGTTTCCAATGCATTGCCAACGTGATCGCAAAGCACATTAAATTCTTGCGCCTCAATTGCGTCCAATATTTTTGTTGTATTTGGATGTACTATATTATTTAACGTTAGCCGATTAAAAACCACTCTGGTGGAGACTCCGATATTTGGCTTAGCTAGTATAGCCCAGGTTACTGGTGGGGGGGACAGTTCCTGAATAATTTCCCCTCTTCCTTTTGCAAGGGCTGTTGATCCATAAACGCAAAACGGAACATCTGAACCAATACTAGCACCAAGATCGGCTAACTCAGTTAATGGTATATCTAACTTCCATAGCTTGTTCAATCCACGCAGTACAGCGGCAGCATCACTACTGCCACCTCCTAATCCTGCAGATACAGGAATATTTTTTTCTATATCTATCCGCACACCTTGTGTAATATGGTATTTATTTTTTAGAGCAAGCGCAGCTTTAAATGCCAAGTTCCGTTCATCATTTGGCACATACTGGTTATCTGCAGACACGGCAATATAATCAACTTCTAATGAAGTTAATGCAACACGATCAGACAAATCGACTGTCGTCATCACCATTTCCACGTCATGATATCCATCATCACGTTTACCTAGCACATCCAGTGACAATGTAATTTTTGCCGGCGCATTCTCAAAAAACACCATACTAATCACCACCCCACAAATCTAAACAAATTGTATCATATTTTATAAGGAGGTACGACTAACAAGGGAATACTCTCCTAGCATTAAATTATAAAATCGCGGTTTTCGTCAAAAACTAAGAGGCGAAATCCCTAGGTTTTTTTATACTTTATACCCGTCAGAAGCTTACTTAAAGCGTAAAAAAGAACCCATGACGGTATCATCCCCGTCATAGGTTCTATCTATTAAAGTTAATTATTCACTTATAGAAGCCCATTTCCATTCATACGTTGGTCCAAATGGATTACTAATAACACCTTCTACTTTAGGCTTAATTAATTGTGCACGTGCACTTTGGTATATAGGTGCAATCGCTGCATCTTCAAATAAGATTTTTTCTGCTTTTAAAAATGCGTTATAGCGTTTAGCAGGATCAAGCACAAAATCTGTTGCGCTTTTCTCCATTAGTTTATCGTACTTAGGATTAGAATATCCCATTTTATTGTATTGGCTATCTGTTATATACATATTCAGGAATGTGTAAGGATCAAGATAATCTGGACCCCAGCCATAAACTTGTAGTTGATAATCCATATTTTCGCTTAAAGTTAAGCGCTGTTCGAACGGAACTTGCTTCAACGTAACATTTAAACCTTCAAGATTTGTTTCTAGTTGGTTCGCAAGGTATTCATTCATGTTTTTCGTTGTTTCGCTATCACCAGCTAAGAATTCCAGTTCTACTGTATCCTTACCAATTTCTCCTAGTCCTTTTTCCCAGAGCTTCTTGGCCTCTTCTAGATCATACGTTACTATATCTCCGTTAACCTCACGGAAATCTTCACCAGATTCAGGCATCGATACGAACTCTTTTGGAACTAAACCATTTGCAACGATTGAGCCGTTATTTAAGATTTCATCCACTAAAGCCTGTTTATTAAACGAACGGCTAATAGCTTTACGAATATTTTCATTAGCTAATGCCTCAGAAGTAGTTTGATTAAACTTAAAATAGAACACGGATGTTTCTGGCGTTACAGTGTAATCTTCATGAGTAGAATATCTGTCTACTAGGTCAGAGGAAAGGTTAGCTCGGTCTACCTCTCCTTTTTCATATAAATCGACCGCTACTTGAGTATCTTTTACCACGTCAAATGTAATTTTATCTAAAGATACTGTTTCAGCATCCCAGTAATCCTCATTTTTAACAAGATTCCAGGATGAAGAAGTACTGTCCCATTCAGTTATCTTAAATGGACCATTTGATAACAATGCATCGGAATTTGTTCCAAAATCATCACCTTTTGATTCAACAAACTTTTGGTTAAGCGGTAAAAATGTTCCAAAGGTTGTAAGTGATTCAAAGTATGGAATTGGTTTTTCGAGTTTTACAACAAACGTATAATCATCCTTAGCTTCAACACCTAATTCTTCAATGGGCATTTCACCACTATTGACCTGTGTAGCGTTTTTAATAACTCCATTCATCATATATGGTCCATACTCAGATCCAGTAGCTGGATTTATTGCACGGCGCCATGCGTATACGAAATCATGTGCTGTTACAGGTTCACCATTTGACCATACAGCATCTTCACGCAATGTAAATGTCCAAGTCAGGGCATCTTCACTTACTTTATGATCTGTTGCGATACCATCAACGATTTCTGCATCTTCACCTAACCGATAAAGACCTTCCGTTGTAGCACCCAGGAATTGAAAACCATATTCATCAGCTGCTAATGAAGAATCCATAGATGGAATAGTATCTCCATTCGTTAAATTAAGTATTTGTTTACCCCCAGTTTCGCTTTCACCGGTGGATTCTGAGCCGCTGTCATCACTTGAACATGCGACCATGAATATGCTAAGCATTAAACCTAATGCTAATAGCAAAGAAAATTTTGAAAATCTCATGTTGTACGCTCCCCTTTTTTGACTTTGTATATTTCTTCTAGATGAAAAAAACACGCAATTAAAATTATACAAGTTTTCAAATATCCTTGCAGGTTTTTCCCACTTGCAAAAATGGAAAAAGCCTATATGGATGCCCTTAAGGAAATTAAAATAAGTAAAAAGAACCATCATAATCATAGCATATCCAATATTAATTCAAAATACCTATTTTATCACTAGAAATACCTGGTATATCACTCTTCTCCAATTTAAAAAGACAAACCCATTAGGGTCTGTCTTTTTGTTGCATGCCTTGCTCAGCCATTTCGATTGCTCGTTTCACCATGTTCCCTGCATCTCTTGATTTAATGCCGCCCCAGCCTTCTTGCTGTACGGTGTCGTAAAAGCCTAACTCTTTAGCAATTTCTTCTTTCAATTGATTAGACATCATACTCCGTCGTCTTCCCATGAAAGAACAACCCCTTTCTACTTGAGCATCCTTGTTACGACATGTATAGCATGTGTACTTTAAAAAAACATACACCCGTTATATGTATACAGAAAAGGAAATAATAAGAAAGACGTAAGTAACCATTTCAGAGGATGAAAACTTAATTTTAAAACTTTAGCGCAAGCGCCTTCGAAACAAGCACTGTACAGACCTGCGGCAAGTTTAAGACGAATCTCTTAGTGATGGTATTTTATCACAAAGAGATTTGACTTAACGTTCAATCCAGAATATCTACACTCATTCCAATACATCTAAAACCTCGGGGAGGCTCGGCGCTGAAGCTAGACCAGATAAACGCCAAGTTTATACTTTCTTGCTATCTAGAAAACCTTGGCTTGTCGCAAAAACTGACAGCAAAAGCCTTAGATCTTTTTATACTTTACACAGAGAAGCTTCTTTTTAAAGTATAAAAAGAAGCAGTAAACAAAAGTTTACTACTCCATGGCCATTGCTGTTGTTCTATCATCTTGGAAGCTTAGTTCTACTGTTTCTGTTAAAACGTCTGCATAGCTGTATGAAACACGTTCGAATGCGTTTTCGTCTTGATCGAGCTCAACAATGAATACGGACGGATAAGTTTCTGCCAAAACTCCGCAACGTTCAATCGTTTTTCTTCTTCCACCGTTGGCTTTCAATTTTAACCGTTTACCAATGTGACTTTCAAGACCCTGCTTAATTTCTATTAATGTTTTAGCCAATACACTCCACCTCACTCCTTATATTGTAGCACGTGCTTGTATTAACAGTCAAGTAAAACTTTATATTATAACAATATACCTTTTTTGATGTCAACAACTATTTCACGTTTTGCTGTTATTATTTCAATAAAGTAGAAAAATATGTATATAAGTTTAAGAAATTAGTTGTATTTACAAATTAAATGCAAAATAACAAGTTGAGGAATGTAGATTATCTTAGAAAAACTTGGCTTATCGCCAGGGACTAATGGCGAAAGCCTTAGATTACTTACACTTTATACCGTTATAAGTTTATAAGTTTAAAACAAAAAAAGAAATCTACACATTTTGGTTACTCATCATCAGGTGATTCCTCTAAAAATGGCATGCCAGTTCGCAAAAGGCCGCGTGTTTCTAAACCTCCCATTCCCTTTTCACCAGTCAATGTATTACTTAATACATCCCACACACTTACCTTCTCCATAAATGGGGTATAAGCTATTTTTGCTGCTATATAAACAGGATCAAGTGCATGTATATTAACTCTAGATGGTGAACTAGCATAATTAGCACCCGCACGTATTAGCGATTCAAAGTGTGATTGACATGCACCCGCAAAAATAACGAGTTGATCTAATTGGGGGACAGCCTGCCTTGCTTCTCTGACTGTCTCAACGAAATATTTAGAATGACGGTAAGCACGTAGATCATTTCTTGCTCCCTTGTTCTTTGAAAAGGAATCATGTCCAGTGATAACAATAATATCAGGGTGGATTTTTTCAATTAACGGCCCAATCTCCAATGGCATATCCTTCTCATTTATATAAACGCCATGCACATGCAGGCCAATACGCTGATATAACTCAATACATTTTTTCAGATAATTTCGATCTCCGTCAATATGCAATACCTTTGCAGGTAAATGAAAATAGGACGATTCATGGTGAAAGCCATCCGTTGCCTGATAATCTCGCTTTTCTTTCATAAATTGATAATCTTGACGAAACAATCGATAGGAAAACTCTTCTTCTTCCTTTTCTTTTGCACGTTTTTTAACCAAATCTCTTTCTTCCACACGAACAAGATCTTTGAGCGGTGCATCTACTTCTAATCGTAAATCCTTCCCATGTAACGTAGCATGATTGTTTGATATAGAAGAAATGCGAAATAATAAATCATGTTTATATGAAATTCGAGAAACGATATCACCTGTTATTAAGTCCATTATGCCACCTCACAGCCTTCAATCTGCCTAAAAGCATTCACTACCATAACGTATGTAAAAAGACTGGGTATGTGCATAGAAAAGCGGAGGCGACTGTTCAGCGGCGTACAAATAGATAGGATTGTGAAAAGTACGTCGAACTTTACGTACCTTTCATCAAGACTAACTATTTGCTAGGCGCTAGGAGCCACAGATAGACACGAAAAGCGGAGGTAACTGCTTAGCGGCGTATGAATGCCCAACTATCAAAAATAAAGCTGTAACTTCCAATTGGGAAGTTACAGCTTTTAAAGATGCTTGGCTTGGTAGAAGAAGTTAGCTAACTTAGCGAACTCTTCCATTGTCAATGATTCTCCACGCCGCGTTCCATCAATTCCGATATTCTCTAACATATTGGTTATCGTTGCTTTATCGTATTCCTCATTTAAATAATTCGTTAAGTTATTTCGAAGTGTCTTTCTACGTTGACTAAAGCAGGCTTGTACCATAGAAAAAAAGTAGCGCTCATCAGCTACATATACAGGCGGTTTTTCTCTTATGGTTAGTTTCAGAACTGCTGAATCAACATTTGGTTGTGGCATAAATACGCGTTTAGGAACATGCATGACAACTTCTGCAGTGGTATAATATTGAATAGCAATAGTTAGAGAACCATAACTCTTCGTACTTGGTTTCGCAGCCATTCGCTCCGCAACTTCTTTTTGAATCATCACAGTTATACTCTCTACAGGTAACTGCTCTTGCAACAACTTTGTTAAAATAGGTGTCGTAATGTAATAGGGTAAATTTGCAACAATATGAACATCTTGGTCATCCTTAAAGTTATCCTTTATCGATGCTTTCACATCTGCCTCTAAAATATCCTGATGGATCAATTGAATATTGCCATAATCTTCTAATGAGTCCTCTAATATAGGAAACAGGCGCTGATCTATTTCAAATGCCAGGACGTTTTTTGCGTGCCTCCCCAATTGTTCGGTCAATGCCCCAATACCTGGACCAATTTCAATGACACCAGAATCCTTATCTATTCCAGTGTGACTGATTATATTCTCCAATATGTTTGCGTCAATAATAAAATTTTGCCCCAAGCTTTTTTTAAAGAAAAATTTATATTTTGCTAATATCTCCTTAGTCCGCGTTGGTGTAGCAATATATTTAGTGGTGCTCATTATCTTCCTCCTGAAGTACTTTTTGGATTGCTTGTTCAAAGTTTTCATACGTAATTTGAAACATATTTAACCGCTTAAGAAGCTGTTTTCCGTTTGTATGACCTATCTGCAATAATTCACTTAGTCTATTTCTTCTATAGCTTGCTCTAGGTCCGCCAATTAAACCGTACTTAATCAGATCCTCTTTATGGATATCCGATTCATAAACATCTTTTAACTCATAAACATCCTGAAGAGCTTTTTGGATTGATTCGATAGAAGCATGTTCAATTCCGATACCTTTGTTATTTTTTCCACGTGCATCATCCCGGGTTAAAAATGCATGCTTACAGCCATGCACATGCTCGTTAATGATGTTACGAATACGTTGGCCAGGATAATCTGGATCGGTAAAGACAATGACACCACGCTTTACTTGTGCATGTTGAATTTGTTCCAAAGTGATATGATTTATCGCTGAACCATTAGTTTCTATTGTATCAGCATCGACAGCTAGGCGTATTTTAACTGTATCGTCACGACCCTCTACAACGATGATCTCTTTAACCTTCAATTTAAGTTCCTCTTTTCAGTTCAGTCAAAAAATAATGCTCTTACCATTCTATCATGGCAAGAGCATTTGTATCATGTATTATTTTAAAATGGTAACTTTCACAGTTCTACGTCCAAAAGCCAATGCTTCACTCCGACTTGAAAAATGTATGTCAATACGGTTTCCATTAATACTCCCACCGGTATCCGCTGCTACGTATTCACCTAATCCCTCAATATATACACGTGTGCCTAATGGAATTACACTAGGATCAACCGCAATTACTTTAGCGTTTGGATTTGCGTTTAAGTTTATACCGGTTGCAGTGTAACCTGAGCATCCTGCACAGCTTGCTGTGTATGCACTAGCAGACATATATAATACTTTTCCGTTAGACTTTTCACTTTTTTGTTCTTGTTTCGGTTCCACCTTTCGCTCCGGTGCTGGTTCTTTTTTCTCAGTGCTAGCCAACGTTACAAGCTCTGTCTGCTGTTCCACTTTTGTACCAATTGCAACCACTCTGTCTTTACTTTCTTCTTTTACTTCTTCGTGTACTAATTTTTTACTAACTTCTTTACCATTTTCTTTTGTCAGTTCATATGTTTTTATAACCGTGCCCTCACTGCCTTCTGCAACCACCCGCTCCTCACCTTTAGCAAGTGAACTGTCTTCTTTTTGCTTCGTATCAAAGGCAACCGCTTCTTCTACCTCAACCTCCGACTTTTCCACTCGGGTAATGTTAATTGGTGCATTCGCAGTAACTTGATCTTGCTTATCAACATTCATTTTATCTGGATTTTCTAAAGTAATGTTATTAGATTTTAATAATTGCTCTACCGTTCCACCTGTAGTCCAGAATTTCTGCTCTTTTCCACCAACATTTACCGCAACTTGGAATGCCTTATCAATTGTAAGCATAAGCCCATCTACAATCTTATCATCCTGCTTATGCGATACTTCATCATGCTCAGTTAACGTTAGGTTGTTTTCCGTTAAAAAATCACCAATTGTCTCAGCAAAAGTATTAAATTCTTTCTCATTTCCATTAATCTGCACCATTACTTGAGTTGATTGCTTGTATGTAATTTTCATGCCATCTTTGATTTCTGTATTACCTGTATGTGAAATTGCATCATGTTGACCAACAAGAATACCCACTTCTTCAAGCAGTTCATCTACTGTATTCGCATGTGTGTTCACTGTTTCTTTTTTCCCATCGTCCATTACGACTACTTCTGCTTTTGTAGCTTCCATTACGACTAGGCCAGAAAAAATGATAAGTGCTAAAACACCAATACTTGAAATAACCAGCTTCATTTTCGATGCCGGCAATAGCTTTGAAATAATCTTCATGCTTTTTGCCTCCCTTATATCGACTTTGATTATATAAACAGTTATATGCGAAGTCAAAGTATATAGGGTTACGGTTTCTTTACAATTAAGTTACAAATAATAACCCTGTAATTTTAAATGTGCCCTTTCCCCTGTCAAGCCTAGATTAGAGGCAGTTTTAACAAGTTAGTAGATCAATAAAAAAAAGAGACAGGTATACTCCCTGCCTCAACATATTAGGTAAAATTCACCTGTAATATTACAAACTTATATTATAATTTAAAAAAACGGCGCGCGTTTTCCGTAGTAACTTCACTTAATTCCTCAATTGAAATATTTCGTAATTCAGCTATCTTTTCGGCTACTAATGTTACATAACCTGGTTCATTCCGTTTTCCGCGATTCGGATGTGGTGCAAGAAATGGTGCATCTGTCTCTATAAGTAAACGATCTTGCGGAACTTCAACTGCTACTTCTTTTGGATCAATTGTGTTTTTAAATGTTACTGGGCCACCAAGTGAAATATAAAAATTCATATCTAAACAAGCTTTTAGGTAACCGACTTTATCGTTATAGCAATGCATGATACCACCAATTTCATTTGCACCTTCTTCCTGCAAAATAGCAATGATATCTTCTGTTGCCTCACGGTTATGGATAATAATTGGCATGTTTACTTTTTTAGCAAGCCGAATTTGCTTTCTAAAAACTTCTTTTTGAACACTTTTTGGCGACTTATCCCAGTGGTAATCAAGTCCCATTTCTCCAATAGCAATCACTTTTGAATGTGCAGCAAGTTCTTCGATCCAAGCCAAATCCTCTTCCGTCATATCAATTGCATCTACAGGATGCCAGCCAACTGCAGCGTAGATGGTATCATATTGTTCAGCAATTTCGATTGCAAGTGGAATGGTTTCTCTGTCAAACCCGACTACAACCATTTGGGTAACCCCTGCATCGAATGCTCGTTTAATAACTTCTTCTCTATCTTGTTCAAATTGTCTTGCATTTAAATGAACATGTGTATCGAATAACATGTAACCACTCACTCCTTAAAGTAAAGTTAGGGCCACCTCAAGCTCCAGCGCCCATTGGCTAGTGCCCTTCAGGCTCTTCCTTGCGATAACAATTCGACACGAGTCGAACGTCCTTAATCGCTACACTTTCCGTGTTTCCTTTTTTTCATGTCGAAAGGAATGTTCGATTAAAACCGCCACAAAGCATGAGCAACATCGAACTACCCACGTTGTTGTGGGCACGGGTCATACGCAAATAGACGGCCGCTTCCGCTTTTGTCTTTATTTTACAATTGATCCATTTGGTAAGGTTTGTTCTACCGTTGCAAGAGCCAATTTCCCATCGGCATCTTCCCCCGATAAAATCATACCCTCAGACATTTCACCACGTAATTTGACTGGTTTAAGATTTGTGACACAAATCACCTTTTTACCGACTAACACTTCTGGATTGTAATGTTCAGCAAGGCCAGACACTACTTGACGTTTTTCGCTGCCTAAATCAAGCTGCAGCTTCAATAATTTGTCAGCCTTTTTCATCCTCTCAGCTTTTAGAACCTCTGCTACACGCATATCAAGCTTCATAAAGTCATCGTACGCGATTAAATCTTTTGCTTCTTCTTCCTCAGCCTTTTGTTCTTCTTTTAGTATTGTTGGATTTTGCATCATTGCTTTAATGGTTTGAACTTCATCTTCCACGTCTAAACGTGGGAAAATCGGTTCGCCTTTTGTGACACGAGATCCTTTTGTAATCTGACCAAGCTTATATACACTTTCCCATTCCTTCAGGCTATCAGCCGAAACACCAATTTGACGGAAAATCTCGTTAGGTGCTTCTGTTAAAAATGGCTGTAACATAACACCGATAATCCTTAATGAATCAGCTAGATGTGCCATTACATTACCAAGACGTTCCTTTTGAGTATCATCTTTTGCTAAAATCCATGGTTGCGTTTCATCAATATATTTATTTGTCCGACTGACAAGCTTCCATAATTCAGAGAGAGCTACAGAAAATTGCATATTCTCAAGAGAATCCTCTACTTGTTTAATCGTTTCTGTAACTAAGTTCTCTAGACTTTCATCAATCTCTGTTTCAGCCTTGTTGTATGCAGGAATTTCACCATCAAAGTATTTGTCGATCATTGCAACAGTGCGATTCAGCAGATTTCCTAGATCGTTCGCTAGGTCATAATTAGTACGTTGCACAAAGCCTTCTGGCGTAAACACACCATCAGAACCAAATGGCACTTCGCGTAATAAATAGTAACGTACTGCATCCAATCCATATCGTTCAATAAGCTGAGTTGGATCGACAACATTACCTTTTGATTTCGACATTTTTCCGTCCTTCATTAAGATCCAACCATGTGCAAAAACCTTTTTAGGTAACGGTAAGTCTAATGCCATTAACATGATTGGCCAATAAATGGTGTGGAAGCGCACAATTTCCTTACTCATCAAATGTACATCTGCCGGCCAATACTTTTGAAATTTTGCATCATGATCCGTTCCATATCCAAGTGCTGTTATATAATTACTTAATGCGTCAATCCACACATAAATAACATGCTTTGGATCGCTTGGAACCTTAACACCCCAGTCAAAGGACGTACGTGAGACCGCTAAATCCCCTAGTCCTGGTTTAATAAAGTTATTAAGCATTTCGTTTTTACGACTTTCGGGTTGAATAAACTCGGGATGCTCATCGTAATATTTCACTAATCTATCTACATACTTACTCATCTTAAAGAAATAGGACTCTTCTTTCACTTTTTCCACTTTTCCACCACAATCAGGACAATGACCATCTTCTAATTGACGCTCGGTAAAGAAGGATTCATCAGAAGTACAGTACCAACCTTCATATTGGTCTAAATAAATATCGCCTTGTTCTAGCAACTGTGTAAAAATTTTCTCAACAATTTTTTTATGACGTTCCTCCGTGGTACGGATAAAGTCATCATTTGTCACTTTTAGTTTTTTCCATAAGCTTTGTATTCCATCTACAATTTCATCAACATATGCTTGTGGAGATACCCCTTGTTCTTCTGCCTTACGTTGAATCTTTTGTCCATGTTCATCTGTTCCAGTTAAATACATCACATCATATCCACGCATCCGTTTATACCGCGCTATTGCATCACCAGCAACTGTTGAGTATGCGTGACCAATATGTAATTTACCACTTGGGTAATAAATCGGTGTTGTAATATAAAATGTCTTTTTCTCATTTGTCATGTAATAACCTCCTCTTTCCTAATCCATATTATATTTATCACGATTCAATTTGAAAAACTATTACTATTGTAGCGATTTTATCATAAGATTTCCATTATCCAATAATCAATACTACAAATATTACTTAATATACGGTTACTTTCACGTGTGTAAAAGCGACAATTAATAACTCTTTTTAGTTAAAAACTTAATTTTCGCATTTGTTTTTATTTTTGGTAAAAATTGATTGACACTTATCGGAATAGTTGGTACTATATTCCTAGAAACATGTCGAATATTGACGAATAAAGTCTTTTACCTTCAGAAGGGAGAATAAAATGAAGTCTACTGGAATTGTCCGCAAGGTTGATGAACTTGGTCGAGTAGTTATCCCAATTGAGCTTAGACGAACGCTTGATATTCACGAGAAAGATGCCTTGGAGATTTATGTTGATACAGATAAAATTGTTTTAAAAAAGTATAAACCAAGTATGACCTGTCAAATTACCGGTGAAACCTCTGATGATAATCAATCATTGGCTAATGGTAAGTTAACACTAAGCCCCGATGGAGCAAAAGATTTAATCAAAGAAATCCAAACTCGATTTAACGTATAAAACATTTACCCCATGTAAAAAAGGGATTGACGTGTAACTTCAATAAACGTCAGTTCCTTTTGTTAGTCGTCAATATGATAAGTTTGGTAAACCTCACGTTTCTGCATTTGGCGATCAACAGCAACCTTTTTGATTGCCTCTTTACTCGACATATTATCTTCTTCCATATAATGCGATATGTGTTTAACTACAGATAGATGGCTCCACCAAAGTGTCTCTGGAGATGAAAAATCTTCTTTACTACCCTCTACGACAATGCAGAATTCTCCTCTTAGATCAGTTTGTTCAATCCATTCAACAACTTCGCTTATAGATCCACGAACATATTCTTCAAATAGTTTTGTTAATTCTCTAGCAAGTGTAAGTTCACGATTGCCAAGCTGTTCATAGATAGCTGATACGGTTTCTTTTAATCGATGAGGGGATTCATAAAATAACAAGGTTGCTTGCATGGATTTTAATCGCTCTAACTCTTTTAACCTATCCTTCTTTTTTCTAGGCAAAAACCCGTAAAATAGAAATTCTTTCGTCGGTAACCCTGAGCCTATAAGTGCACACAAAGCTGCATTGGCACCAGGTAAAACAACAACTGGAATCGTTGCTGCAACTGCCGATTGAACCATTTCATAACCCGGGTCAGAAATCCCGGGCATCCCTGCATCACTTACAAAAGCTATAGATTCACCGTCTTCCAGTCGCTCTATTAGCTGCTTCTCGCGCGATTCCCTATTATGTTCGTGATAGCTAATCATAGGTGTACTGATTTCAAAATGCGTCAACAGCTTTTTTGTATTGCGTGTATCTTCCGCAGCAATTAAGGAAGCTGATTGTAATACCTTCAACGCACGATAAGTAATATCCTCGAGATTCCCAATTGGTGTTGGAACAATATAGACAGTTCCTTTTTCAGTTGATTCAAAGCTCTTTTGCGTCTTCATTTTCTTCCACCCCTTGTTTATTCAACGAAATCAAGTCTTCTTTTTCACTTCTACTAAGCTGTTTAATAGCATATTCCCGTTTCATGGCTTCCTCTTTTGTCGAAAACTGTTCGACAAATTTAACTTGGAAAGGACCACGACCTCGTGTATATTTTGCGCCTTTCCCAGATTTATGCATGTCTAACCGATGCGGTAAATCATTTGTGTACCCCGTATATAAGGTTGAATCCTTACATTTTAAAATATAAACGGCATGTTTATTTTCTCCCATATATAACTTCCTCAGCTTCTGTTGTATAGGTATTATCTTCTTCATAGATATATAAGGGCGGTAAAATAGTAAGATCTGCCTTCCCGTCTCGAATCCCTTCAATTAACAACATGTTTGCCTCTCGGCCTCTTTTAGGATAAACAAGTTGCATTCGTTTTGGTTCAAGCTTATATTTTCGGAACAAGGTAAGGATATCAACAAGTCTACCCGGCCGATGAACCATCGATACCTTGCCACCAGGCCGAACATGTAATTTGCACGCTTTTACAACGTCCTCCAACGAGCAATATACTTCATGACGCGCAATAGTCAAATAGTCATTTTTATTTTGCTCCGTTTTTGCTGGTGTTTTGAAATAAGGTGGATTACACGTCACAACATCAAATGTACTATGGCCCAATTTATTCTGCATACTGGTTAGATCCCCATGAAACATGGTGATTTGACCGTTTAGCTTATTCAATTCTGAGCTGCGTGTGGCCATATCATACAGCCGCTTCTGAATTTCTACCCCTGTTATATGGGCATGTGAACGTCTTGATAGTAGAAGCGGGATAACACCATTTCCACTACATAAATCTAATATTTCACCCTTTTTAATTGGGACATACGTAAAATCTGCAAGTAACACAGCATCAAGTGAAAAAGAGAACACAGTCGGGCTTTGAATAATCTGCATATTATCCTCTTTTAATAAATAATCAAGCCGTTCATCGTCAAATAACTGTACCATTTCGTAAATCCTTTCTATGTAAGAAAAGCTCAGGGCGCCTTGAAAGACACGACAAGCATAAGCAGAGCGGTGCAGTGTGGATGGGTTTCCTCGCGCGGAAGCGAACTGCTTATGTCTCGAGTGTCTAGGCGCTGAAGCTAGACAGATTTTCGTTTATGCTTTCTTTGCTCTAAAGAAAAGCTGTCCCCTTTGTCCTTATTAAAGACAACGAGACAGCTGGTTAACTAGCTTATTTATTCTTATTTAAAAACATCAAACAAAATAGACAATCTTCATCTTGTCTTGGACTACCAAAATGAACATTACAAATATGAAAACCTTCTTCGTACAACCTTGCCAAGTTATCATACCCTTCACCAGGGATTTCATTAGCAACACGGCCCTCATCTACTTCTTCATCGTTTGTTTCACTACCCTCCAACCGATTGCGAAGATGATGATTCTCAATTGAAAGTCGATTGTTTTCCTCAAGCATATTGCCAAGATGATCCTTTAAATCGCCTAGTTGCTCATAAAGCTCGCCTATTCGTTTTTCCATATCCGATACCTGCTCAAAAACTTCTCGTTTGTTCACGCCTTCATACACCCCACTATTCTGTGGCTTGCGCTTTAATTATTCCTTCATCAATTAACTCATCTAACGTATATTCGATAACACGCTCTTTTTCTGGAATTTCAATTTGTACGATACGTTCCAGTATGTTCATACCAACTACTTTTCCTTTACCAAATGGCGTTTTCACCTTTTCCCCTAAATCTGGTAATGTACGTTTTGCTGTTTCATAATCATCATTTTCATACTTCAAACAACACATTAAACGTCCGCATAGCCCAGAAATTTTCGCAGGATTTAAAGATAGATTTTGATCTTTTGCCATTTTAATAGATACTGGCTCGAAATCACCTAAAAACGTTGAACAACAAAGCATACGGCCACACGGGCCAATTCCGCCCAACATCTTCGCTTCATCCCGAACACCAATTTGACGCAATTCAATTCTTGTTTTGAATAAGGCAGCCAAATCTTTTACTAAGTTACGAAAATCAACTCGTCCATCTGCCGTAAAATAAAAAATAATTTTATTTCGGTCAAATGTATACTCTACCTCGACTAGATTCATATCTAGTTTATGTTCAATAATTTTTTCAGCACACGTTTGGAATGCGGATTCTGACTGTTGTTGGTTCTCTGCAACAGACATTTTATCCTTGTTATCTGCCAAACGAATTACTTTTTTAAGAGGTAGAACAACGTCTTCTTCGTCGACTTGTTTATTTGCAATAACGACTTTACCAAACTCAATCCCTCGAACCGTTTCAACGATAACATACCCATCTAAGGTAACATCATGGTCTCCTGGATCGAAGTAATATATTTTACCCGCTTTTTTAAAACGGACACCAATAACCTCAATCAATTTAAATCACCTCTATATGTGAAGTGTAAGTTGTTCCATCACTAGTGTAGGATGAACATTCTGCTTCAACTTTCGTTTTGCCTGAAGGATGCTTTGTAGAATAGAAAGTAATTGTGGTTGTGAAAAAAACAACGCTGCTTGTTCTAAGCTCTCATCCTGTTTACAGTATAGCACCAATGGTTCATATTCTATATGGTAATATAGAATATCTTTAAATGCTAACAACAATAAGTCTAATCCCTGCTCTAGTTGACTTCGCTCTTTAAAGTGGACTAGCCACTGATTATGAATAGATAAGTATACTTCTTCAGGTTTTACGATAAACATTTCTACCAATTGTACCACTAACTTTCTAGCCTGTGCAAACCACTCATCCCCGTTTAGTTCGATTGCTTCATCTAAATTATTCGTTAGTGCAGCCACAAGCGCTATATTCCCTTCAGATACACCAGAATCTAGTAATTGCTTTTGAAATCGCTCTCGGTTTAATGGCTGTAAATCAAGTACCTGACAACGAGAACGGATAGTTGATAGAATGGATTGACTATTTTCTGTGAGCATGATGGCAGTGGTTTCCATATTTGGTTCTTCTAAGAATTTCAAAATGCGGTTTGCAGCATTGGTAGTTAATGTATCAGCATCTTTTATGATGTATACCTTCTTTGCGGACTCAAGCCCGCTATATTTAAATTCTTTTTGTAGATCATCAATTTGTTCTTTTTTAATCGATGATCCATCTGGTTCCACCCAATGAATATCTGGATGATTTCCAGAGTCAATTCGTTTACACGTCAGACAGCTATTACAAGGGTCCACATCAATTTCATTTTCACAAAACAAAACCTTTGCAAGTAACCGTGCAATCGCTTCTTTTCCCGTACCACGTTCTCCTTGAACTAAGTAAGCATGGGAAATACGATTCTTCTGTATACTATTTGTCAATATTTTGCTTGCCAAAGGTTGAATATTAGCTATTTCAGACCATGTATTCATGATTCCCATCCTCAATCTTGTGGTTATGTATACAAATTAATTAATAGCCCTTTAATCTCTCCAATTAACCCAAGCAGATCAACTGATTTCTTTTCCTGATTCATCAGTTCTTCTGTTAGTTCAATTAACTTTTCATCAATTTCCTTCACGATTGATAATTTCTGATTACGACTCTCTAGTCCAAAGCTATGCGACTGCTTTAAATCCAGTCCATTATAAACTGTTTCTTGAAGAAATCCTTTTACCATCCGCTTAAATTTTACGAGGTCTTTAAATGAATGAAACCGTGCAAGTCTCTCACCTTGAACTGTTATACTTTTCATCAAAACTTGGAGTTCTTGTGCCTTCAGCTTATGCGACTGCGTTTGCACCAATCCACCAAAGGATTGCTTACCTTCAAATGCTGATCGTGCTTGTTTATTGGTTGCGTCTAATTGCGAACGGAGATCTTGACTAATTTTCATACTACTAGCCCCTTACCTTGCGTTTAACTCTGTCTACCTGCGATGGCTACCGACTCGATACATAGTCAGTGACACTCCGAGCACGGTAAATGGTGTGCTCTATGGTCTCTTGACTATGCTTTTCGTCACTGAACAAGCCGGCCCCGCTTTCCTTCTTAGAACTGGAAGAATGATTCTATTGGTAAAATAAATACAGTTGCTCCACCAACTTCAACTTGTACTGGCTTCGGAATATACGAATCCGCATTACCACCCATCGGTGAGATAGGTGCTACCATTTGTTCACGTTTTGAGCAATTATCCCGAATTATATCTAATGCTTCATCTAGATATTCATCTTGGCAACCGATCATTAGTGTCGTATTCCCTTCCTTCAAAAAGCCTCCGGTTGTTGCAAGTTTAGTCGTTTTAAAGTTCTCATCACCTAAAGCATCCCCCAATCGATTGGAATCCTTATCCTGAACAACAGCAATAATTAGCTTCATCATGAACCCTCCCTTAAAATTAGTGTATAAAACGGTGAATTTTTTTCATGACCTGTATGTTTACCTGTTCCAATGACTGTTTTGCATCAATAACTTGAATACGTTTAGGAAACTTTTTCACAAGTAAATGATAAGCCTCATATACTTGTTCATGAAAATGAAGTTCTTCCAGGTCCAAACGATTCTTCTCTCTATCTTTATTCGCGATGATCCGCGCTAATCCCTTTTTTGGTTCAATATCAAAAAATAATGTTAAATCAGGCATACACTTTTGAATGGCAAATTGGTTAATGGTGAGGACTTCTTCGATACCAAGACCCCTTGCATAACCTTGATAGGCTAAACTACTATCAATAAATCGATCACACAACACAATTCTGCCTTGTTCTAATGCAGGTAAAACCTTCTCTATTAAATGCTGTCTTCTAGCAGCTGCATATAACAACGCCTCTGTCCGTGGGTCCATTGCTGTATGTTCCGGATCCAAGATAATATGTCTAATTTTCTCCGCAATTTCAATCCCACCCGGTTCACGGGTAGTTAAAACATTATACCCTTTTTCCAATAGTGTTTGTTCAATTAATTGAAGAACGGATGTTTTACCAGCGCCTTCTCCACCTTCAAGCGTAATAAAATATCCACTCACGACAGTTATTCCCCTTTATATGTATATGTGTGTTCAAAAAGATGACAAATTGGAAACAAAAAGTTCAAGGCTGGCGCAAAGATTTTGAGGACCGGAAAAACTGAGCACCAGAATTACCCTCAAAGCTTTACTTCGCACGCAGAAAAAGTGTTCTTCTTTTTCAAGGAACGAAGAAATTCGCCGTTTATCATTTGGTTACTTTTTGAACATCCGCTTTATATATATGAATCCCTTTATCTATATCATCGGTTTGTGTCCTGGCACCCTGACCGATAAGTTCTGTTAGCAGTGTAATATGCTGAGCTGTTATCCGTTCCCCTTTCAAAATTAAAGGAATACCTGGAGGGTAGGGGATCACAGAATCAGCAGCAATTGCTCCGACTGCTTTATCTAAGGATACTCGTAAAGTTGGTAATTTGTTCATTTGCTTGTATTTTCTTGCTAATTCTTCTACAGGCTTAGGAAAAAGCCCTCTTATATCTATTGTAGCATGGTTGTTCGTTATTTTTAATTGTTCCGTAACTATTTTTACCGATTTTCGTAAATGGTCTTTTTTTTGAAAAATTGCAAGTCCATGAATCAGCAAAATTTGATTATGAGTTGCAAGCTCCGGATAGATATTCTGGTCTTCGAAAGCTTTTGCAACGGCATATCCAGACAATTCAGGTCTTATTTGTAATGTAATTTTCAAAGGATCATCTTTTTCCGATAACGGTAAAACACTCCAAAGGTTGGTTTCAGCAAGAATCGAACGTACATCCCCCACACTTTCACTAATATCTTTTATATCCTCCCCACTTTTTGTAGCTAAAAACGAACGAGCAACATCAAGTGATGCCATAAGCGGATAGGAAGGACTGCTTGATTGCAGCATTTGTAAATAATGACTGACCTGTCGCTTTGATATAAAAGAGGTTTTCATGTGTAAGTATGAACTCATCGTCATACTTGGAGCCATTTTATGTGCGGATTGAACAACCAGATCAGCTCCCAAATCCAATACAGATGGCGGAAAAGGTTCTCCCAATGAAAAATGAACACCATGTGCTTCATCAACTAATACTGGTATATTGTATTCATGTGCACAATCAATCATCGTTTTGATAGCATACGTTTTTCCAAAGTAATCAGGATAGGTCAAAACGATTCCCTTTGCATCCGGGTGGTTAGCAATTGCTTGTTTCATAGACTCAAGATGCGGACTTGTATAACGATCAACCGTTTCATCATACTGTGGTGCAACAAATATAGGTCGTGCACCAGCCAACTCCAGCCCGTTCATTATTGACTTATGACTATTACGTTGGACAATCACTTTATCTTCATCAGAACAAACAGAAAGAATCATTGCTAAATTTCCAACAGTACTACCACCAACCAGAAAAAACGTATGATCTGCACCAAAGTAATCAGCTGCGAGCGCCTCAGCCTCAGCAATTACTCCGTTTGCCGCATGCAAATCATCTAAGCCAGTTAGTTCGGTCATGTCGATGGACAAAATTGAATTAAAAAGTTCCTTAGCGTGTTTCGGAAATACCAGTCCATTTTTATGACCCGGGACATGAAACGAAATCGGCCCTTTGTTTGTAAATTGTACTAACTTTTTTAAAAGTGGTGTCTCTACATGATTTCGTTTCATTTCTATCCCCCGTTACTTATCCGTTTCTTTTTTTGAACTGTTCCAGCTTTGAATCTCATCATCTACATCGGTCTCAATGATCACTTCGGTTACACCTTTTTCATTTAAAATCTTTTTTTCCATACCATCACGAATTTTATCGGCCTCTTCAACCGTCATGTTTGGATCCAATTCTATCTTCAACTCAACATGCAATTCATCGCCTTCTTTAATAACCATTAATGTATTTATATCTTTAACTTGCGGTTCCGCAAAAACAAGTTCACCTATTTTTTTCTCCATTTCCTCATCCGCAACACCCAAAACACCAGCGGCATTATCAAGGAAAATACGTCCTACGACATAGAACAACATCAGTCCGATAAGAACAGAAGCATATCCTTCTGCCTGAAGGAATGGTGTATATGTTGCGATAACGATGGCTACTATTGCAATTAATGCACCGCCCGTGGCAACAAGGTCCTCTAGAAATACCAGCTTTGTTGCTGGCTTTGCATTCCCAGCATTCTTAAAGCTTTCTGTCACAATACTAAATCCTGTTATATCATCTCTTCCAATATCTTCAATTATTTCTTTCATCGCTTTAAACAGAACGAAGGACTCCAATATCGCCGCAACACCCAGAACGGATATGTTCAACCAAAACCATGAACCAGGTTCAGGAGGTGCCATAATATGATGAATACCTTCCTTGATCGTTTCGTACGATAATACCCCGACAATCAAAACAGCACCTAGTAAAACTAAGTTAACCAATCGCGCAAAGCCTCCTGGAAAACGATCGGTTGGAGCCTTTTTACTTAATGCAGACCCGACGAACACAAAAAACTGGTTGGCCGTATCTCCAATACTGTGCATCATTTCGGCAAACATCGCCACATTTCCTGTGATAAAAAAGGTAACACCCTTTAAAATAGAAATAATCGCATTTATAGTGCTAGCCCATAAAGCGGATTTACTACCTTTTTTTAATAATCCTAGAAACTCTTTCATTGTTTTCTCCTTTCACCCGGCGTATCATCTCTTGCAGATTTTATTTGTTCGTACTGTAATATTGTCCCAATCCGTCGTTATCTTACTCATTAGATTACCAATTTAGCCGAAAAAATACCATTATTGTTTAAAAATAATTTTGCATACAAAAAAGCCTTTGCATTTAATAACGCAAAAGCTTAAGAATATCTATGAATATAACCTTGGTTGATTCATATTTTTTAATTTTTGTAGATAATAATTGTACTTTTCTTCTCTAGGCTCTGTATGAATGATGTTCTTTTCACATTCACAACAAATAAAAAGTGTGTATAAATGAATTCCTCTTTCTTTCTTTTCCTCACAAATGCCGCAGCATTCCATTTCAATCGTCGTTTTCATTTCCCCACCTCCGTTAGTTTAGTCTCTCCTAATCTAACGAAATATATACTTAGATTCTTTCAATCAATGAAACTTTCTACATTAAAGTATATGAGGAAATGCCTGAAAATGTGTCTGTACCACCTACACAATCAAAAAAATATGAATCGCCGTAAGAGAGGCAAGACCAAATATACCCAAAAAACCAGCAATCGCTGTTGTAAAGAGATTAATAGGTACATGTAGACCTATTGCCCCACCAAATACATTCAAGAAAAATAAAAATAATACACCAATTGCTAATTTAACAACACCTTGTCCGACTAAACGCATAGGCCTGATCGGGGCCCCAACCAATAAAACGAATACAATCAATCCAACCAGTATAGAAATCACTATCGTCGAACTCAACATGACCTACTCCTTCCCTTGTCCCCTTTTTACTACATATGAAAAAAAACAAGGAAATAGACCAAAAATGATAAGAAAAACCGGGCATAGACCGCCCGGTCCTTTGCTGTGTTAGAGAACATCCG
>NZ_JBYQFJ010000028.1:0-39534 GCF_057836705.1 Virgibacillus carmonensis | reverse complement strand
TACACGGTGATAGCCACGCTTTTTTATTTACTGGGTTTTGTCCCAGCCTCTTTTTATTTTAAAAGCTATACTATGATATACAGGAGTAGTGAACTCGATCCATAGACCTTTAAAAGTCAATTGGCAAGCTCCTAGAGTTAATTCGTACTCGTAAAGGTATGCCATTCTGAGCCTTTAAAAAAGCGTGATCACATGAAAAAATAGTATCAAACTATCCAAACACCCGCTTTACCGCATCCGTATATTCAGCAAAATAACTTGGTGCATCACCTGGGTTAATGCCAACAAGCATATTTTCGGCAATTGAGCTGTTGTACCACTTTTGTTGCTCGACTCCCGCATTAAAGTTGCGCCAAACAGCCTCTCCCTGTGAATCAATATCCTGCTCCAATCCTAGCAAATTATCTAGTTTATCCGCTACGATTAAGTATTTAACTTCCATTTTAGCATGTTTCAATGTGTCGATAGTATGTTGTTTTCGCTCCTGCCATGATTTTGATTTATCCTCGGTATGCGCTGCAACAAGTTCAGCTACCCTGGAACCGAATTCCGCTTCAATATCTTCTATTTCATAAGTTGTATCTTCAACAACATCATGCAAATACCCAGCACAAACTAGCTCATCTGAAAATCCAGCACCTTCTAGTTTTTCTGCAACACGAATTGGATGTGTAATATATGCTATATTTGAACTTTTGCGCATTTGTCCTTGATGGGCTTTCTCTGCAAATTCCTTGGCTTTTTGTTTCACAGTAATTGCCTCCTTAGTTACAGTAGTATATTCTAAAAATAGCATAGTATTAGAGATGTATAAAATTTTTATGCCCTAGACTTTTATCATATGGTATAACCAAGGTATTTTACATAAAGCTTCTAAAATGGATACTTCACAGTAGCTTCCTTTTTTAACGTAAAATCGGTTGGATGGAAACTACTATGTTTTTATTGAATACAACTGTATTAAAAAGGAGAGTTATCACTATGTTGGGTTGGTTTATTGTCGCTTGTGAAATTGGATTTTGGGCATTTGTCTTAGCAGGGCTAGTAGCTCGTTACATGTTTCATAAAAATAAACTTGGAGCATTTTTGTTGATTTGCACGCCTATTGTCGATGTGTTATTACTAGTTGCAGCTGTTATTGATTTGAAAAATGGTGCGGTGGCAACGATCGTACATGGAATAGCTGCAATTTATATTGGTGTTAGTGTGGCGTTTGGACATCGAATGATAAGATGGGCTGATGAGCGATTCGCACATTACTATGCTGATGGGCCAAAGCCTGTTAAAGGTAAAAAGTATGGAAGGTCTTTTGCCAGGAAAGAACGTACAGGCTGGTATTACCACCTACTTGCGTGGATTGTTGGTATTACCATTTTAGGAGCAATTATTTTATATATCGCCAACCAAACACAAACAGAAGCATTATATCAAACTGCCAAACTATGGACATTTGTGCTGGGAATAGACTTTTTAATTAGTTTCAGTTATACGATTTTCCCAAGAAAAGACCCTCGAATTTCCTAATAAAAGCGTTTCGTGTTTCTCTTCCAATATAATAGGGAAACAAGTAAACTATATATAACATATTCGATTAAGAGGGGATTCCATCGATGACATTCCATACTGAGGAAGCAAAACATATAAATCATATTCAATTAAAGGTTGCTAACCTAGAACGATCGCTTAATTTTTATCAAAATATATTAGGGTTTCATGTGATTGAACAACAGCCTAAGCTTGCAAGACTAGCAGCTGGCGGGGTCAAGTCTATGCTAACAATTGAACAATTGGAAAATGCAAAGCCATTAGATCCACGTAAAACGGGTCTATTTCATATTGCGTTTTTATTACCAGAACGAGCAGACCTTGCGAAAGTACTTCGCCATTTTATTCATACGGGTTATCCCGTTCAGGGGGCATCAGACCACCTGGTTAGTGAAGCACTATATATCGCTGATCCTGATGGGAATGGGATTGAAATTTATGTCGATCGTGATCCAGACGAATGGAACTGGCTTGGTGATGAGGTTGAAATGAGTACATTGCCATTGGATGCAAATGCATTAATGAAAGAAGTTGCGGTGGATGGCTGGGGAGGGATGCCTGAAGGGACCATTATCGGGCATATTCATTTACAAGTATCAGATCTTGCTAGTGTAGAAAAGTTTTATACACAAGGATTTGGGTTTCAAGTTGTGAATCATTTCGGACAACAAGCTTTGTTCCTATCATCTGCTGGATACCATCATCATATTGGTATGAACACCTGGAATAGCGTGGGAGGAAGCATACCTAGCGATGAAGAAACCGGATTAAAGAGTTATGCAATAACCGTTCCTGCGAGTGAACGAATAGAAATAGTGGAGCGATTACAGAACTTAGGTGTACACGTTAACCTCGACGAGGAACAATACCTTGTAAAAGACCCATCAGGGAATCGTATTTATTTCTAAATAAGAAAAGCGCACGTATAGTAGGAAACTTGTGCTATGCGGTGAAAACAGCCTGGCCTTCCTGGTTGGCTTTTTCCATAACCATTTGGTATAGTGCTTGCATAAATGAAATTGGAAGAAGGGTCAGTGTGAAGCAAGATCAATCAAGCGCTATTTATTTCTGGATGTTACTTGTTCCACTGTTTTGGGGTGGAGCATTCGTTGCTGCAGAACATATTATTACAGAAATACCCCCAGTTACTGCTGCAACATTTCGATTTGGAACCGCTGGAGTTTTGCTGCTAATTTATGTGCTCTGGAAGAAGAAGTTAAAGATGGAAGCGGTTAAAAAGCAATGGAAAGCCATATTACTAATGGCAATCACTGGAATTTTTGGATATAATATATTCTTTTTTACCGCTTTGGATATTACTTCAGCTATTAACGGATCATTGATTGTTGCAACGACACCAGTTCTCGTCACATTGGGTGCTGTTTTATTTCTAGGGGAAGTGTGGAATAAGCAATTAGGATTCGGGTTACTCTTATCATTAGTAGGGGTAGTTGTTGTAATTTCAAGAGGGTCTGCTTCAACATTATTTTCGCTTGAATTTAATGGTGGCGATTTATTGTTTATTGGAGGATTATTATGCTGGGTTGCCCATGGTCTCATTGGAAAAGTTGCCATGCGAAATGTTTCACCAGTTGTTACGACCACGTTGACTACATTAATTGGATCTTTTTTTCTAGGAATTGTTTCCTTTTTTGAAAATGGTTGGAGTGACGTTTTTCAAATGTCCGGCCAGGGATGGGGTGAAATGATATTCATGATCATTTGCTCATCTGTGATTGGATTCTTACTGTGGAACCATGGAATAAAACAAATTGGTGCCAGCAAATCCAGTATTTATATGAATCTAGTGCCAATAAATACTGCATGGTTAGCAGTAGTATTATATAATTCTACTATCACCTGGACGCAATTTGTCGGAATGTTAATGGTCATAGCGGGTGTATATTTTGTAACCTTACATCCTTATTTAAAAAACAAACGAATGTTGGCAGCAAAAAATGGAGGGTAAACCAATGAATTTAGGAATTAATCAACGTAAAACGGAACATATCCGTTTGTGCCTGAACGATAATGTGGAAGGCGTGAATAAAACAACCGGATTAGAAGGTATTTCATTTATACATAACGCACTACCTGAAATTGATTTTAAGGATATTCAATTAGATTCCTCCTTTCTTGGCAAAAAAATTAACGCGCCATTCCTCGTAAGTTCGATGACTGGAGGATCGGAATTGGCAGAGGAAATCAATGGCAATTTAGCGAAGGCTGCAGAACAGAAAGGCTGGGCCATTGGACTTGGATCTACACGTGCATTGCTTGAAAGTGACGCTCATAAGAACTCTTTTCTTGTACGTCAACACGCTCCAACTGCGCCACTTATTGCTAATATTGGTGCTGTTCAATTTAATTATGGTTATGGGGCTGAAGAGTGCCAACGAATTGTTGATTTAACAAAAGCGGATTCCATTGTGCTTCATCTAAATAGCTTACAGGAAATCACACAGGATGAAGGGGATACCAATTTTCATGAATTACTCCCTAAAATAGAGGAAGTGTGTAAAAGACTGTCTGTACCAGTTGGCGTGAAAGAGGTTGGGTTTGGGATCGATGGTACCGTTGCAAAACGTCTATACAATGCGGGGATTTCTTATATCGATGTTGCTGGTGCTGGTGGGACCTCGTGGAGCCAAGTAGAAAAGCTTCGTTCAAAGGATCCACTACGAAAAGCTTCAGCCGAAGCGTTCAACAACTGGGGTATTCCAACGAAAGATTGTATTGTATCAGTTAGAAGTGAGTTAGGTTCTAACGTTCCAGTTGTTGCGAGTGGAGGAATGAAAACAGGTGTTGATGCAGCAAAAGCATTGACGATCGGAGCAGATGTTATTGGCTTTGCCCGAAAGTTATTGCAAGCAGCGACAGAATCTGAGGAAGCGGTTCTCGGAACGATGGAGCAAATTGAATTTGAGTTAAAAATGACAATGTTTGGAATTGGTGCCAAAACAATTGATGAACTGAAAAATACGAATCGTGTAACTATCATGGGACGTTCGTTGTTAGAGGAAAAAAGCTAAAACTTTACTTGAGTTTTGGCTTTTTTTGATAGATAAGAAAAACCGTTCCATAACAGACATTAAATTGATTAATCCGTAAGTATTCAATCTCGATTACATGAAATTATTCCCTTCAACCAATACTATGGGGAGGAGGGATGATGGTATGAATGCATTTATTTTATCGTTTCTTTTGTTAACAACTGCACCACAGCAGTTAGTTGTGACAGATCAAGGAGAAATAATGGAAAAAATTAAATTGGATCAATATGGTTTATCTTACTTAGATAGCTTATTTATCAATCAAGATAAATTAGAAATATTGTTGGATAAACTAGATAAAAAGGTATCCACGGAACCTAAAAATGCAACGTTAGATAAAACAGGAAAAATTGTTGAAGAAAAACCTGGTATTACGTTAGACAGGCATAAATTTCAGACGTTTTTCCGTACATCTTTTTACACAGGAAAGCCTACTAAAATTGAAATTCCCACAAAAGGTAAATACCCTCGTGTAGATACGGAACTCTTGGCTGAGATCAAGGAAAAAGAAATTGGGCATTACGTTACGTATTTTAAAAAAATAAATAAGGAACGTACACATAACATCAAACTCGCAACTGAGGCGATTAATAATTATGTTGTTTTCCCTGGAGAAGAGTTTTCATTTAACAAAATTGTAGGAGAGCGTACCAAAGAAAAAGGATACAAACAAGCACCAGTTATTGTAAAGGGAGAATTAGCTGAAGATATAGGCGGTGGAATATGCCAGGTATCATCGACACTATATAATGCCGTTAGCTTAAAAGGGATACAAATTATTGAGCGGTATTCACATAGCCGCAGTGTGCCATATGTTCCACCAGGCCGTGACGCTACAGTAAGTTGGTGGGGGCCAGATTTTGTTTTCAAAAACATGTACAACCAACCAATTTTAATTCGTGCAAAGTCTGTCGATGGAAAAATGGATATCGGAATCTTCTCTTCAGACGCGGCGGAGATCCACTCGAATAAATAGGGAGCTCCATTGTTTAATCTAATTTTTACCGGGTATTGTACTTAAAAAGGTTAGAAGGAGGAATACAAATGCCTTGGACATTGGATGATTATCCGTCCTCACTCAAAAATTTAGATAAAGTCGTACGAAAAAAGGCAATTGATATTGCAAATTCAATGCTTGATGAAGGATATGAAGAAGACCGGGCTATCCCTATAGCAACAAGTCAAGCCAAAGAATGGTATGACAATGCTAGTCAAAATGAAGTAAATGAATACAAAAATAGTGGTAAACCAACCGAGCGTTCTAAAGAAGGAAAAAAATATGAGAACAATCCAGAACGACTAGAGGAAGGCGAACAAGTTGTCATTCATAATGATGGTTGGGCTGTGAAGTCAAGTAATGCTGAGCGGCCAAGTGATGTTTTCGATAATAAAGATGATGCGATTAAACGAGCCAGTGAAATTGCCAAAAACAAAGGAACAAAACTAACCGTTTACAAACAGGACGGATCTGTGCAAAAAAACCAATAAAAAATGAAGCCTCTTGATTAAATTGGGAGGCTTCATTTTTTGAGGAATTGTTTTGCTTTCCGGTATGGCATAAATACTGTCCGTCTGAGGCGAAATAGTGTCTGGAAATCCCAAATACTGCCCAATTGCTTTTTTTCGGTTAATTTCTCGTTTTCCACAAATACTATGGAAAATTGGAGGGTTAGTAATATGGATAAACAACCAAATGACGACAATATAGAAAATAGTATGCTACGTTTTATGCCAATGACATCAATCACAAGTGGAACGGGTATCCAGGTGCGAAATGATGTTTATTACTATACGGATCAAATTGTAAATATTTGCTTTATCGGTACGCCAGGGGTGGGTGATTGGGTTCTTATAGATGCTGGAATGCCAACAGCTGCACCTGAGATTAAATCAGTTGTTCTAGATCGCTTTGGACGTGAAAGTAAGCCAGCTGCAATTATTCTGACACATGGGCATTTTGATCATGTAGGTGGACTGGTTGACTTAGTGGAAGAGTGGGAGGTTCCGGTCTACGCGCATGAAAGTGAAATTCCGTATTTAACCGGTGAAAAATCATATCCTGAACCAGATCCAACTGTTGAAGGTGGTTTGGTTGCAAAGGCGTCCAAACTCTTTCCTAACGAACCAATTAACCTTGGTGCCTCTGTAAAACCCTTGCCTGCTGATGGTAGTATACCCGCGCCTGGACTAGAAGATTGGAAATGGATTCATACACCCGGCCACGCACCAGGTCATGTGTCTTTTTTTAGGGAGAAGGATCGAGCATTAATTTCTGGGGATGCATGCATTACAGTTAAACAGGATTCATTTTATAACGTGTTAATGCAAACTCCTGAGTTAAATGGCCCCCCTCGTTATTTAACAACTGATTGGCAAGAAGCGAAGGAATCAGTTAAAAAAATTGCATCTCTGAATCCGAGTGTGATGGTACCAGGACATGGTTCAGCAATGGAAGGGGAAAAATTGGAAAGTGGATTAAACGAGTTAGTTGAGAACTTTGATCAAGTTGCGATTCCGGATTACGGGAAGTATATTGATAAGGATCTGCATTAAGTTTCAAGCACAATATTACCGATAAACCCTTATCCTATGCTACAATAGCTAACAGAAATGAGGTGTTAGTTAGTATGAGAATTGACGTCTATTCGGATTTTGTTTGTCCATTCTGCTACATCGGAAAGCGCAGATTGGAATTAGCTTTAGAACAATTTTCAAATAAAGATAAGGTAACAATCACATATAAAAGTTATGAGCTGGACCCTAATGCAGAAAAAAAACCTGATAAAACGATTCATGAGTTACTAGCAGCGAAATATGGAATGAGCGTGGAAAAAGCAAGACAATCAAATGAGAATTTGGCCAATCAAGCAGCTGAACTTGGCTTGACCTATCGATTTGATACCATGCAGCATACAAACACGTTTGATGCACATCGGTTAGCAAAGTACGCTGAGAATCAGGGTATGGGCAAGGAAATGACTGAGCGACTATTACGGGCGTATTTTACGGATTCATTACACATTGCTGATTATGAAACTTTAACAAAATTAGCCGTTGAAGTAGGATTAGATAAGGATGCTGTTTTGGATGTGCTTGAGTCTACTGATTATGCGAAAGCAGTTAGAGGCGATGAAGAAGAAGCACAACAGGTTGGTTTACAAGGTGTACCGTTTTTTGTCTTTAATGAGAAATACGCTGTTTCTGGCGCACAGCCACCAGATGTATTTTCTGAAGTAATTGAAAAAGTTTGGGAAGAAGAAAACGAACAACCAATTTTCCAAACGTTAAGTCGCGAAAAATCAGAGACAACTTATTGTACTGGAGATGGCTGTGAAGTTGATTCCGGTGAGGAAAAGAGCTAACATAATGACCATGTAAACTTTAATAGTAGAGAGCAGATGTGTATAACAACTAATTATGTGGCAAAAGTAAGGAATGTATCATGGGAAATGACTTCAAAGTGTAAAAATGCCTCCGAAAGATTATCATACAGGGGGTTTATACTGTTTTTTTGCAAATAAAACACTTGAATGTCTATATGAAATGTGTTTGAATGTAAGGACAAAGTTAAGAAATGAGGGATTCGTCTTATGAAAAAGTTGATCATGTTAGTAATTGCATTGAGTTTAACCATAATATTGGCTGCATGTGGTGGCGATTCTGAATCTGCTAGTGATAAAAGCAAAGATAAAAAGTCAGAAGAAACAACAACGCAACCAGAAACTAAAGATGTTAAAATTACAGATGAAGAAAAAGTAGACAAGGATAAAGTTGTCACTCAAATAAATGGCGAAGAAATCAAAGGTAAACAATACAATACTTCATATGCGCAAACAAAAACGCTGATGAGCCAATATGGACAAGATGTAAGTGACGTAAAAACCGTAAAAGAGCAAACACTAAACGTTATTGTTGAACAAGAGCTTCTCAAGCAAGAGGCTACAAACCAAGGTATCAAAGTCTCAGATGAAGAAATTCAAAAAGAGTTTGAAACCATCAAATCTCAAAATGCTGATCAATTCTCAGCTGTGTTGGAACAATATAACTTAACAGAAAAGACCTACAAGGAACAGTTAGGATTTGAATTAACACTGCAAAAATATATGAAACAAGAAATTAAAGGGAAAGAAGTTACAGATGAAGAAGTACAAACGTATTATGGCAAGCTAAAAAAACAGAGTAAAGGTAAAGAAGTTCCTAAGCTAGAAGACGTGAAGGATCAAATTAAAGGTCAATTAAAACAACAAAAACAGCAAGAGCAACTACAGGCAAAAGTGGAACAATTAAAAGAGAATGCAGAAATCAAACACATGATTTAACTCAAAAAAGCTCCCATCGACTAAATGATACGATGGGAGCTTTTTTCCTGTTCACTTGAAATGCTGAGTTGCTGATAAAAACACCCAGAAGATGCGTGATGATTCAGTGAAACCACTAAACTGCTTATATTCCATTTAGCATCGTTCAGGGCTCATCACTTTTTTGTTGAAATAATGGAATTAAGTTTATTGATTAGTAAGGTCATATCATCATCTGTACCAATTGTGATTCGTAAATAGTTATCAATCAGAGGCTTTTTAAAGTGTCTTGTTAATATGTTTTGCTCCTTCAAAAGGGTATAAATATCAGATGCTTCTACCTTATAATGCCTAACAAATAAAAAGTTTGTATCAGACGGTAACAACGTAAAACCTATTTTTTTTAAACCCTGTGCAACCCATTCTCGCGTACTTATCACCTTTTGGGTTATTTCATTAAAATAATCCACATCTACCATTGCAGCTTCTGCTCCAGCAATGGCTAGTCGGTCAATTGTGTAAGAATTAACTGAATTTTTGACACGACTTAACGCTTCAATTAACATCGGGTCTCCCATCGCATACCCAACACGTAATCCTGCAAGAGACCGCGATTTTGACATTGTTTGAACAACAAGTAAGTTTTCGTATTTATTTACTAACTTTACTGCTGATTCTTTTGCAAAATCAATATAGGCCTCGTCTATAATGACAACACTATTCGGATTGTTTTCTATAATATCGATTATGTGTGCTAGATCTAAATAAAGACTTGTTGGCGCATTTGGATTTGGAAAGATTACTCCACCATCCGATTGGAAAAACTTATCTACAGCTACTGAAAAATCCCGATTAAGCTGAACTTCTTCATAAGGTATATCAAACAGCTTTGCATATACTGGGTAGAAGCTATAGGTGATGTTTGGAAATCGAATAGTCTTCCCAGGTTCAAAAAAGGCCATAAAACTAAAGGCAAGAACTTCGTCTGAACCGTTTCCAACAAAAACTTGATTAGCGTCAAGTTGATAAAATCCAGCAATCTTTTCCCGCAATGTGTCAACGGTGGGTGAAGGGTAACGATGCAGTTTTCGGTTTAGTTCCGCCTGGATTGCTTCCATTACCTTAGGCGAAGGTGGATATGGATTTTCATTCGTATTTAATTTTAATAGACCTTTTGTTTCCATTTGTTCCCCAGGGATATAAGGATCTGTTCGCATCACAGCAGTGCTCCAAAATTTATTCACGCTGACCGCCTTCTTTTTGAACATGACGTTCATACAATTCTTGTTTAATATCGTTAATTGATACCCCGAGTATTTCCATTAATACGAGCATGTGATAGGTTAAGTCGGAAATCTCCCACACGACCTCTTGTTTATCATTATTTTTTGCACCAATGATAACTTCACTAGCTTCCTCGCCAACCTTTTTCAAAACTTTGTCGATACCCTCATTAAATAAATAAGTTGTATAGGAACCATCAACTGGATTATCTCGACGTTCCTTGATCCTTTTTGTTAATTCCTGCACGACATTTCGTTCGAGAGGTTCATTTGCATAAAGCGCCCGGTAAAAGCATGATTGCTCGCCAGTATGACATGCAGGCCCTTTTGGGTCGACCTGAACTAACAAACTATCTGCATCACAATCAAATGAAATGTTTCGCACAGCTTGTTTGTTGCCAGACGTTGCTCCCTTGTTCCACAAGGTTTGCCTAGATCTACTGAAGAACCACGTTTCATTTGTTTCCAATGTTTTTGTTAACGATTGTTGATTCATATACCCAAGCATCAGTACATCACCAGTGGTGGAATCTTGTATAATTGCAGGGATGAGACCGTTCTCGTCAAATGTAAGCTGATCTATTTCTACTTGCATGCTTTCACACTCCTTATCGCAATATCGTTTTGAACTAGATAATCTTTTAATTCTGGTATCCGAATTTCGTTATAATGAAATACGGATGCTGCGAGAGCTGCATCTGCTTTACCTTCATTTAAAATAGCAGCAAAATGCTTCAATGTTCCTGCACCGCCACTTGCAACGATGGGAATGTTAACATTTTCAGCAATTTGTTTTGTCAATGAAACATGATAGCCATCCTTAACACCATCGGCGTCCATGGCATTGATAACGATTTCTCCCACGCCAAGCTCCGCGCCACGAATTGCCCATTCGATTGCATCCATAGTGGTATTTACACGACCGCCGTTTAGAAATACGGTGCTTTCATTTTCATTGGTTGTTTTGGCGTCAATTGAGAGTACAACACATTGGCTTCCGAACTTTAATGCTGCTTCTGTTAAGAGGGAAGGATTTTTAACAGCTGCACTGTTGATGGAAACTTTGTCGGCGCCAGCACGAAGTACACGGTGAACATCATCAACAGTGCGAATTCCACCTCCAACAGTAAATGGAATCGTGATTTCAGCAGCAACCTTTTCCACGATATCCAGAAAAATATTCCGGTTATCACTGGAAGCTGTAATGTCATAAAAGACAAGTTCATCTGCACCTTCATCACTATACCGTTTCGCCAACTTGACAGGGTCTTCCACGTCTTGAATGTCTTGAAACTTTTTCCCTTTTACCACACGTCCCTGATTCACATCTAAGCATGGAATAATTCGTTTAGCGAGCATCATAATCATCCTTTAAGATGGAGCTTAAGGAAAGTGTGCCATCGTACAATGCTTTTCCAAGAATGCCTCCGTACAAATTCATGTTCCGCAGCTGATTAATATCCTGAAGGCTGGAAATTCCCCCCGAAGCAATAATATTTTGTTTGGTTGTGTCATTAATAACTGTCAGTTCTTCAAAATTAGGTCCCGCCAACATGCCGTCTTTTAAAATGTCAGTATAAATAATAGTTTCCACACCAAGTTCATCCAATTCTCGCACCAAATCAACTGCAGTTACATCACTGGTATAGGTCCACCCATTTGTCGCGACCATACCTTTGCGTGCATCGATGGAGACGGCAATCATTGAGCCAAATGCAGATGTTGCCGCTCGCAAGAAAGCTTTATCCTCGATAGCAGCTGTGCCAATAATTACCCGGCTGACACCGATTGACTGGTAAGCTTCAATACTTTTAATTGAACGTATTCCACCACCAACCTGAACTGGGACTTGAACAGCTTGAACAATAGCTTCGATGGTCGTCAAATTGGTCATTTCACCCGTCTTTGCGCCATCTAAATCAACGACATGGATGTATGCGGCTCCTTCACTTTCCCATTGCCTCGCTATTTCTACTGGGGAATCACTGTAAATACGTTCCTGATTGTAGTCACCTTGTGTAAGGCGTACACATTTGCCATTTAGAATATCAATTGCTGGTAAAAGTATCACGAAATCATCTCCCCGAAATTCTTCAATAATTGTAAACCTGTTTCGCCGCTTTTTTCTGGATGAAACTGCATGCCAATTATATTTGCTTGTTGCACAATCGCTGGTACTTGGTCACCATACACACAACTGCTTACTAGCGAACCCTTTTTCATTTTTGTAACGTAGTACGAATGCACAAAGTAAACATATGTTTCGTCATCAACACTTCTAATAATCGGACTTTCCTGGTGATGTGTGAGTGTATTCCAACCCATATGTGGGACTTTCACTGTAGGTGCTATTCGCTCGATATTTCCGGTTAGTAAGCCCAAACCATTCCATGTGCCATCCTCGAAGCTTTGTTCATAGAACAATTGCATGCCTAAACATATGCCGAGAAGCGGTTTTCCAGATACAGCTTCTTGTTTAAGCACGTCAATTAAATCGTGTGCGTCCAAAGCTTTCATCGCATCATTAAATGCGCCAACACCTGGTAAAACAATCGCATCACAAGCGTTAATAATTTCTTTATCTGATGTAACACACGTTTTTAAGTTCAATTTATCAAAAGCAAATTGTAAGCTCTTGATATTTCCAGCGCCATAATCTATGATTCCAATCATGTGGATGTCTCCTTTTTATAAAGATAAGAAAGTATAAAATTATTGTCTAGCTCCAGGCTAAAGCTGTAGCGGACTTCCTTCATCTCCGTGCGATAAGTCAACATCGCTTGTTAGAAGGAAGGCCGACTAAAAGCGGGCTTGCGCTCAGGCGTCGGCACACCCCTATGAAGGGGCGTGTTTCCTTTTCACTTCATCTAATCTCGTGCGTAAGTATGTTCGATTAAAACCGCCACAAAGCATGAGTGACATCGAACCATCCGTGTTCCACGGGCGCATTCCATACGTCGCTAAACGGGCACTTGCGCTTTTCTCTATAGGCTCCCCTTAGTCGAGGGAACACCTTTGATTCGTGAATTCTTACTTGTTGCTTCATCAAGTGCTCGCCCAAATCCTTTGAAAATTGCTTCAATTATATGGTGGCTATTTTTGCCATAATCCAGCTCAATATGAAGTGTAAGGTTTGCGTGACGGACAAATGCCAGGAAAAACTCCTCGACAAGCTCCGTATCAAAGTGACCAACCTTATCCTTCAATCCATCAACTCGAAAAACGAGATAGGAACGACCACTTATGTCGATGGAAACAGTGCTCCGTGCTTCATCCATCGGTGTTGTAACCGTAGCGTATCGATTTATCCCCACTTTTGAACCTAATGCTTGATCAATAGCTTGCCCTAATACAATCCCAATATCTTCAACGGAATGGTGCTGATCAACTTCCAAGTCACCGTCACAAGTAAGGCTTAGATCGAACAATCCATGCTTGGTCATAAGTGTCAGCATATGGTCTAAAAACCCAACACCTGTATGAACAGTTGAAGTCCCATCACCATCAATTGCAAATTCAGCTTTTATTGACGTTTCATTTGTTTTTCGCTCAATTGTACTTGTTCGCATCCGATTCATCCTTTCTTATTTACCGTGAGCAGCACTGGAAAAATCGCACAATAGCGCTGTTAAATCGTGCGATTGCGCGATTTCGATGACATGCTGCGCGCTTCTGACCTATTGATGCGTTAACGCGCGAACGCGAATTTAATGTGGCATCGTGCGATTTCGGCGCTTTCCTTCAGGTCAGTCTGTTTTTCTCACGCGGATCGCGTTTGCGTGTGCTGTTAATCCTTCAGCTTCGGCTAATCTAACGATGGAGCCTGCAGCTGATGAAAGTGCGTCTTGTGTATAGTGGATAACACTTGATTTTTTGACGAAATCATAGACTCCAAGCGGTGATGCAAATGCAGCAGTTCCGTTCGTTGGTAATGTATGGTTGGGACCAGCAAAATAATCACCTAAAGCTTCTGGAGAATAATTCCCGAGAAAAATCGCACCGGCATTTCTAATCACATGTAAGTGATCGTATGGATTTTTGACCATGAGTTGCAAATGTTCAGGTGCAATCGTATTTACAAGCTCGAACGCCTCTTCCAGTGATGGGCAAACAATCAGACGTCCATTACGTTCTAGTGAGATTTTAATTATTTCTTTTCGTTCAAGCGTAGTCGTTTGTTCTTTTACTTCATCTTGAATGGCTTTTGCCAGTTCTTCAGAGGTAGTAATGCAAATAGCACTTGCTTCCTCATCATGCTCTGCTTGAGATAGTAGATCAGCTGCAACAAATCGGGGGTTAGCGGTTTTGTCAGCAACAACACATATTTCACTTGGACCGGCAATCATATCAATCGATACATCGCCATATACCATTTTCTTGGCCTGCGCTACATACGAATTTCCAGGTCCAACAATCTTGTTTACCTTATCAATTGTTTCCGTTCCATATGCGAGGGCAGCAATGGCCTGGGCACCTCCGACCTTGTAGATGTGATCTACACCAGTTTCATAAGCTGCTGTGAGCACATATGGATTAACCGTTCCATCTGCTTGTGGTGGTGTGACGATACTAATAGACGTGACACCTGCAAGTTTGGCAGGAATCACGTTCATGAGAACAGTGGACGGATAAGCAGCTTTTCCACCCGGAACATAGATGCCAACCCGTTCAAGCGGTGTGACTTTTTGGCCTAAAAATACACCGTTTTGTTCTCCCATGAACCAAGATGTTTGTTTTTGTGCCGTGTGGAATGTAGTTATATTGTTCTGTGCTTCTTTTAACGCGTTGATAAATGACTCTCCGACACTATTACGTGCTTCCGTTATTTCTTGTTCAGTAACTCGTAAGTTAGAAAGCTTAGGACCGTCAAATTGCTTCGTAAAGCTGAACAAGGCATCATCACCCTGTTCCTTCACAATTGAGATGATTTCTGTGACTCTGGCAAGTAAGGATTGATCATGTTGTGCGCCAGCAAGGCTGTTTTGTTCGGATAAAAATGCTGATTTCGATATGATTTTCATAAATTATCACCCCAATACATTCTGAATTTGACTCAGCAGGTTATGCACACGTGTAGATTTTGTAGCAAAACTTGCTTTATTAACAATCAATCGTGTACTAATATGATCCAATGTCTCAAAAACCTCCAACCCATTTTCTTTTAGTGTTGTACCAGTTTCCATAATGTCCACAATTACATCGGCCATTCCGATTAATGGCGCTAGTTCAACGGAACCATTCAGTTTAATTGTTTCAATCTGTCTACCGTGTTTACGAAAGTGCTCTGTTGCAATTTGTGGATACTTCGTTGCAACGGTCAACTTTTGTGTGTCGGTAAATGCCTTTTTATTTACCCCAGCAATCACAAATTGGCACGAACCAAATTTCAAATCCATCATGTCATAAATATTAGACCCTGATTCTTGAATATTATCTTTCCCAACTATTCCAAGATCAGCTGCACCTGTTTCTACATATGTTGGCACATCTACAGCTTTCACATAAACCATTTTTATTTCTAACGAATCATCATAAAATATTAACTTTCTGCTTTTTGGAGTAAATGATGGAAAATAAATGTCTGCTTTTGCTAGTAGCTCAATAGCTTGTTTAGCAGTGCGCCCTTTTGCCAAGGCTAATGTTAGCGAATTCAATTAATCATCCTCCTCTCGCTGCTTGAGTAGCCGTAATAAATCATTTTGGTCTGTAAACGAGGTAGAACGATTTACAAGCTCAAGTAGTTGTTGATCACTATCATATCTGACTAAACTAGTAGAAGCAGGTGGATTGCATTCCTTTGCAGTAAGTAGCTCTGTGTATACTCGATACCCTTGGTAACGGAGCATAGAAGCTGATTTTATTGCGTCACGTTGCCTGGTTTTCTCATATAACAAAACAATGTCAATGTCAGTTTTCACTTCAGGGAAGAGACTATGCTGATCCATCGCTTCAACTAAAAAGTCAACGTCAAATGCAAAGCCGATTGCTGGTATTGTAGCGTTTAGTTGATTAGCTAATTGATCATATCTTCCACCCATCAAAACAGGCTTACCAACATTTTCAACAAACCCTTGGAAAATAATATCAGAGTAATATTCCATATGATTAATCAATCCAAGGTCCAATGAAACATCGTTTTCTACTTCATAAAACTGAAGAATTTCATACAATTTTTTAAGCTTTTCTAGTTTATTTTTCATCTGTTCGTTTAACGCAATTTCCCCTGCGCGATTAATGACTTCCGTGAAATCGCCATACAAGAATGGAATCTGCCGAATCAATGTACTAAGATCATCTGGAATAGTGAGTTGTTTTAATAAGCGATTTATTTCCGAAATGTTCTTAGCTTGTATCAGTGATTGCAGTTCACTTTTATCCGTGTTTGATAGATTAAGTAGCTCTAATAATTCACGAAAGAAGCTTGCCTGACCAATTTCTAATTTAAATGAATTAAATCCTAAGTCACGTAACGTATGAATAGCTAAGGCAATTACTTCAGCATCCAGTTCTACAGTACTTGGGCCAAAGTTTTCAATACCGGCTTGTGTTTGTTCATTCTTCGCCTGATCATTGGAATGACGAAAAACTTCGGATATATAAAATAGTGGTTGCTCTGGTGATTGTACGTGATTCAATGACGCAAGCATCCGTGTTATAGGAATCGTCACATCAGGTCTTAATACTAATATTTTTCCAGATGGATCAATTACCTTAATCATCTTGTCAGGATGTACTGTTCCAGTGATTGATTGATATAAATCATATTGTTCTAATGTGGATGTTTGTACTTGTCGATATCCATAAGTAAGGAACCGTCTTTTAATCGTTTTTAAAAGATATGATTTTTTTGAAAAGTCAACTACACTTGTATCATTAGCGTTATCAAAAATATTTTGATACATCCTGTATCACCTTCCGTTCGCTTTATTACTTTATCGCTTTATCTAATTAAAGTTATTTGTTATTGTAGTAGGTAATAGAGAAAAAGTCAACACAAGGAGTGCTTTTATGTTCGATTATCATGTTCATAGTAATTATTCTGCAGATTGTAATACACCAATGGAAAAAAGTATTGAGCGTGCAATTGAGTTAGGTTTACACGAAATCTGTTTCACGGAACACATTGATTATGACTATCCAGACCCAACGATTGATTTTAATTTAGATCTACCAAGCTATGCTAAAAAAATAAAGCAACTACAAGAACAGTATCAAGGTATTATTACGATAAAAAAAGGCGTTGAAATTGGAGTTCAGCCATATTTATTAGACCGCTATGAACAATTAATGAAACAAGAATCATTTGATTTTGTCATCTGCTCCATGCACACGGCAGATAAAAAAGATCTTCATTCTGGTAACTTTTTTAAAGGGAAGTCGACGATAGAGGCTTATGAAACGTATTATCAGGAACTGCTTTATTGCGTGAAAAACTATCGTGATTATTCTATATTAGGTCATATGGATTTAGTGAAGCGATACAAAACAGAACCAGCAAATTATGATTTTTCTGAGATAATTTCTGCATTATTCAAAGAAATTATTCGTGCTGGGAAAGGGATAGAATTAAATACATCTGGCGTTCGGTATGGCTTAGCTAATGGAATGCCAAGTAAAGATATTTTAAAGTTATACGTTGATCTGGGTGGCGAAATAATAACATTAGGGTCAGATTCACATTCTGAACAAACGATTTCGTTTCAGTTTAAGGAATCACTTGAATTGTTAGAACAAATAGGATTCCGCTATATCGCAACTTTTGAAAACCAATCACCAACATTTCATGCTATAAAAAATATCGGTAAATGAAAGCATAAAGTTAGTTGAAATGCTATAATAATGGGGATAAATAAATTTAGTTTATAGCTGGTGTGAGAAATGAAAAAAATATTATTAACTGTTGCAGGATCTGTTTCATTAGGGTTAGGGTTGCTTGGAATTATCTTACCGCTTCTACCGACTACTCCTTTTTTGTTACTTGCAGCTGCATGTTATGTGCGGAGTTCAGAGAAACTATACAGATGGTTAATCACAAATAAATGGTTTGGGTCATATATTAAAAACTATCGTTCAGGGAAAGGTATACCTTTAAAAGCGAAAATAGTAAGTATCTCTTTATTGTGGATTTCGATGGGGTATACTATTTTTTTCATAATTCCTCTATTCATTATCAAATTACTTTTATTTCTTATCGCTGGAATTTTTACCAAGGTTATTTTAAAACAAAAGACATTATATAAAACATAGTAGGTAGGGGAGTAAGATCGTTGAAAAAGAAATACATCCTGCAAATCACAACATTACTAATCATCATTGTCAGTATGACGGTGATTACGTATATGCCTGAAAAAGCTGAGTCACGGGGATATCACTCACCTGCGACGGTTTTTGTTCACGGGTATAAAGGAACATTTAACTCATTTGGCGGTATGCTGTATCGCTTTGAAGAGCAGTATGAATGGGGAAATAAAGCACTTATTTATAAGGTATCAAATGATGGACGCATAAGGGTTTTTAACTTGAATAAAGGAAAGACGGAGCCTGTGTTCATTCAAGTGGTATTTGAGAACAATCGAGCAAGTTTTAAGGATGGAGCTCAATGGTTATCGAATGTCTTACAACATATGAAGCATCATTATCAAATTGATAACGTAAATATCGTTGGCCATTCCATGGGTGGCTTAATTTCATTGAAATATGTCGAAGAATACCGAGATAACAACCGATATCCAATTACAGAGAAACTCATAACCATTGGCAGCCCATTCGATGGTGTCTACAGCCAAGCCTATTTCCAGATTAATCATGATGCAGCTGCGACTGACTTGAAGCCAAATTCAGCAGCGTTACAATTACTTCGCCAGGCTAAAGGAACAATTCCGGGTGGTCTAGAGGTATTGAATATAGGTAGTACTGGTGATCCGATAGCGATGCCAAAAAGCGTCAAAGCATTACGAATGATTATACCAGCGGATCAATTGGAAACAGTTATAATTGAGAACCATGAACTAGGACACAGTGAGTTACATGAAAATAAGCAAGTTGATCAGTTGATTTATTCATTTTTGTACCGATAAGAGTATACGTTTTAGTGGATACCAGTAAGTGTAACTAAGGCTTTCGCCATTAAACTTGGCGATAAGCCAAGTGTACTAATGGAAGTAAAATAAACGAAACTATTTTAAAGGAATGATCTGGGTGGAAAATTATCATCATACGTACGAAAAATTAATTGAAATTACATCTGAGAAAAATGTGATGGTGAATGAACACTTGAACAAGCATACATACACAAGATTAGGTGGAAAGGCAGACCTTTTTGTAACCCCTGAAACATATGAACAAGTGCAGGGTATCGTTAAGCTTGCAAACAAGGAGAAATTACCGTTCACATTACTCGGAAATGGATCTAATTTAATCGTAAAAGATGGTGGGATCCGAGGAATCGTGCTAAATCTTAAACGGTTAACCTCAATTCAAATTAGTAAAACAACAATCGTAGCGCAAAGTGGCGCTAGAATTATTGATACATCCCGCTCAGCATTGTCCAAAAGCCTGGCTGGGCTTGAATTTGCATGTGGTATTCCGGGTTCAGTCGGGGGAGCGCTGTTCATGAATGCCGGTGCTTACGGTGGTGAAATTAAGGATGTACTAGAGAGCACACTAGTCGTTAACCGATCAGGTGATTTGCTTGAGCTTTCAGCAGAAGATTTAGACTTGGGATACCGTACGAGTAATATTCCTGATAAGGGTTATATTGTGCTAGAAGCAACATTCTCTATGAAAAAAGGAAATTATGATGAAATTAAAGCAATCATGGATGACCTGACATTTAAAAGGGAATCGAAACAACCTCTAGAGTATCCTTCATGTGGTAGTGTATTTAAACGGCCACCAGGTTATTTTGCAGGAAAATTGATCCAAGACAGCGGTCTCCAAGGGAAGCAAATGGGAGGAGCACAAGTATCTTTGAAGCATGCAGGATTTATCGTAAATATAGATAAATCTTCTGCAAAAGAATACATTGACCTCATTCATTTTGTTCAAGAAACGGTAAAAGATAAATTTGACGTAGATTTAGAACGCGAAGTAAAAATAATTGGGGAAGAACTAAATTAAATAACGGTGATACGCTGAAAAGCTGTGAACATATTACATGTTCACGGTTTTTTTCTAACCTTTCTATGGATACCGGAGCGAGGTGATAGTTTTATTAAATAAGGCTGTTTTCCAAAAGATTGTTGTTTTTGGCACAAAATCAATAAACTACGATAGTGCGGCAATGCCCGGTTCCGCTTCGGCCGTCGCTTTCCGCGGGCAACGCTTCAGCTTCCTTGAAAAGAAAATCATTTTTTTCTGGTGCGATGTCTTTTCAGGGAAGCTTTCCTTGTCCTGCGGGATCTTCAGCTGTGGCTTCGACTGCCTGAAGCGAAAGTCAACCGCCATGCTACCGCAGTGTATTCCCAAGCGGTATGTTATAACACATTTTTTCGCAAGGATTAACTAGCAACAAAACTTATGAAAAGAGCCTTAAATAAAAAAGCTGACTCTAGGTCCACACCTAGAGTCAGCTTTTCTAATTTTATGTCCTAAACCGGTGTAAAAAGCTTTGCAGTCTTTCATTATCAGAATCCTCAAGAACCTCAATTGGTGGACCTTCTTTTGCAATCACGCCACCGTCTAGAAACAGGATTCGATCAGCAATGTCACGAGCAAATTCCATCTCGTGGGTAACGAGTACCATTGCCATTTCTCCTTCTTTAGCAATATCACGAATTACTTCAAGTACTTCCCCGACTAGCTCTGGATCTAAAGCTGACGTAACCTCGTCGAATAACATAATTTTAGGCCGCATTACCAATGCACGGGCCATTGCTACACGTTGCTTTTGTCCACCTGAAAGCTGGTTTGGAAAATTGTCTAGCTTGTCGCCAAGTCCAACCTTTTTTAGCATTTCAATGGAATGTTGTTTAGCTGATTCTTTGTTTTCTTTTTGCACATGAATTGGTGCTGTCATACAGTTTTCCAAGATGGTCATATGCGGGAAAAGGTTAAAGTGTTGGAAGACCATTCCGATATCCCCGCGTACCTGACTTAAATGCTTTTCATTTGCTGGGACAAGTTGTTCTCCCTTCTTCATATGCCACAGGTTTTTTCCATCAACAATAATGCTCCCCTGTGTAGGTTGTTCAAGTGTCATCAGCATTCGGATAATAGTTGTTTTACCAGAGCCACTTGGTCCGATAATGGCAACTTTTTCAGATGGTTTAATATCTAAGTCAATTCCCTTAAGCACTTCCACATCACCAAAAGATTTATGCACATCCTGGTAACTAACAATAGGTTCAGTCATAATTAACAGCTCCTTTTCTATCTGTGTTTTCCAAATGCGGCTCCCAGCGACTTGTACGTTGCTGAGCAGTCGCCTCCGCCTTTCTTCCTTAGCTGACTTTACTTCCGTGTGTTTCCTTTTTATCAAATCGTCGGTTGAATTTACGTTCAAGCTTGTTGACCAAAATGGCAGATGGATAGCTTAACACAAGGAATAAGATCGCCACAATTGTTAGTGGCTCTAGATATTTCCAGTGCTGGGCACCATAATTATTTGCCAATGCAAGAATACCGACAACTCCAATTGTTGATGCTAGTGGAACTTCTTTAAACATAATGATTAAATAATTTCCGAGCATTGGAATGGTTGGGGGTATTGCTTGTGGCAAAATAATTTTAGTCCATTTTCTTCTGGTTGAGAAATTTAATGCTTTGGACGCTTCCCATTGTCCTTTATCCACACCGTCAATACCGGTCCGGTATACCTCACCAATATACGTGCTGTAGTGTATACCTAATCCGAGAACTGCACTTGTGAATGGGTCTAATGTCATTCCAACTACAGGTACCATTGGCCATGCGTAGTAAATGAAAAATAACTGCACAAGTGGTGGTGTGGAACGAATGAACTCCATAACCCACAATAAAATCCATCTTATTGGTTTTATAGGTATTTGCCTCAATAGTGTCCAGACAAATCCAAATAGTAATGCAAATAAATAACATGCAATTGTTAAGGCAATTGTTATCCCAAGACCTTCTAAAATTATAGGGAAGGACTCGAAGAATATATCCCAGCTCCAATTATTCATTAGTTCGCCACCCCTTTCTTAGAAGCACTTTCCATTTTTTTAGTAAGCCAAATTAGCGGCAATGCTAGAATGAAATAGAATACTAGTACTAATAGATAAACAGTTGGTGCTTGGGATAGATTGGAGCTTCGTAAAATATCACCGTAGTAGAGAATGTCCATCATGCCGATTAAGGAGACCAGTGATGTAGACTTTAACATTAGGATGAGATAGTTACCGAATTCTGGAAGCATCATACGAACTGCTTGAGGGAAGATAACGAGTCTCATGCGTTGAAAGCGTGACATGTTTAGTGCTGTGGAGGCCTCTGTTTGTCCTTTTGCTACAGATAGGATTGAGCCACGAACAACTTCAGACATATATGCTCCATAGTTTAATGAGATTGCTAGTACTCCAGCCCAAAAGTTGCTACCTATTTCGATGCCGAATAAAATTGGTAGTGCATAATAAAGCCAGAATAATTGTACGATTAATGATGTCCCGCGAAAAACTTCAACATAAAATCCTGTGAATTTTCGGAGGATAACGTTAGATGAAAGGCGGCAAAACCCTGCAATAAATGCCATTAAATACCCCAAAACTATAGAGGCCAGAAGTACCGTAACCGTTATTTCTACACCCTTCATTAAAACGGGGAAAACTTCAATTATTGCATTAATGGTAATCACTCCTTCTTTGTTGGTTTTATTAAGGAAAGCGCAAGCGTCTGTTTAGCGACGTATGGACTGGACTGAACCGAACCGATGTTGACTTATCGCACGGAGGTGAAGGAATTCCACTACAGCTTTAGCGCTGGAACTAGACAATAATTTTATACTTCTTATCTATTAAAAAAGCATAGGGTCTGACCCCTGGGTGAGGGAGTCAGACCCTATGGAGTCTTTGTTTATCTTTTTAATAAGACTAAGGTTTAGTATTGTTCACCACTACAGATACCTTCTGTTGTAATTTCTTCCGGTACTGAATTGTTTTCAGCACTAAAGCCATTTGCTTCTAAAAGCTCTTTTACTGTTCCATCCTCTTTTAGTTCAGCTAATTTTTCATTATATGCTTCACGAAGTGTGTCACTATCTTTATGGAATGCAGCAGCACCATAGCTTGGAACACCTTCAATACCTGGTTGTTCGAAATCAGAAACGAACTCTAGGTTATCTGTGTTAGACGTTTCCAAAGCCATTCTAAGTGACATTTCTGTACCAGTTGTCGCAGACACACGACCTGACGACACAGCAGAGAATGTTGCTGGAATATCTGGAGCACTTTGAATTTGCTCTTCACTTACACCTTCCGTTTTGACATACTCATTCTCTGTAGCTCCCTGCATAATGGATACAGTGGCTTCTGGATTATCCGCGATATCTTTATAACTGTGAAGGTCTAATGGATTTCCAGCTTGAACAACCAATCCCTCACCATATACCATTTCCGGTTCACCAAAGTCGGCATTCTCGCAACGGTCAGGGTTAATTGCCATTCCAGCCGTAATAACGTCAAATTTTCCTGCATTCAGGCCAGGTATCAGCTGACTGAAGTCCGCTAACTTTCCTTCTACCTTCTCAATTCCAAGTTCCATGAAAACTGCTTCTGCAATATCAACTGCAGCCCCTTTTAATTCACCGTCTTCTTGGTAGGCGTATGGCTGTTCATTCGCAAATCCGACGGTCACTGTACCTTTTTCTTTCAACTGTGCTAATAAATCTTCGCTACCTTCTCCGCCTGAACCAGTAGATTCTTCTTCAGAACCACATGCTGCAAGTAGAAGTAATGAAAAACAAAACATGGAAACGACTAATAATTTCTTCATGTTCTAAATGACCTCCCCTAAATTTTAAAAGCATTGAGTGAATTTGAAGCGTTGATCAATGCTCTACCTTTTATCTTGTGTCATGACTATTAACCTGGGTATAAATGACCTGATTTTATGGAAAAAAATATGTAGTTTGTAGGTGATATTTCTTCCAAGCAGACACTCTATAATAATATCGATATATTTATTCTTTCTCAAACACGATATATTTAGATAATTTGAAATAAATGAGCAAATACGTTCTATAAAACAACTAAGCTATTCCATTCCATTAATTTCTTAAGAATCATGTCGTATACTTGGTTATGCTCCATATTTGTTTTTGGAAGCATATGTATAAGAAAACTGCATAAACAAAGTAGATAATAGACAAAGTGAGTAGAAAAAAGGTACGATAACAACAAATCGTACCAATGGAGGGGTTTTAATGGATATTGTAATAATCGGTGCTGGAGCACTTGGAGCATACTTCGGAAGCCGCTTTCATGAGGGTGGGGCAAATGTAACATTTCTGGTTCGCGAAAAGCGTGCGAAGCAATTACACGATAAAGGGATCAAAATTTATAGTCCAAAAGGGGATTACGAAATACCAGATCCGAAGATTGTGACAAGTCCAACAGATATTGAGCATGCGGATCTTGTCTTTGTCAGTGTAAAAGGCTATCATATCAAAGGGACGCTTGATAGTTTGAAACCGTTAACGGATAATGGTGCATATGTGTTACCTGTACTAAATGGGATTGAACACATTAGCATGCTACAAGATCAACTTGGTAAAGATTTTATTCTCGGTGGACTCTCGTTTATTATTTCAACTTTAAATGAAGATGGGCATGTTATTCATTCAAGTGATTTTGATGACCTTATTTTTGGACCATTACAACCTACACAAACGACGATTTGCCAAGAACTAGAAGACCTTTTGAAGGAAACAACTATTACTGGAAATAACAATAAAACAATTTTAAAAGAGTTATGGAAAAAATATATGTTTATCACTGCATTTTCCGGGGTTACTACCGCAACCAATCTATCAATTGGACCAATTCGCGAAGAGGCAGATACATTTCGGGTTGCAGAAATGGTTTTACAGGAGATGAAAATTTTAGCAAAAGCATATAACGTAGAAATTTTAGAAGAAGAGGTAGAGGCTGCTAAAAATAAAATGCTGAACTTACCAGCTGAAGCGACTTCATCCATGCATCAAGACCGTAGAAAGAAATTGACTCTTGAGGTTGATCATCTGCATGGCGGTGCAATTCGATTAGCAAAAGCAGTTGGTGTTGATATGCCATATACAGAGACAATTTTTGGCTCAATCAAACCTTTTGAAAAGCAGTAAGGAGTTATCTTTGTGTATAAAATTAGACAAGCGCAAGTCACTGATTACACAGCAATTAATCAATTAATTGAGTATAAAGAAAATATGCGATTACTAGAAAATGCTAGTATACTAGAAGAAGACTTTTACAGGAAATCACTCTCAGAAGCAACATCTAGATGGTTTGTTGTCGAAAAGTCAGAAGAAGTACTTGCCTTTATATTTATCAATATAGATGTAGATAGCAATGGGATTGAAGTGGAAAGGTTTACCATCAATCATACCTACAGAAAAAAAGGGTTAAATGAACATCTATATAAAAAGTTGGAGCAGGTTGCGAGTCAAAATGGTTTAGTGTATATGCAGGCTGAAGTTTCTCCAGATTATTTAGATGTTAGTGATTTCTTTGAGCAAAAAGGTTGGATAAAAGAAAGTAATTGCTATGTAAAATATATAAAGGGGTACTAGGTATGACTGGTTATATTGTTTTAGGAATTGTCATTATATTGGCCGTATTAGTCTTAACATTAATTACAATTAACAAAGGCTATGCTTTTAAGCATTCGATTGATGAATTGCCAGAAGATAAAAATGCAACATACGAAGATCATTCGGACGAAAATCATGGATAAACAAAAGGCCGCGTGTTAATCACGCGGTCTTTTGGTATCTAGTGGCTTCAGTTTTTCTTCAATTTCTTTCCGACGGTCTTCAAAAAGTGGTGGAAGTGCTAATGATTCACCTAAATGTTCACTGTCTTCATCAGTAGCAAATCCAGGTCCATCTGTTGCTAATTCAAAAAGTATGCCATTTGGTTCCCTAAAGTAAAGTGATTTAAAGTAAAAGCGATCTACGAGTCCAGAGTTTGGAATGCGTGCTGCAATCAAACGGTCTTTCCATTTCGCTAATTCTTCCTCGTTATCGACACGAAATGCAACATGGTGAACACTTCCACGCCCAGGTCGTTCTTTCGGTAGGTCTTTTCGAGTTTCTATATGCACTTCCGCACCGGTACCGCCTTCACCTGTAGAAAATACAAGGATGTCATCTTGCCCATCCACTATTGATGGGTAGTTTCCAGTCTGTTTAAACGTTAATATTTCAGTTAAAATTGCAATGGTTGGTGCAGGGTTATCGACCGTTAATTTTGTTGGTCCAAGTCCAATAATCCCTTTGTCTGCAGGAACACTACCCCGAATCCACGGTTTTCCACCTTTGACTCCGATATTGGTTTCATCAGATACAAGAGTTAAACGCTGTTGTTCAGGGTCACGAAAATGAATGACTTTTCGACCACCTTGTTCAACGATTCCATCATGATCGACATCAAATTCTGTAAAGTGGGTTTGCCAAAATGCTAATGCATCATCGTTTGGTACACGTAATGAAGTACCAGAAATACTACCAAAACCTTGGTAGGTTGTTCCTGCATGTGGTATTTCAAAAAATGTTAAATCAGTTCCAGGATTCCCAATCTCATCAGCATAAAATAAGTGATATACTGATGTGTCATCTTGGTTTATGGTTTTTTTCACAAGACGCATTCCTAATATAGTTGTGTAAAAGTCGTAGTTTTGTTTTGCATTTGCTGTGATCGCAGATACGTGATGAATGCCTTTTAATTCCATAGTTTTCCTCCTTGCTGAAATATCTCTAATTCGAGATGATTTCAGTATAGTTTTTTGCGTGGTTTGTGTCCATTTGTTTGTCCTATTCTTCTTGTATTTCTTCAATATTTGGGCGTAAACCTCTTTTTAGCTGACTAATACTTAAACCGAAGTCCATCTGTAAATGTGGATAGTCTTTAAAGTTAAGCCAGTCACCACCCCATTCAAACCCAAGATTTTTTGCGATTTCTGCTACTTCAAACCAATCTTTTTCACCGTTATTATTTCCGTCATAGGTTATGTTCCAAATGACTGTATCATTCTCATTTCGTAAGGCGTAATCAATTGCTAATCCGTAATTATGATAAGATTCCCCACCCTCTGCGTGTGTGACAATGTGTCCATTGTTTGTTCTACCTTGTGCATATAATTTATTTTGCCGAGCAATGGAGCGCCACTTTTCTGTAATCACGACATCAATTCCGATGGACGCAGTTTGTTCTAGTAACTTATCCTTCTTTTTTTCTACAACAGGATGAAGTTTCATTGGCGGAGACGCGTCTTCACCTAAATCGACATAATGATGATTTACCTTGTTATATAGAAAAATAACTGCTGCAAAAAACGCTATGATGATCATCCATGTTAGGATGTCTTTGTTTATTTTTTTCAAGTCATATAGTTCCCCTTAATAATTCATATACCCGTATCATACCAAAAGTGCGAAAGGCATATCAATTTACTTTCATTTGTAAATCGGGAGTTTAACTAATGAAACCTTTACCAATTAGCTCTCGTAATAAATGTTGTTTCAAAAAAAACAGTTGAAGCTGCGATTATAGTATTATAGAGGGGAGGGAGAAGATGCTTTACATTCTAAGTATAATAATCGGTTATTTGTTTGGATGTATTCACGGGTCACAATTAGTGGGAAAGTTTAAAAAGGTCGATATCAAGAAAACTGGCGTAAAGAATTCAGGTGCATCAAATACAACCATATTATTAGGCTGGAAATATGGCATAATAGTAGCATTGATTGATGTCTTTAAAGCGACAATCTCGATATTATTTTTGTTATTTATTCTAACTGATAGTGGTATCACGGGTGAAACTACTATTATTTTCGTGTATATTAATACATTATTTATTGTAATCGGCCATAACTATCCGATTACCATGAATTTTAGAGGCGGAAAGGGGACCGCCTCGTTAGTTGGTGCCTTCCTGGCAATTGATTGGAGAGTCGCAGTAATTTGTATAGCAGCTTTATTTCTTTTTACACTGGTTACAGATTATTTGGTAATTGGCGTACTTCTCATGTACATAGCATTTGTTGTGACATCATTTGCTTTTTTCGGAATGACACCAGGAATTACTGCGTTTGTTTTATTTGTATTAAGTTTGATTATGCATAAAGAGAATTATAAAAGGATTTTTGCAAAAGAGGAAACGAAGCTATCAAGTCTTTTTCGCACTGATAAGAAAGCATAAATTTTAAGTGGATATCAGTACAAGTCCAATTAGAGCTTTCGCCATTAAAGCTTGGCAATAAGCCGAGTTTTCTAATAAAAAAACAGTGTAGACATTATTAATGGAGGTAATTATGATAGATATACTTATTTGGATTGCGATTATTGTGTTGTTTATTTTGAGTTTTGTTGGGATCATTTATCCAATTATCCCCTCGCCACTCGTTCTTTGGATCGGGTTTCTTTTGTATCACTTTGGTATCAGTCATGATGAACTAGGCGTCATCTTTTGGGTCAGTATGGTTATTTTAACTGCGATACTCATTGTTTCTGATATCATTGCAAACAGCTATTTTGTGAAAAAATTCGGTGGAAGTAAATGGGGAGAACGCGCTGCTGGTGTAGCAGTAATTATTGGGTCATTTATCATTCCACCTTTTGGTATATTAATTATACCCTTTGTGACAGTACTTATTGTTGAAATGATTCAAAAGCGCACAATAAAGGAGGCTTTCCGTGCATCTATTGGTTCCCTTATCGGGTTCTTGAGCGGTGCAGTTGCGAAAGTTGTCATACAAGTTATTATGATTGTATGGTTTGTATTTGTTGTTATTTTTTAAGTAGAAGTGCGTGTTCTAAAAGTCGCATTCATCCTGTGGTGACTTTTTGCACATTCTCTAGAAGAAAGGATTTTGTATGATGATCAAACCACCTAGAGTATTAACCATTGCTGGTTCCGCAGCTGGTGGGAGTGCTGGAATCCAAGCAGACTTAAAAACATTTCAAGAATTGGATGTATATGGGATGAGCGTGGTAACAGCGATTGTTGCAAGACATCCAGAAACAATGAAAAACGTTCATCCGCAAACAATTGAAGCTATCGAGGCACAATACGTAACAGCAATTGAACAAGTTGGGGTCGACGCGCTTAAAACAGGAATGCTCTTTTCAAAAGAAGTGATTGAAAAGACAGCGGAAATTATTAGCGGCTCAGATGTTGCACACATTGTAATCGATCCAGTAATGGTTGGAAAGCTTGATTCAAAACTAGTAGAGGATGATGCAATTGAAGCCTTGAAGAAGCGGTTATTGCCACTCGCAACAATTATTACACCAAATATGCCTGAGGCGTCTTTTTTGTTAGATGGACGAGCTTTAACAAGTGTTGATGACCTGAAACAAGCAGCCATGGATTTACATAAATTAGGTCCAAAATATGTATTAGTCAAAGGTGGGCGATTAAAAGGTCCTGCCATAGATGTACTGTATGATGGTTCTAGATTTACCACATATGAAGCACCAAGGATTGATACTGTCCATACGAGTGGAGCTGGATGTACTTATTCTGCTGCGATTGCTGCGGAACTGGCAAAAAGCAAAGCTATACGTGCGGCAGTTGAACGGGCCAAAAGTTTTGTAACTTCCGCAATTGCTTATGGCTTTTCGTATACGGAATTGGTGGGGCCTACCTATCATGCTGCACAGCGTACACAAGGCGAAGCATATTCGATTATAGTATCTGATTAAGGTTCTGATATTAGCACAACGAAAGCTAGGAGGTTCTCCTGGCTTTTTTCTATTCCGGGTATAATACACTGACATAAAATTTTTCCCAGTGGGGAATATATCCTTAAAAGAGGATGTTCAAAAAGTCACCAAATGATAAACGGCGAATTTCTTCGTTGGCTTGTTTTTCCGGTTCTCATGTAGGAATAGCCTACATTCCGATCCTCAAAACTACGCCGCCTCGAACTTCTTGTTTCTAATTTGCCGACTTTTTGAACACGCACTAAAAGGAGGAATGAATAATGGATATGCGCAATTTACAAACTGGTGGACAACCCGCCCAAACACAGCCAAAGCAACCCGGTTTAGAGGATGAAATGAAACCACTGCCTAATCAGACGGGAAAGGAATATGTTGGTGCTGGTAAATTGAAAGGAAAGGTTGCTCTAATAAGTGGTGGAGATAGTGGGATTGGACGTGCAGTTGCCATTGCTTACGCTAAGGAAGGTGCTCATGTAGCAATTAGTTATCTGGAAGAAGATAGCGACGCTGAAGAAACAAAGCGATGCGTAGAATTGGAAGGTGTACAATGTCTCTTAATCCCAGGTGACGTAAAGGATGTAGAAGTTTGTAAGCGAGCGGTTAGCCAAACAGTTGAATCACTTGGCGGTTTAAATATCCTTGTCAATAACGCTGCTGTACAATACCCGCAAAAGAGCTTGCTTGATATTAGCGATGAACAGTGGGAAGAAACGTTTCGTACGAATATTTTTTCGTTCTTTTACATGACAAAAGCAGCGATTCCGCATTTACAAAGTGGGGACACAATCATCTTCACCTCTTCCATTAATGCACACGTTGGCAATGAAACATTGATTGATTATACGGCGACAAAAGGAGCTATTACCGCGTTTGCCAGAAGTATAGCCAAATCGCTTGCTCCAGAAAATATTCGTGTTAACACCGTCGCTCCTGGTCCGATTTGGACACCGCTAATTCCGTCAACCTTCAAAGCCAATGAAGTGGCAAAATTCGGCACAGACACACCGTTAGGTAGACCTGGACAGCCATCTGAACTTGCGGGTGCTTATGTGCTGCTTGCATCAGATGAATCGACTTATATGACTGGACAAACAATTCATATTAACGGCGGAATGTACACTTCTTCTTAATTGAGCGAATAATAAGGCAGCAGTATACAGCTGATTCGGCACTCTGGCTCTCAATTCGCGTAATACAAGGAAAATGAACAATTCAGTTGGTGGTTGCACGATACCTAGTTGGTACCAAAGGTGTGATTGATACTTTTTATCAACAAGTTTTAAGGTCCACCTAACCTTTTGCTTGTTCCGTATTGTCTTTAGCGAAATCTAAGCCAAATGATTCTGGGGACATCTCTTCAGCTCTTGGTAAATTTCTTAATCTGGGATGTAGGGACCATACAATGGATATAAAGATAATCCCGACCCCAGTTAAGGAAAAGATTAATGTTGGACTTGTTACGGTTGCGAAATATCCTCCTGCCAATGATCCAATAGGCATGGCTGCAGCGCTCATGCTCATCGAAACAGAGTTAATCCTTCCTAATATACGGTTAGGAACAACGGATTGAATAGTAGCAGCAAAAATAACGTTTGTACCTCCAATCGGGATCCAAGCAATTCCGTATAACACTACAGCTATGTATGTCCATGGGAGTAAGGCTGATAGAACCCAGCATATTGCACCGATTAGAAAAGCGACTATGCTGAAACGGCCAACACGAAATTTACCCATCCAACCCGCAAACAGCGCTCCAATTAATCCTCCAGTGGACATAGAGGCTAGGTAAAATCCATAGATTTCCGCACCGCCACTCTCGTCCGCAAAAGCAGGAAGAACGGCTAGCGCACCACCAATTGCAAAGTTTGCAACAATGGAGCCAATCAGGAAAGTAGCCATCAATGAACCGAATACAATCGAAAATCCTTCTTTTAACTCATGAAAATACGTTCGAAATCCTTGCTTGATTCCTTTTTTCTTTGTAATGGTCTCTTCTGTTACATGTGGTATTTTTAATAATGTGAACAAAATAGCAGCTACAGCAAAAGTTATGGAATCAGCAATATAGAGTGAAATCGCTCCAACAAAGGCAATTAATAATCCTGAAAGAGCGTTAAAAACCATATCGATTCCTTGGTAAGCAAATGAGAAATAGGAATTTCCTTTTACCAGCTCTTTTTTTGTCAAAACAATTGGTAATGCCTTAGACTGAGATGGATAAGCGAACTGCTCGATAAATGCAACAATAGGCATAACGATTAGCACAATCTGAACGGTAAGTACATCAAAATAATAGGTGATTGGTATAATCAGAATTAAGATTGACTGCAAAACTTGCGTAATGATGAGGGTTCGTTTAACTGGCCAACGATCAACAAATGGTCCAGTTATAAATTGTAAAGCAACAGGTAACAATGTCAAAAATCCAGCTAACCCGGAATAAAAGGCGTTTCCGCCGAGATCATAAACAAGCCACATCGCTGCTACGTAATAAATACTATCTCCAATATTTGTTACGATTCTCCCTAATAGTAAAAATAAAAAGTTTTTGTTTTTTAAAATATTCATGTGCAGCGCCCCTTGCGATATGCTTTAATTTATACCTTCATCTTATCGGATGAAGCAAACAGTTATAACGACCTTCAGAACGTTTTTGTCTCAGCCTTAAGACCGAGGATCCACTTCAGTGGAATTAAGTTGGCAACACTATACCTTGTAGTTGAAATCTTGTAAAATAGAATAAACTTATAGCCACAGGAGGAAATTATATGGGGCCAATTTTCACATCAAGAATATTCTCAGACTTTCGTGTTCGTCAAGCGACTAAGGATGATGCTTCTTTGGTAATTAAAATACTTTCGGATGCAGCAGGCTGGTTAAAAGAAAACGGGATAGACCAATGGAGTTACCTACATAGCGGAAAAGAAAATCATGAGATAGAAGTGGCAATTTTGAAGGGAACTACTTTTGTTGTAGAAGATGTTACTGGTAAATTAATTGCATCCTTTAATCTATCATCTGAACAAAATGACTGGGATTTCGAATTATGGGGTAATAATGATGGTCAGTTTGTATACCTGCATCGATTAGTTGTTGCACGAGATCAACATAATAAGCAGGTAGGAAAAGACTTGGTTTTGTGGATGATGGACAACATCACTTCAAAAAAGGGCTCATTGCGGTTAGATTGTGTCGGTCATAACCAAGTTTTAAACCGCTTTTATAAGGATGTTGGATTCACATTTGTCGGATTACATGATATGGGTGGAACATTATTTTCAAAATACGAACGAGCTATAGGGTAATTGAACTTGACTTTACTTTCACATGGTTATATATTAAAAATTATAATATACGAAACGTAGATAAGGATTAGTATAATTTGATTCGTTTTTTAAAGAGAGGGAATGAGTGGTGTGAATTCCTAAAGACACAAATTAGAACCTGCCTTTAAGTTCGCCATCAGAAAAGCGTTAATGCTCTAAGATGCGCGCGGTTCATAACCGTTATCAAGCTAAGTGTACAAGGTTTAGTAACCTTGTAAACAAGGGTGGTACCACCAAACCTCGGTCCCTTTATCGGATGGAGGATTTTTTGTGTTTACATTTATTTAAGGAGGGCTTTTGATGGGTAAAAAGAATAAACAGTTTGTTGAAAAGGTAACGGCAATGGAGGATGATTTTGCAAAGTGGTATACCGATGTGGTGAAGCAAGCAGATTTGGTGGACTATGGACTAGTGCGAGGGACGATGATTATTAAGCCATATGGATATGCAATATGGGAAAATATTCGCAATGAGCTGGATAAGAAAATAAAGGATACAGGTCATTCCAATGTCGCTTTTCCATTATTTATTCCTGAAGGCCTTCTTCAGAAGGAGAAAGATCATGTCGAAGGATTTGCGCCGGAAGTGGCTTGGGTAACACATGGAGGAGACGAAGAATTAACCGAACGAATAGCTGTTCGTCCAACCTCGGAAGCACTTTTCTGCGATTTTTATTCCAAAAATATTCATTCTTATCGTGACTTGCCAATGCTGTATAATCAATGGGCAAATGTTGTACGCTGGGAAAAAACAACACGTCCGTTCTTGCGTTCATCTGAATTTCATTGGCAAGAGGGACATACAGCACATGAGACGAATGAGGATGCATCAGCAGAAACAGAAAGAATGCTCGGGGTTTATTCGGATGTTGTTGAAAACTACTTAGCAATACCTGTACTTAAAGGACGCAAAACAGATAAAGAAAAATTTGCAGGTGCGAATTATACATTGACGATTGAAAGTTTAATGCATGATGGAAGAGCATTGCAGTCTGGAACCTCTCACCATTTCGGTACAGGGTTTGCAGAAGCTTTTGATATTACGTTTTTAGATAAAAAGGGTGAAAGTCAGTATGTGCATCAAACATCTTGGGGTCTTTCCACACGCATCATGGGTGGTTTGATTATGGTACATGGCGATAATCGTGGACTGGTTATACCGCCACGCATTGCACCAACACAAGTGATGATTGTCCCAATCGCACAACATAAAGAAGGCGTGTTAGATAAAGCATATGACTTGCGTGATCAATTGAAACAGGTTGCACGTGTGGATATTGACGCTAGTGACAAGTCTCCTGGATGGAAGTTTAACGAGCATGAAATGAAGGGTGTACCAATTCGAATCGAAATTGGACCAAAGGATATTGAAAATGAACAAGCAGTAATCGTTCGTCGTGACACGGGAGAGAAAGAATTCGTTCCATTAAACGGGTTGGAAGATCGGGTGGCTGCTTTAATAGATGAGATTCAACAAAGTCTGTTTGATAAAGCACTTCAGCACCGTACAGAAAAAACATCGGTTGCAACTACTTTGCAGGAATTCAAACAAACGCTTGATGAAAAAACAGGATTCATTAAAGCAATGTGGTGTGGCGATCAAGCATGCGAGGAAAAAATAAAGGAAGATACACAAGCAACATCACGTTGTATTCCTTTTGAACAAGAAAAGATTTCAGACACATGTGTATGCTGTGGGAAAGAAGCTAAAGAATTAGTTTACTGGGCAAAGGCTTACTAAGAGTCGAATCATGGGTGCAAAAATATAATTGAAAGGAATACAAATTGCATTCCTTTCTCTACTAATTCAGAGTGTCTAGGCGCTGGAGCTAGACAGTTAATCGCCAAAATTTTATACTTTCTTTGCTCTTAAAAATTAAAATGGGGATTCAATTCATAAGTGAATTGAATCCCCATTTTTTACATAAGCAGTTCGCTTCCGCGTGGGCAAAGCACCTATACTGCACCGCTCTGCTTATGCTTGTCGTGTCTTTCGAGGCACTCTGAGCTTTTCTTAACCGTTTAATGCTTTTTCAATATCGCTCTTAATACTTTCTGGTTTTGTTTGTGGTGCAAAACGATCGATTACCTTACCATTTTTATCAATTAGGAATTTGGTGAAGTTCCATTTAATTTGCTTGGTCAACATTCCTGGGGCTTCTTTTGTAAGAAATTGGAATAATGGATGAGCATCATCGCCTTTAACATGGACTTTACTAAACATTTGAAAGGTAACACCATAATTCCGCTGGCAGAAATCGGATATTTCATTATCAGAACCAGGATCCTGATTATTAAATTGGTTACATGGGAAACCAAGTATGTCAAGCCCTTGGTCCTTATATTCATTGTATAGTTCCTGTAACCCCTCAAACTGGGGTGTGAAACCACATTCGCTTGCAGTATTGACAATTAGAACGGCTTTGCCCTCGTAATCTTTTAGTGATTTTTCTTCACCCATAAGTGTTTTTGCAGAGTATTCATAAATGGTCATTTGACTCGACCTCCTTGTAAAAATAATAGCAACCGTACATATACAAGTCAAAAGGCGTGCCTTTTTCAATTGTAAATAAAGTATAAACGAAAGTCTGTCTAGCTCCAGCGCCTAGACACTCGAGACATAAGCAGTTCGCTTTCGCGCGAGGAAACCCGCTCTGCTTATGCTTGTCGTGTCTTTCAAGGCGCCCTGGGCTTTTCTTAAACGTAGGATCATGCACGATTTTCGAATTTGTCGCAAGAAAAGTTTGTTTTAAGAAGTTAGATAGGCACTATATAGTGTTCTTTCTTTTTCCATATAATACTAAAGAGCCTACTACCTAGCATACAATAAGGGAATCGAATATTTTAAAACTTGTAGTATTATAAGAATCAAGGTAAAATACATATTAAAACGTTATCATTTTAATGGAAACGTGGTCAAAAATCTAAAACATAGTATGTAATTCTGTGTATTAGATAATTAAACTATTAAGGGGGCTTTATTTTGAAGAAAAGAAGTATATTTTCATTTGTGATAATTCTTGCTATCGGCATGATCTTAAGTGCGTGTGGCGATAGTGGAAATGGCGGAAGCAGTGACGGTGGAGGAGAAGAGGCAGAGGCTACAACAAATCTTACCATGGGAACTGGAAGTGTTGGTGGTGTGTACTATCCGTTAGGTGGAGAGATGGCTAATCTATGGACAGATAACATCGACGTTGAAGGCTTTGATGTGAGTTCAGTAGAATCTGGTGCATCTGTAGAAAACATTGCAAAAATCCAGTCAGGTGATTTCCAATTAGGAATCGCACAAAATACTACTATGATTAATGCTATTGATGAAACAGGTGAATTTGAAGGGAAAACAACTGATAATGTTGCAGTAATCGGTTCCCTTTATCCAGAAGCTTTGCAAGTTGTAACGCTTGATTCAACTGGAATTGAAACGATTGAAGATTTAAAGGGTAAAAAGGTTGCAATTGGGCCTCCAGGTGGAGCAACACGTGAAGCGGCTGAATTAGTACTTAGAGCGTATGGCATTGAAGAAGGTGACTTTGAAGCTTATGAAGAAGGCTTTGGCGATGCGAAAAGTAAATTACAAAACGGTACAATTGATGCTTCATTTGCAGTTGTAGGTGTACCATCTTCTACAACTGATGAGTTAGCAGCAGCTACTAATGAAGTGAAATTCCTTGATATCGAAGGCGATGCATTAAAAGAAGTAACGGATAATAGCCAATATGAAGCATATACAGTTGAACCTGGTACTTATGAATGGCAGCAAGAGCCGGTACAAACTGTAACTGCAATGGCGTTACTCCTTGGTTCAACGGAACAAGTTAGTGAAGATCTTGCATATAAACTAACCAAAACGTTATATGAAAAATCAGGTGATATGACAATTGCACAGGCTAAACTGATTACAAAAGAGAATGCGATGAAAGGTGTAGGCGATCTACCACTTCATCCAGGAACTGAGAAGTACTTTAAAGAAGCAGGAATTATTGAATAAAGAATTTAGAAAGAACCGGACGGTTATGTCCGGTTCTTTCTCCTCACTACATAGATAGATCGAACGGAGGTTTAATCATTGGTTACACAAGATACTGGACAAATTGACAAAGACGAATTGATGGCAAAATATGATAAAGAAAGTGCCTACCGCACCAATTTGGGACCATGGGGTTGGGTGACACTTATCGTTGGTGGGGCATTAACCATTTTCCAGCTCTACACGGCCTTTTATGGGTCATATGTTTCGATTATTCAAGGAGCAATCCATCTCGGGGCAGGTTTAGGCTTGGTATATTTACTTTATCCAATCAAATCTTCCATGACGAAACGAAGAGGTGTTCCGTGGTATGATGCCCTACTTGCATTGGCGGCATTATCTACAAATTATTATATTATCTATAGCTATGACAGATTGATCAATGAAGCCATTATTTTCGGCTTCACTTATACAGACCAATTTGTTGCTACAGCAGGTATTATTTTACTTTTAGAAGCGACAAGACGAGTTGTTGGACTACCAATTGTTATTATTGCAATAGCAGCCCTCTTGTATGGATTACTTGGTCAGTATATTCCAGTAATCGGGCATGCCGGATATGACTGGCCATCGCTTGCTACTGAAATGTTTTTTAGCTCAAGCTCCATATTTGGTACACCTATCCAAATTTCATCCACATACATTTATTTGTTCCTATTCTTCGGAGTTATGTTAGTTAAAACCAATATTGGGCAATTTTTCAATGATATTGCACTTAGGTTAACTGGGAAATATACAGGTGGTACTGCCAAAGCAGCTGTTGCGGCAAGTGGTTTGCAGGGTATGGTAAGTGGAAGCTCTGTGGCAAATACAGTGGGATCAGGTTCATTTACCATTCCAATGATGAAAAGGGCAGGATTTAAACCCCACTTTGCGGCTGCTACTGAAGCGACAGCATCCACAGGTGGCCAAATTATGCCACCAATTATGGGGGCGGCTGCATTTATTATGGCCTCCTACACAGGTGTTCCATATAACGAAATAATTGTTATTGCGATTATTCCAGCAGTTCTTTATTTTGCAGGGGTATTTATGGGGACACATTTTGAAGCTCGTAAACAGGGGATTTTAGGTCTTAAAAAAGATCAGCTCCCTAAAATGAAAAACCTTGTAAAACGATTGGACTTGTTTATACCGCTTATTATCATCATTGGATTTCTTCTTGTAGGTTATACGCCAACATTTGCAGCACTTTTTGCAATTGGGGCTGCACTTGTTATTAGTTTCTTTCGAAAAGATACACGCCTATCTTTTAAGGGAATTATTAAGTTGTTGGAAGAGGGAGCCAGGACTGCATTACCTGTTATCGCAGCCTGTGCGACTGCGGGTATAATTGCAGGTACAGTAACTACTACTGGACTCGGCCCAAAAATTGCAGGCGGAATTATTGAGCTTGCACAAGGCCAATTTTTCCTTGTAATGTTTTTCACCATGATTGCATGTATTATATTAGGAATGGGATTACCTACAACTGCAAATTATGTTGTTACAGCAACAATGGCAGCACCAGCATTATTAGCATTTGATGTCCCGGTAATAGCGGTTCACATGTTTGTGTTTTACTTCGGTATTGTGGCTGATATTACTCCACCCGTATGTCTGGCAGCTTTTGCAGGAGCGGGAATAGCTGGTGCGAATCCAATGAAAACGGGGGTTACTGCAGTTAAATTAGCCATTGCTGCATTTATCATTCCATACATGTTTATGTCACAGCCGATTCTTCTCTTGCAAGGTGATGCAAATGTCACGAATGTATCAATTGCTGTGATTACTGCCATGCTTGGAATGATGAGTATAAGTTCCGGTATGATTGGCTATTTTATTATTACAGTAAACTGGTTAGAACGTATATTTTTATTGCTAGGAGGATTATTGCTGATATACCCAGATTTAATATTCTCACTTGTGGGACTTGTCATTTTTGGGATTATTACTGCAATCCAATTTACCAGAAATAAATCAGATAAGACAGGACATCAAACATCCGTTTCATAAAAATATAAGATAGATCAGCGTGAATGCTGATCTATCTTTTTTTTTAAGAGTAAAAAAAGTATAAACGAAAGTCTGTCTAGCTCCAGCGCCTAGACACTCGAGACATAAGC